>CAYMWM010000026.1:0-9208 GCA_964394185.1 uncultured Smithella sp.
AAATGGCGGGTTTTGATTCGACCCTCACTGGCGGGGTTTAAGTGACCGCTGACAGGATGAGCCTATTCAGCAGGTAGATGACATCAATTCATTAAATTTCCTAGACACGCTGAGATGGATCGCTGACAGTGGAAAACGGCAAATTATAATAAGTACTGCAAATTCTAGAATTGCTGGTTTGATAAGGCGTAAGTTTTCCTATTTAGATGAAAACTTCTCAGAAATTTTACTTGAAAGACATCAGGGATTACCTGTAATTAAATTACGTGACCATAACGGTAGAGTTGTAAACGAATAAGATATGGCTGTGTGGCTTGAGGATTCTTAAATAATAATAATGAATATACATAAGCACGCCAACCATAAATAATATATCTGTAACTTTCAATCGTAATTTCAACAGAAAAATTTTTCAAAGTCGTTTTTAGTAGTTATTAGCAATATCGAGGTAAAACCTATTTGACGCTCGGAAATCAATTTTAATCCATCCTTTGAAAGATTCATTTTTTTTGCCTATACCCCCTCACTGCGCTTTTGCTTCCTTCTCCGAATCTTTAAAAAGCAGTTTGCGAATATTGCCCCGGTGGCTGTTGAGGATTTCGCGGTACTGGTCGATAAAAGCCAGACTATCGGCTTTTTCCATCGTCATGTATGACCGCATCAATTCTTTTTTTATCTCGATATGATTTTTAACGCCTTCTTCATCCAGCGAAGAATAAAATATTTCTATCATTTTCTTGCGCAGGGGACGGCAGGTATGGGTGATGAGGATAACGACCATGTTGTTTCCTATTTCAGCCACCAGTTCCTGGGATTTTAGTTCCAACTCAATGACGCGCGCCCTGTCGGGCAAATTGGCAAGCTCTTCATCAAAGATGTCCATCATGGATTTAATATCGCGCGGTGTAAACCGCTTGACGGCAAGTTTCAGCATTTCCGGCAGGAAAAAAGACCAGAATTCCCAAATCTCATCGATAATATACGGGTCAACCAGCCATTCACCATCCTGTTGTTCCGTTTGCAGGAAAAGCATTCGCAAAAAATCAATGCTCGCGCCTTTCATATAATCACGGACATAAATGCCGTCGCCGTGTTTTATGGAAAGCACATTCATCATTTCCATATTTTTCAGGGCAATTCTCAAAGATGCCCTGTCCACGTGAATATCTTTGGTCAGTTGCCGCTCCGGAGGCAGTTTGTCGCCCGGTTTTAACTGTCTGCTGAAAATCTGCTTTACCAGTATGCTCATAACCCGTTCATGCGCCTGAAAACCGTCCATATCGTCTCCTTTATAAAAAATACTTGACATATGGTAAATATATGCTATTAATTGGTTAACCAATTACAGTTAATTATTTACCATATATTTTTTGCATTATCAAGTACAAAGTTGTCAACGATAGAGAGGTTTTATATGCGGGACGTCTATATCATTGGAGTTGATACAATCAAATTCGGCAAACATATGGATAAGAGCATCAAGGATCTGGCGATTGCAACAGCCAAAGGATGCCTGAAAGATGCGAACTTAACCAAAGAAGATGTTCAGGCTCTGTGGTTTTCCAATGCCGGTTGGGGGGAAGCAGGGCAAATGACCATTCGCGGCCAGGTCGCCCTCAAGGGAATGGGAATCGAGGGCATTCCTATTGCCAATGTTGAAAATGCCTGCGCGGGCGGCTCCACTGCTTTTCATCACGCGTGGTATGGTGTCGCGGGCGGTTTGACATTACCATGGCCGTCGGCGCGGAAAAACTCTATCATTCCAACAAGAATCTTGTCTTTTATGGCTTCTTAGGCGGAATTGACATTGAAAATGTCCTTTCCATAGCCAAAGAGCTTTCCGTTTTTGGCTTAACGGAGGAAGAGAAGGCTAAGGAAAAACTATTTATCGAACGCTATCAAACGGCAGCGGCAAAAGCAGGAAACAACGGCGCAAAGAAAGTCAAAGAATCAAAATGGAAAAAAATCCGCGATCAATTTACCTCTTTTATCGTTCTGTCGGAAAAAATCGGTTACGATACCGTCTGGCAACTGGCTAAACTGACAACCGGCGATCATTCCCCTTTTATGGATGTGTACGGCTTCGCTGCCCGCCAGCATATGAAAAAATACGGTTCAACAGTGGAACAACTGGCTATCATTGCTTCCAAGAATCATTTCAACTCGACACTTAATCCCAACGCCCAGTATTGTTTTGAGGTACCGGTGGAAAAAGTTTTATCCGACCGTGTTGTATCGTGGCCCTTGACCCGCGCCATGTGCGCGCCTATTGGCGACGGGGCGGCTTCGGCCATTTTGTGCTCGGAAGAAATGGTCAAGAAACTGGGCTTGAGCAGTCAGGCTGTTAAAATCCGGGCTTCTGTGATAGGCTCGGCCATCAAAACATCTTTCGATTCGGATATTCCGGAAATAGGGGAGAGGCTCTCCAAACAGGCTTATGAAAAAGCCGGAGTCGGCCCTCAGGATATCAATGTTGCCGAAGTGCACGATGCATCATCCTTCGGTGAAGTTGTACAGGCGGAAAATCTGGGCTTTTGTCCCAGAGGCGAAGGCGGCGTTTTTGCCGAAAAAGGGGAAACCTCTCTCAAAGGCAGGATTCCCATTAATCCCAGCGGCGGCTTGACCTCGCGCGGCCATCCCATCGGCGCTTCGGGTCTCGCCCAGATTCATGAACTGACGACTCAGTTAAGAGGCAGGGCCGGAAAACGCCAGGTTAACAACGCGAAACTGGCGATGGCGGAAAACGGCGGCGGCGCACTGGGGACGGAAGAGGCGGCGATGTGTATACATATACTGGAGGCTCCCTCGAAGTAAACAAGGGACTGTTAAAAAACGCTCATCTGCTGTGTTGCGCTCCGTTCGCGTCGCTGCGACCTACAAAAAAGTAGGCCTCACTTCGCGATACTCGCGCGCCTTGCATCTAAGCATTTTTAAACAGCCCTTAAAAAGGGTTTTTCAAAAGCCCCTTTATACTAGAGCACACAAAAATTATGAGGAGACAGAATGTATTTGCTTGCGAACACTAAAAATGCATTATTAATAGCCCGAGGTTTTTTATCATTTGTTAAGGATGAAAACAGGCGGGGCACATTAAAGACTAATTTAAAAAGTTTGGTAAAGGCGCAGGAAATTGCCGAAGATATGTCCTGGGCTGAACTTATTGAAGAAAAAGCCCTCAAATATGGAGACAGGGTGTTTTTGATTTATGAAGATAAGGAATATACTTTCCGGCAGATGGATGAAAACGCTAACAGGGTAGCCAATTTTCTTCTTAAACTGGGCGCGGGCAAAAGCAAGGGCATCGCTATCATTATGAACAACTGCCCCGAATATCTGGACGTCTATATCGGGTCGCAGAAATTAGGCATGTATTCGATTCCCATCAACACATCCCTTCGCGGTGACAGCCTCCTTTATATTATTAATCACAGCGACGCAGAGTTTGTTGTTGTTGATGAGGAACTCCTCGATGCATACAAAAAAATAGAGGATAAGATCGAGAAAAAGAAAACAGTAATCGTAAATCTTTCTTCTCCTGCCGGTGCATCCGGTCTTCCACAGGGAATGTTGCCCCTGTCCGATGCTTATTCCCAGTCAACTCAGAAACCAAATATAAAGTACGACAAGAACGACATCTGCTTTATCCTTTACACTTCGGGAACGACCGGCCTGCCCAAAGGTGTCATGTACCGGTACGGTAAATCCACATTGAAGCTGCTCTCCCTACCGGCTTATATTCTATATAAAGAATCAGACATTCTCTACACTTGCCTGCCCCTGTTTCATGGTAACGCTCTTTGGCTTTGCGTCACACAGGCGATGCACCGCGGATGCAAGGTGGTGCTGGCAAGAAAATTCTCCGCCAGCCGCTTCTGGGACGATATACGAAAGTACAAGATTACCGAATTCAACACGATTGGCGCCATGATTCCCATTTTGATGAAACAGCCGCCCAAAGAAAATGACAATATCAACAACGTAAGATTTACTTTGTCGGCGGCATGTCCCGTGGATGACTGGGAAAAATTCGAAAAAAGATTCGGAATTAAAATATTTGAAGCCTACGGTTCTGTTGACGGCGGCGGTAAAAGCATCATGAATCTGGGCAATGCCCCCGTAGGGTCCATCGGCAAGCCCGCCCCCAATACGGTGTACCGCCTTGTGGATAACGAAGGCAATGATGTTCCGGACGGCACGCCGGGACAGCTTATTTTTCTATCCAAGGGCGGAAGAAAATCAGTCGAATATTTTAAGAATGAGAAAGCCAGTAACGACAAGTTGCGCAACGGCTGGATATATACCGGAGATCTCGTAAAACGCGATAAAAAAGGCTACCTCTATTTTGTCGGACGCAACGCGGAGTTCATGCGTATTAAAGGCGAAAACGTATCGGCCTATGAAGTGGAACACGCCATTCAAAAACATCCGTCGGTGCTGGAGGCTGCCGTTTACGCGGTTCCTTCGGAGCTTGCGGAAGATGAAATCATGACATGCGTTTCCATTGTGGACGGGCATTCCCTGAAAGAAGCCGACCTGGTTGAATTTTTAAAGGAAAATCTGGCAAAGTTTGCCGTTCCGCGATTTATTAAGATAGTCAAAGAATTCCCCAAAACTGAAACACAGAGAATCATCAAGAAAGAACTGGAAAAGAAGGGCATTATTGCGGGAACTTATGATGCGCAGGCGAAACAATATTTCGCCGATGCAAAAGCGTCATAAATATATAGTTGTCTTACTTTAGAAGTTTAATTTTTTCCAAGAAAACCGGATAGCCGTCAATGCGCTGTCCGAAGGAGGATCTATGGGGAAAATCAGTTTAACCAGGGCCGAAAGGGCAAGATATCTTGCGCAGGAACCTAAAATCACCGATGTCTTGAACTCTCTGGTGACTCACACGAAACTTCCGAAATCTAAAGCTCTTTACAAACAGATTGATACCGCCGTTGCTCTGGCCCGAAAATTCAATGAAGAGGTCGTCAAACCGGTTTACAAGCAGATAGACATTGATGTCGCGAAGGATAATGAATATCTGTGTCATGATTTTATCAAAAAAGCCAATGAATGGGGTTTTTATACCTTATTCATCCCGAAGATATTCGGCGGCGGCGGGATGAATTTAATCGGCATGTATCCGTTTGTCGAAGAAATAGCTTCTGTGTGCGTCGGCCTTTCCAATGTTATCGGTGTCCATTATCTGGGTTTTGCCACGCTGTGCGCAAGCTGGAATATAAGACTCATCAACGAGATATGCAGAGATGTGAAAAAGGGAGAAAAAGCAGGCAATCCCTGCCTCATATCGCTGGCGATTACCGAGCCGGGAGCCGGTACGGATGTGGAAGAGACCATGCTCGTGGACAAGGCCAGGCTTGAAACGATTGCCGAGAAGGTTGACGGAGGATATGTTGTTAACGGAAGCAAGATTTTTATTTCCAACGGTCATGTTTCCACCTGGCACATGCTGATTTGTTATTCAAGCAAAACCAAACCGTCCGAAAACACGCTGATGCTGGCGGTAAAAAACGGCATGAAAGGATTTCGCTTCGGCCATCACGAAAAGAAGATGGGACAGAAGGCATGCGTCGCCAGCGAACTTATTTTCGAAGACTGTTTCGTTCCCGAAAAATACATATGTCTGGAAAGCAGTTCTCTGAAAAAAAATTCCAACAAATCGGTAGCGGAAGTTGTTCAAACAGTTATTGATTATGTCGTTTCTTCAACCCGGGCCGGTGTTGCCGCGTTTGCTGTCGGCGCGGCCAGAGGCGCCTATGAAACCGCTCTCGATTATTCCCGCAAGAAAGTCGTCAACGGCACCCTGCTGATTAATCATCAGTGGGCTCAGGCCATGCTGGCCGAAATGTACAAAAACGTCAACATGGGCCGCGCAGCTTATATGGAGTCGGCTTACGCGAATTCAATGCACGGATTATCAAAAATGCTTCTTCTCCCGCCGGCATATTACGCGGACAGACTTGTTCCGGCCTGGTATTATACGATGATCTCACCCATGTTTAATCTGGAAAGCATGACGTCATTGTTCAGAGAGATCCATTTTTACCGTTATCCCAAGGAATCGGCGGAAATCCAGTCAGGATGGGCATCGCTTACCAAGTTCGCCTGTACAGACCTGGGCATTATCAATTCTCAAATGGCTCTCCAGTTGATGGGCATAGATGGATGCCGCCATGATGTCGGCGCGGAAAAATATTATCGCGACGCGAAACTGCTGCAAATTTATGAAGGCACCAATCAACTCAACCGGATGAATCTTTTCAAAAATCTGGTGGCGCGCGATATGCCCGAAGTGACTGTTTTTTAGTAAGTTAGAAATTATTTTCTGGTTGTCCTGCAGAAAATAATTTCGTTAACGCACTTATCCCGCTTGTCGGGGTTAGTAAAAGTCTTCATCATAACCCGTTTTACGGAGGTATCAAATGAATACGCAGACGCAAGCCGCAGTGCAGGAATTCACCCAGGAATTACAGGCCATGAGCGATCTGGCGAAAAGCTTCGCTTCCAAAGAGCTGGTAACCAACAGGGAAGAAAACGACCATTATCCCTTTGGCGAGCTTTTTACCGATACGATCAATAATGCCGGTGATGTGGGATTTTACGCGGTAAACCTTCCCGCCGAACACGGCGGAATAGGGATGGGAGAAAGCGCCCTGGCTTCCATCCTTGAGGAACTGAGCATGGCGGATGCCAGCATGGCCGCAATCGTATTTACCAACGCGGCAGCGATTGAAATTATCAATCAGGCGTCCCGCGATGCGGATTGCAAAGCCATTTATAAAATACTTTCCGAAGATGGCGCGCTGCCGGTTGCTTTTCCCTCTTTTACCGGCATTGGCGAAATGGAGATGCCTGTTATTGACAATAAAGGAAATGTTTCCGGGAGAATTAATTTCTTAAGTCTGGGATCAATGGCCAAATATGCGGTCGTGCCCGCAGCCGCTTCGGCACAGGGCAATAAAATTTCATATTATCTTCTGGCTTTGAGCGAAAAAGGAATCGAAAAATCGGAGCCGGTATACAGTCTCGGTCTTCACGCCTGTCCCGGTGTTGATATTTTTCTGGAAAATGTCCCGGCAAAACTTATTGGAGTGGCCGGTGATGGAGAAAAATATTTTAATGTCATGCAATCCCGTCTGTCTGTTGGCGCTGCTGCCATATCTCTGGGAATTCTGAAAGGCTGTTTTATGGAAGGTTTGCAGTACACGAAAGACCGCTTTCAGGGCGGACGCCAGATTATCGACTGGTCTGAAGTGCGAATGCTTCTGGCAAATATGGCCATTGAGGCGCTGGTCGGGCAAAGCTCCCTTGCATCGGCGTGCAGCGAATTGGAAAATGGGACGAATGGATGGGAGAAAACCGCCCGCGCTGTTGCAATTCATTTAAGTGAAATGGCATGCCGTGCCACGGTTGATGGTGTTCAGCTTCTCGGCGGAAACGGCTACATGAAGGACTATGGTCAGGAAAAACGGATGCGCGACGCGGGCCAGGTCCAGTGTCTGCTGGGAATGTCTCCGGTGAGAAAGATGGATTTGATTGACCGGATTATTAAGGAAGGCCAGTAATATAAATAAGCAAACATTTGAAAAAATTTGAGCATTTTTTAATTTGCAGGGGGGAATATGAGTTCTAAAATTGAAGGATTATCTCCATTAGGTCAATATGAAGAAGGAATGCCCTGGAATCAGGTGGAAAAAGTTATCATGGAAAGACGCAGTATCAGGTCTTTTAAGAAAGAGCCCCTGCCGGATAACATGATTCGCAGGATTCTGGAGGCAGGCCGTTTCGCGCCTTCCGCCGGAAATTTTCAGCCCTGGAAATTCATTGTTATAAAAAGTCCGGAAATTTTGGAGGAAATGGAAAAGGACGCGATAAAAGTGGTCAAGTTTTTCATGTTTCTTATGGATTATACGGGGGGTAATATTTTAAAAAGACTGTATGTTTTAAGCTGGGTCAAGTGGATCATACGCTTAATGAAAAACGAGCTTCATCCGGTACCATTTGCGCTCATGTCGCAGATCGCTCAGGGGAAAACGCCGATATTTCACGGTGCGCCGACTATCGTACTGATGGTTGAAGACCGTCGCGGTGTTTCCAGTCCTCCTACCGACATCGGCATTTGTGGCCAGAATATGATTATTGCGGCTCACAGCATGGGGGCAGGTAGCTGCTGGATCGGGCTTGTCAAGGTGCTGATGTATTTGCCCAAATGGCGGAAAAAATTCGGTATTAAGTATCCCTATAAACTCAATGATTGCATTGCGTTCGGCTGGCCCAGCCCTCAGGCCGACGGTATGGTGCAGCGCGAAGTACAGTTTGTTCAATGGTATGATAAAGGAATGAACGACGAACCGAGAATCGAAAGGCAGGGGGAATGATATGAAAACATTAAGTTTGATGGACAGATGGCGGATACCCACCTATGACAATATCAATCATATGCAAACTGGAGATCTTATCTTTGATGCGATGAAATGCCGGCAGTGCGGCATCTGCATCAAGGTGTGCCCGGGCGGATGCCTTATAACAGATTCCGTTACTAAAATTGATATAATAAAGGATAGTAAAAAAGGTGTAAAAAGCGGTGTGCCCCGTGTTGATGCCTTGAAATCGGGGGTTACCTTATGTATTGCCTGTTTCGATTGCGGTGCGGCATGCCCTCACAACGCGATTTCCATCAAGAAAAATTTTGACCCGAAATTCTTTTACAAAAGGCTCAATCAAGCGCCGGAAATGAGATATCCGAAAAATTATTAATAGCCCTGCCAATAATCCCCAGTGCTTGGTTAAAGAAATTTATTTTCTTTTACGCATCTTAAGTCAAAATATAATAATAAATGTGACCTGTTTGACATTAAACAATATTTGCTGTATAAGTTTTTATCAATAATTGTTAATTTTTATATCAGAGTTTTTCGGCTGGCATACCGGCTATTATAATTCAAATTTGGGTTTTTATCTCAAGTAGCTGATGGGTATTGTTTTGAGGCTCATTCAAGCACAGGAGGTGTCTGTTTATCCGGAAGCTATTTGAATTTTTCCAGGGACAATACAGGCGGATTTTCGGGATTGTGTTGAAAAAGATATAGAAAATATATCAATATTATATGGGAGGGATAATATGTACGAATTGGATAAACCGGATAATCTTGTGGAGATTTTTGAAGACAGTGTAAAAAAATACGCAAACAATCAGCTT
>CAYMWM010000026.1:9218-36277 GCA_964394185.1 uncultured Smithella sp.
AGTGTAAGAAAGTATTCCAATAACCTCATTTTCGGAACAAAGAACAGCAGCGGCGCTTATGAATGGGTAACCTATGCGGATGTCAGCCGCATGGTTGACGGTATAAGAAGCGGACTTGTTGGCCTCGGTATCAAAAAGGGAGATGCGGTGGGCATCATTGCAAATAACCGCACGGAATGGGCTGTCTGTTGTTATGCTTCATATGGCGTAGGGGCGTTGTTTGTCCCCATGTACGAAGCGGAACTGGAAAAAATTCAGAAGTATATCATCAAGGATAGCGGATTGAAGGTGCTGTTTGTTTCCAAAAAAGAACTTTATGAAAGAGCGCTGACCTGGGTCAAGGAAATTGATTCTTTAAAACACGTTTTCGTTATCGATGAAAAAGGTCCGAACAGCTATCAGGAACTCATGGATAATGGTCTGAAAAAAGTTATTCCGGCAATCAGACCAACAGCAAATGATATTGCGGGATTAATCTATACATCAGGAACAACGGGCGATCCCAAAGGTGTGTTGCTTTCACATGGCAACTTCACCAGCCAGGTACATGCCCTGGTAAAATCATTTTACATGCTTAATGATAAAACGAGAACGCTGTCGTTCCTCCCCTGGGCACATTCATACGGTCAGACAGCAGAACTTAACTCCCTCTTGAAGCTAGGAGGAAGCACGGGCTTCGCGGAGGGACCCGCGACTATCGTCGGCGACCTTCAGCTGGTTAAACCGACCATGCTGGTTGCCGTTCCGCGAGTTTTCAACAGGGTATATGACGGCATTCGGATGAAAATTCGCGACAAAGGTGGCCTTGCATTAAAGCTGTTTAACATGGGGACAGAGGAAAACAAGAAGAAACGAGAATTGGCGAAAGAGGGCAAATCAAGCCTGATGAACTCCATTAAACTCGCGCTTGTCGACAAAATAGTTTACAGTAAATTGAGGGAGCTGTTCGGCGGCAATCTTCAGCTTTCGATAAGCTCAAGCGCGGCGCTTAGCGCTGACATAGCACAGTTTATGTTTGATATAGGCGCTCCTGTTTATGAGGCGTGGGGAATGACGGAAATTTCACCCGCGGGCTCGGTCAATACTCCGGCCGATTACAAAATCGGGAGCTGTGGCAAGGCTATTGACAAAGTCAGGTTTGTCATTGACCGGACCGGCATGAATGATGATTCGGAAGAGGGAGAGCTTATCGTTTACGGTCCGAATGTCATGCAGGGCTACCACAACAAACCGGAGGAAACCAAGGCAACCATGACCGATGACGGCGGTTTGAGAACCGGCGACAGGGCTTATGTTGACAAGGAAGGATTCCTTCATATTACCGGCCGAATCAAAGAGCAGTTCAAGCTGGAAAACGGGAAATTTGTTTATCCCTCGGCCATGGAAGAGCATATTAAATTACTTCCCAGTGTTGAGCAGGCCATGATATTCGGGTTGAATAAACCTTTTACTGTTTGCGTTATCGTTCCTGATTTCGCAGTTATGGAAAAGGTCGCCAAAGAAAAAGGACTGCCTACGGATAAAAATGAATTTGTAAAAAATCCAGCTGTCATGAAGTTGTATGAAGATGAAATCAACAATCACCTAAAGAAAACATTTGCCAGTTATGAAATCCCGAAAAAGATATTGCTTCTGAGTGAAGGATTCACAACGGAGAACGGCATGCTTACCCCGACACTGAAACTTAAACGCCGTGAAGTTTTAAAGAAATATCAGGACATGATTGATGCTTTGTATTCGTAAAGGCTGAGTTAAAAAAGGCCACAGGATTTTCCGGTGGCCTTTTTCCTGATTACTTAGTAATTCCATTTTTACCCTGATTTCCGACGATGTAAATTCCCGAGAAAGAAAACCGGAGTGTCATAAAAGAAAAAAAGCGATTCGGAAATAATTCCAAACCGCTGATATTCTTGGCGTCCCCATGGAGATTCGAACTCCAGTTACAGGCGTGAAAGGCCCGTGTCCTAGGCCTCTAGACGATGGGGACGTCCTATAGCCAATTCAGGCAAGTTGCGTCTTATATATTTTTAAAAAAAGAATGTCAAGCATTGACTAAAAAAATAATTCATAAAAATATCTTTTATATTAATAACTTTGTTGATCTTGGATATTTTGGGGAAAATACATGGGAAAAACAAGGGATTTGTTGCTAGAAAATTGAGTACTTGCAGATGCTGAACGCCGGCAATGTAATGCTGAACGTTCAGCATCTGCATCATATTTTTATTAATTTCATAGACTGACTCTGCAAGTAATGAAATTTTAACTCCCGTGTTATGGCTTTACATAACCGGCTTTAATGGCATCCTCGGCAAATTTGTTATATTTAGATGTCTTTCCGGCCTCGATGTATTTAGAATCTTTTGCCATTTTCATCATTCTTTTTAAAGATTTATAAGGTGTTGTTTTAATCATCGGATTGGCAACAAACTTGGGAATTCCATCACCGAGGTCAGGGTCTATCATGAAACTTACCCGGGTGTGTTCCCTGTCAACCCATTCCAGTGTGTATAATGAGTGCATCGAAGGCATTCTGATATATCCCTTACCCGCATCGTAATTCATTTCGTTCGTCAAATCCGAGTAAATAAAATGCTGACCCTTTTGAAGATCCATGACCACTTTGCTCTTAAGCACCAGATCCCTGTCTGTTTTTAAGGGGATGTGCTGACGGAACCAGAATATGAAAACATCATTTTGATCATCAACGACTTTTAGCATTTTTGTTTCTTTGCAATCTTCCATCCATTTTGGGAAGTTGGCAATATCTCTCAGAATTACACCGACAGTCTCTATTCTTGCCGGTATAATGCAAGTGGTCTTTGCTGCGATATAATCTTTGCCAGGCACAGTGCTGGTATATATCTGGCAGTTATCTTTTGTTTCTTCCAGTTTCCATTGATACTTGTCAGCGGCAAAGCCTGTCGCGGTAAAAATCCATGTAACGAGTGCAATAATAACGACAACATTTCTTCTATTCATAGATTCCTCCTGTTTCTTTGATAAAATTTTCTTCTTGAGCTGTTAAATACTGAAGGTAGTAATGCGCGATTCTATTGCATGTAGTTATTAATTTGTCAAGATATATACAAACCATATTGAATCGTCCCGCCGGTTGTGGTATAAAAACGAATACTTATTCATTCATTGCAAATTGATTCCCTAAATATCAAAAATAAGGAGGTCTTTTAGCGATGTCAGAACAAACCCACAAAAAAAATGAACACAAAGAACATGATGATAAGCACCTTGATAAAATGACCGTCAAGGAATTGAGAGACATGGCCACCGAATTCCCTCATGAAAAAGCGATTCACGACATGAAGAAAGAGGAGCTTATCGCCTTTATTAAGGAAGCAAAAGGCATCAAAGACGAAGCACCACTCAGGAAAAAGAAACATGTCGGCAAAATCAAAATGACCAAACAGGAAATCAAGGCAAAAATTCGTGAACTGAAGGCTTTAAAATTACAGGCGATGGAATCAAAAGACAGTAAACGGTCCGGCTGGTTGACCCATAAAATAAGCCAGATGAAGAAACAATCAAGACGCGTTGCCATCGCATGACGCGTAACGTTTATATAAATAATTAAATATTTCCGGTTTTGTATTTGAGGCTTTGCCCATTACGCTCCCAGTGATATGGGCTTAATGGGCAAAACTATCCGCTTTTTCAGATTATCCAGTAATGAAAGATTATTTCTTCCCTTTGGATAAGTGCGTCTTTAACGCATTGAGCCCTTTCCATATTTCGTCCTCGCCGACAAATTTTCTTACATCTTTGGCTGAATATTTGATGACGCAGGAAGGAGTGGCCTGAACGTTGTGTTCCTTAATTGCAGCGCTGAGAAGCGGGAAAACCGATTTTTCATCCATTTTTTTCCACGATATTTTATATTCTTTCAGAAAATCAACCAGAGCGCTTTCATTTTCAATGTGTTTCCCCTGTGCGGCTTCAAAAAGCATTCTTCGCACATGTAAAATATTTTTTGCGTCAGGATTGAAATTTGCCGCATAAAGAAAATATTTCACGTAAACCGGCGTGGCGTTATGGAGGGGAACATCAACAAACCTTAGTTTTACATTGTCAGTATCCAGCAATTCTTTCAATAAAAGATCAGCTTTTGTATCGATACGTTTACACGGCGGGCAAAAAAAGTCGGTAAATACGGTTACTTCATAATCTCCTTTGCCCAGAGATGGAATAACTCCTCCGGCATCCATCCCGTAAGCCGGTGTTACGGAAGCGGAAAGTGTAAATAAAACAGTCAGATAACCAATCAAACTGAAAAGCAGCAATGGCAGCTTGTAAATCTTGAACATAGGATAATCAGCCTCCCCTAAAAAATATATCCACATCCGGCTGCGTTTTTCACGCCAGGCGGATGGAAGTTCGTAATTAATGATAAATGATAAAATCAATGTTAACGAAAAAGCAAGACAAAAAGGACAATAAACGTCATTCTGTATCTGGAAGGCGTAAAGATGAACTTCCACGCCAAGTCCCCCGGCCAGAAGCCCCCTTACAAAAGCTGACTGATTAAAAGTCGCAAAGGCAATGACAGCCGTCATATAAGCAATGCCGATCCATTTAAGATCAATACCCCAGATATCGCCTTTCAGATAGCTGCATGCTGTATCGCAATAATCGTAATAGGCCATAATACCAATGCCGATCAATGAAAGGATGATTGTAATAACGTCACGGTATTTTTTTATGAAATCTATAATAATCATCGTAAATAGTATCCTCAGCGCGATTCCTATACATCATCTTTAGAAAAATTTCTTCTTAAATTTCAGGGCGACCGTGACCAGGCCGATCATGACCGGCACTTCCACCAACGGGCCGATGACGGCGGCAAATGCGGCGCCTGACCCGATGCCGAATACGGCAATGGCCACGGCGATGGCCAGTTCAAAATTGTTGCTGGCTGCCGTAAAAGCCAGAGTGGTCGTTTTGGAATAATCAGCTCCCATTATTTTACCGAGATAGAAGGATACCAGAAACATCACCACAAAATAGATAAGGAGCGGAATGGCGATTCTTACGACATCCATCGGCAGGATAATAATCAGATTGCCTTTAAGGCTGAACATGACCACAATCGTAAAGAGCAGCGCAATCAGGGTAAGCGGGCTTATCAGGGGGACGAAGCGTACATGATATTTTTCCTTTCCCATGATTTTCACACCGACAAGACGCGTCAGCGCACCGGCAATACAGGGGATACCCAGATAAATAAAGACGCTTTTGGCGATCTGCCCGATGCTGACTTCCACAATGCTGCCCGAAAATCCGAAGTAGGGCGGAAGGATAGTAATAAAAAACCAGGCAAAGACGCTGTAAAAAAGAACCTGAAATACACTGTTGAATGCTACAAGTCCCGCCGCGTATTCCGTGCTGCCCTTGGCCAGTTCGTTCCATACAATAACCATGGCAATGCAGCGCGCCAGGCCGATCATGATTAAACCCACCATGTATTCGGGCTTGTCCGGCAGGAACACAATGGCAAGGATGAACATTAATACCGGGCCGATGAGCCAGTTCTGCACGAGCGACAGGCCGAGGACTTTCCCGTTGCGGAACACTTCCGGCAATTCCTCATATTTTACTTTCGCAAAAGGCGGATACATCATCAAAATGAGTCCCAAAGCGATGGGAATATTGGTTGTGCCGATCTGAAATGAATTAATGAATGCTTCAATGCCGGGGATGAAATAGCCGAGTCCCACACCCAGAATCATTGCGGCGAAAATCCATAGGGTCAGGTAGCGGTCAAGAAAAGACAACCTGCTGGCAACATGTTCCGACATAAATTAATTCCTCCCAATAAAAATATGTTAAAAAAAATTAAATGAACGCTGTTTTTATATTAAATGCATCAGGCCATTATAAATCCATATACCATTCCGGCGATGGTCGAAAGAACCACCACGATGGCGCAGTAAACAGCCGTTTTCTTCACGCCCATGATGCTCGCGATGGCAATCATGCTGGGAAGTGAAAGTGCAGGGCCTGCCAGAAGCAGCGCCAGAGCCGGACCTTGCCCCATGCCGGAACCAATGAGCCCCTGTAAAATAGGAACCTCGGTGAGTGTGGCAAAGTACATAAAAGCGCCGACAATGGACGCGAAGAAATTTGCCAACAGCGAATTGCCGCCGACAAGAGATTGAATATATTGCTCAGGAATCAGCGCCGGATGGCCGGGACGTCCCAAAAGAAAACCAGCCACCAAGACTCCACCCAGTAAAAGCGGCAATATCTGTTTGGAAAATCCCCATGTGGCCTTGACCCAATCTTTCAGCTCTTCTTTGGCAAACCATTGCTTGAGCATCGCGGCTAAAACAATCAAAAATGCAATCACCAGATACCATTTGACGCTGAAAATCATTCGCCAGACGATTCCGTCGTTTTCAGTCGGTTTTGCAAAAGAGGCGAAGACCAGAATCAAAACCATGGTCAGCATATAAACAGCGTCCTGCCATAACGCCCGTTCTTTTCCGTCGTCTTCAGGAAGGAACATTTCGCCGGTTTCACGATTAGCATCATCCTTGCGGAAAATGAAAGCCATTAATAAACCGGTTACCACGGCAAAAACAATAGCTCCGATGGCGCGCGCCAGTCCCAACTGCCAGCCAAGAACTTTAGCGGTCAGGATAATCGCCAGCACGTTAATCGCCGGTCCGGAATAAAGGAAAGCAGTTGCCGGGCCGATTCCGGCGCCGCGGCTGTAAATACCTGCGAAAAGAGGCAGAACAGTGCAGGAACAAACAGCCAGCACCGAACCGGAAACGGAAGCGACAGAATAAGATAAAATTCTATTCGCTTTCGCGCCGAAATACTTGAGCACCGAAGCCTGTGAAACAAAAACACTGATGGCACCGGCAATGAAAAACGCGGGAATCAGGCAGGTGAGCACGTGCTGCCGGGCATAATCCTGAAGCATCATAAACGCTTCCAGACCGGCCTGCCTGATGAGAACCGAATCCCATGGAATGTAATACGCTGCCAGAAATATCGCGATAATCCACAATAGTTTTTGCCATTCTTTCATGATTCAAATCCTCATATTGCTACTTTTTCGAGGTTGCCAGATGCGCTTTAAGTTTCGTCAACCCATCCCATATTTGGTTGTCACCAAGGAATTTTTGAACATCACTCGCGGAATATTTGATAACACACGTCGGTGTGGCGTTAACATTGTTTTCTTTAATAACGGCGCTTAAAAGCGGCAAAATTGATTTTTCATCCATTGCTTCCCATGGAACGTTCTTCTCTTTGAAAAAAGCGACCAGAGCTTCCTCCTTCTGAATGTTTTTAACCTGTGCCGCTTCAAACAGTAAATTCCGGATGCGTAAAACGCTGTCCGTGCCGGAGTCCGCATTTAATGCGTAAAGATAATATTTGGCATAAATCGGCGTTGCTTTGGAGAAAGGCACATCGACAAAAGTTATTTTCACCTTGCCGGTTGCCAGCAATTCCTTAAACAGGGATTCGGCTTTTGTATCAATTTTCCGGCAGGGCGGACAGAAATAATCGCTAAACATTATGACTTCATATCCGCCATTGCCCCAAGCTGGGACCACTTTATCATTGATCTGTCCGTAGGCCGGCGTTACGGTGCCGGAAAAAGTCAATAAAACAGTTAAATAACCTAAAACACTGAACAACAACAACGGCAGTTTGTTTAATTTAAACATCGGAAAACTTACCTCCCCTAAAAAATAAAGAAACATCCGGCGGCAGTTTTCCCGCCATGCGGAAGGAATTTCGTAGTTAATCAGAAAGGACAAAATCAGCATCACGGAAAATGCGAGGCAAAAAGGACAATACACGTCGTTTTGCACCTGAAAGGCATAAAGATGAACTTCCACGCCGAGGCCGGCCGCCAGCAGCGCCCGGACAAAATCCATTTGTTTGAAGGTGGCAAAAACGATAATCATCGTCATATATGCGATACCAACGAATTTAAGATCAATTCCTATAATATCGCCTTTGAGGTAACTGCATACTGTATCGCAGTAATCGTAATATGCCATAATGCCGATTCCAATCAGCGACAACACAATGGTAAGGATGCTGCGATATTTTTTTATGAATTCGATAATCTTCACAATGTTTTACCTTGTAAATAATTCTGTCATTTTCGTTTTTGTCTCATCGCGGGTACGACGGAACGCCTGCATTATTTCATCATCTTCCGTGTCGGCAGCTTTCTCCGGATCGTGAAAGTCGCGGGATTTGTTATCCCTGAATAAAATTTAATGCGATCAAGTAAACACCGCCCAGGATTACAAGAACTCCGCAAATCTTTTTAAGGATAATTGCGCCTTTTGATTTTTCACTCCAATGGAGATAGTGCTCGACGACTTCGGTGAACGTGCCTGCTACAACAAGAACCGCGCAGTGTCCTATTCCGTAGGCCAGCAGCAAGGAAACAGCAAAAACAGTTTTAGTCGAAGCCATGCTGAAAACAACACCCAGCATTGTAGCCATGTAGGCAAATGTGCATGGCCCTAATGCTATGCCAAACAACAGGCCGAGAATAAACGCCGCCAGGAATCCCTTTCTTTTATAATCCGGATTAGCGGAGCCGCCTTCCATAAAAGGAAGCGGCAGTATTCCCAGCAAATTGAGACCGATGGCAAAGAAAATGACAGCCACAAAGTAGCTGCCGTAGCCGCCGATGTCGCCCACCATTCTTCCAGCAAGTCCCGTGATGAGTCCGATAATACCGATGGTAACGAGAATTCCCAAGCCGAAGAGAAAAGAAAGGCCGAATGCCCGTCCCGTGCTGATGTTTCCCTGACCGTCAATAAAACCTACAATCAGCGGAATGCACGCGATATGGCACGGCGACAGAATAACCGAAAGCACGCCCCAGATGAACGCGGCGCCAATGGCAATTTCGGGAGATTGAGTCAGCGCGCCCGAAAGCCAGGTAAAAAGGTCAACAATCATTTATTTGACCCCCTGCTTTTTAAGCACTTTAACTAATTCATCTTTCGGGAAATAGCCTTCATGGCGGAAGTATTCCTTGCCGTTTTTGTCCAGAAAAACCTGTGTCGGGATTACGCGGATTTTGTATTTCATTCCATCGGCTCTGCCTTTTGGCGTCCAGACATCGTGAAAAACAACCTTGACCTGTCCCTTATATTCCTCCGCCACTTCTTTCATAATCGGCTGCATGGCTTTGCAGGGGATACACTTGGCCGCGCCGATTTCAATAAAAGTGACCAAGAACGTGCCTGTTTTTTCCGCTGCTTTGCCTGTTTCTTTCGTTGTCGCGGCGTTGACATTTTTATCCTCGGCCCAAGCCGGGCTTTGATTCAATGAAGCAAACGTGAATGTAAAGACAATCAACAAAAGCAGAATTCCTGTTAATTTTGAGCGTAATTTCATCTGTGATATTCTCCTTAAATTAAATTATTATCATGTAAAACGGTTTTAATTCAGCGCTATGTGCCGCAGGAACAGCCGTTTGTTTAAAGTATTGTTATCTTAGAGAAACCGCTCCCCCTTTTTATTTTTTCAATAATCTCACCAATAATCTTGTCCGTCACAGGCGTTTCACCCTTGAACAGGCCGAAACCGGTCAGAATATAGGATACCGGTTGGACACCGATCCGCTCCAGCGATTTCCTGGCATAGGCGGTTGAACATCCGTCTATCGTTATCACCTCATCAGCTAAATAGTTTGTAAAACATAGAATGCCTCCTATAAACGCTGTAAATGTTTTGTTGAAATGATCATTTGTTGGGCAATTTATTTCAGCTCCATGTTAAGCCGCCTTTACAAATTTTATTTTACTCCAATCCAGTTTTTGATCTGGTCTGCGGACGGTATTTTGCCGGCAATCTTTACTTCACCGTCGATGACCAGAGCAGGCGTAGTCATGACGCCATAGTTCATAATTTTCTTGAAATCTTCAACTTTGGAAATATCCGCGTTGACACCTTCTTTCGCTACGATTTCTCTAACTTGCTCTTCGAGTTTATGGCATTTTGCGCATCCCACACCGAGAATTTCAATTTTCATAACAATTTCTCCTTAATGACAAAAAATTAATATATTCTTTTTACGGGTATGTTCTGCCACGGTGATTCCGCCTCAAATCCTGCCGTGACATCCCCGTTATCGTCGGCAGCACTTCAAAGCGGAGTTGTACTGTTTGGCATTGGCGGAAAGCACGTTCTCGACGCAACTCATAAATTCCATGATGCAGGGAACGCGCAGAGAGTAAAATATGGAATTGCCTCTTTTCTCATCCTGCACCAGTCCGGCATTTTTCAAAACACTCAGATGCTTGGAAACTGTCGAAGCATCGGCGCCGATCATTTGGGTGAGTTCTCCCACGCAGCGTGCTTTTTTGTTGAGTTCCTCGATGATAAACAGGCGGCTCGGATGAGCCATCGCCTTGATGATTTTGGCCCTCACTTCGTACTGCGGGTTTATCGAAGCGTTCATAGATATGCCTGCCTCCGTTTCAAAATATTCCAATTAATGGTTTTTCCGTATCCTGACTTCTTGAATTAAAAATTCAGGACCAGACCCCCCTCCACCAGATGCCGGTCATATTCATAAAAATCAACATTGGAATCAGCGTGAATGAAGGCATAATTGATGTACAGACCAAGATGATCGGTTACCTGAAACAGCATGTCCAATCCCGCGATGATTGAATCGTTTTCCCGTTTATCCGTTGAACCGGTTAATCCATAATCATAATCCCAGACATTGGCGTCGTAGGTGGTATGCTGATAATCCAGCGAGAGGCGCACTCTGCTTTTGTTTTCAAAATAATACAAATAAGCGCATCCTCCGCCTAAGGTTTTCCCGTCTTCATCCAAGTATTCGTCCTTATCCTTATCTTCCATTATCGCGCCGATAGCATAAATAGCCACCGCCTGCCTTGTATCGGGAATCAGATATGCAAGCGAGGGAGAAACCGCGTACCGGTTGTAATCGTGATCACTGTCCAAAAAAGCCAGACCAAATGAAATAGGCAGGCTGAAAATAAACTGACCGGCCCAGTATTGCGGCGTCAGGGAAAGGCTCTGGTCGATCGTATTAAATTCATCATAGTCCCGGTGAAAATCCATATTGCCCCGGTAATCCATCCGCAATCCAAAATCACCCTCAATAGGCGCCTGCCATCCGGCTTTCAGCCTCGCAACAAGAGCGGTGTCCGAATCTTCGTTTCCGCTTACTCCAGATGTCGCCGCGACACGGGAATCATAGAGCCCGCCGATTCTCACTTCCGCATTAAAAGGCGATGCATCGTACGGCTGCCTTTGCATAAGAAATTCAAGTCCACCAATCCCTATCAGCGAATCACTCTGCGTTGTAAAAGTACACACGCTGCACTCATCAGCCCGAGAATCGAGAGTGATATTAAGAATCAAAAATGTTGCGGCCATGGCCGCTAAAAAGAAGCGTAATTTCATGACAACCTCCTATAAAACCAATGAATTATTATATTGCTATTTGGCAATATAGCCAAATAGCTGTAAGCTGTCAAGTAATATTACAAAGTAAATCACAAATGATAAGATATACTGAAATCGATTGAATCGTAGCTCGAAGCGTAAGCTGAACGGCACAAAGAGCGAAGCGAATTTGGCTTGATTTATTCTTTGGTTATATGCTTGTTGACAAGTATTCCCAAAGCGGATTTAGGTTTTTTATTCTTTTCCTTCCACGATATATAATCACCAATTCTCTGGAGCGCATGTACCGGCCCATTGACGAATTCCACGCCCATCTCATAATACTTGTCGTCAACGACGGTTTTGACCCATTTGATTCTGCCGATGGCGATGATTTTCTGTTTCGGAACTTTCAATGTGAAATTTATATTGAGGAGGGTGCCCACAGGCAAATCGATATTGGTTTGAATATTAACGCCGGAAGTGGAAAAATCCTTGATGTAGTTATACATGACTTTTTCTTTGGGAACTTTATTTTTGCCCGAGATAACTGTAATCTCGACATAATTCCCTTCATCCAGTCTTGGATTCGCTCTTTCTTCCGGCATAACGGCATTCCTCTTTTTTAAGATGGATTATTTGCTACTGGGTTTAACACTACCATAAAAATGGAAAATTAAAAATAGGACTTTCGGGGCTGTTGAGTAGGATTTTTCCCTTAGATTCCTCATTGACGCCTGTTTATCTTTTATATATCATCACAAAGAAAAGGATTAAAAAATGGCTAAAATATTAATCGTTTATCATTCACAGACCGGACATACCGAAAAAATGGCTCATGCCGTAGCCGAAGGCGCAAAGTCTATCGAAGGCGTGGAAGTGATTTTAAAGAAGGCTGTGGACGCCACGCTGGAGGATTTATTGGCGGCGGACGGATTGGCTCTCGGCACGCCGGAAAATTTCGGGTACATGTCCGGGATGGTGAAGGATTTCTTTGACCGTACCTACGCGGGCGCTGGGGATAAGGTTTTCCGCAAGCCTTTTGTCGTTTTCATCAGCGCGGGAAACGACGGAACGGGCGCGCTGCGGGCAATCGAGCGCATCGCCCTTGGCTACAAATTCAAAACGGTTTACGCACCGGTTATATCCAAAGGAGTCGTTACGGAAGAAATCCTCAGTCAGTGCCATGAACTGGGAGCAACGATTGCCGGCGGGTGCCAGATGGGCATCTATTAATCCCTCTTATGCCTCGTGGGCTTTCTTGCCATATACCTTTTCATAGGCAACGCAGTTCGGGCATATGCCGTTTTCGATATTCTTGACAAACCAGAACGCTAACCCTTTCTGATTCTTTCTTGCGCTCTTGCACACCGGACATTCCTTGCAGCTCTGGGCTCTTTTCTTATCTTTTTCGGTTATAGCAACTTTGGCCATTTTGATCCTCCTCAAATAAGTAATGCGTTGTCGTAGCTATTGATTATGAACGACACATCCCGTCATATCTTTTTATGACTTTCTGTGACGGGATGATACATCAGAAACCGATGTATTGAAAGATATCTTTAACGCTTCATTTAAGGATTCCCGAAAACTGAACCGGTTTTTGGGGTGCAGGTCAATAGAATAAAAGAAAGAGACCTGTGTTATTGCTTGCAGTTGAGCATAGTGCCGCGGCAACTGTCAGCGCCGCACAAACACGCATATTCCTTTTTGAGCTTTGACGTTTTGCGGGCGTCAATGACGAGGCCGTAGTCGTAACAGAGTTCCTCGCCGGGCGAGATGTCGCGCAGGGCTTTGAGAAAAATACGGTTGCCGTCCTGATCGGCCTCCAGATTGGGCTCGCAGGAGTGATTGATCCACCGGGCGGAATTGCCGTTGTACTTGGCGTCGATGACATGGCCGTCATCCAGATGGAAGTAAAAGGTGTGATTGGGTTGGCTGATATCGTGCGGGTGACGGTCCAGCGCCTTCTTCCACGTGATAATTTCACCTGCATATTCCAGAACCATATCGCCTGCCTGAATGGGACGGACGGCATAAACACCCCTGCCGTGAATGCCCGACTTGCGCACCTGCGTGCGGCGGCCTCTGGATGTTTTTGTTTTGGATTTCACTGTCCGTGTTTTTGCTTTTGTTTTCTTCTCTGCCCGCATTTACTGATAGACTCAACCTGATGTTTCATTCGACGGGCGTCTATACAGAAAAAGAGACGAGTGGTCAAGATGAAAATGACACAACCATTCCTAAATCAAAGCGCTATCCGGTTTTTCTCATTACTACATGAGGCAAGAGGAGACTTTATCACTTCACTTTGTTAACTACCAATTGTGCTGAGACAATCATTAAATAAATCCTCTGGTTTTTGTATTTTGTTGTAAACAGGTATATTTTTCTCCATTTTCTTTATTATTGGTTTCGATTCTCTCACAAAATTATCTTTGTCGAAACCTAGTGTTTTTACCTTTTTAATTATAATCTCTTGTTGTTTACGTGCTTCATTGGCATATGATGATGAAGGAGGGCATCTCAATTGTGCAACCACCGCCCAGCTATATGCTTCAATAATTACTGATTTGCTATCGTAGTGTTCAGACAAGAATTTTGATAGATATAACATAGCACCAATAAGGCCATTATTGGCGGATTTCCGGTACCAGTATTCCGACTCTTTAGAATCCTGTTTCACTATTTTCCCTTCACGATATAGTTTCCCCAACTCAGATAGTGCAAAAACGTGATTGTTATCGGCTGCCTTTTTAAGCCATTCCAGTGCTTCGATTTCTTGTCCAAAAGATGCATGAATTAAGTTTGAGTACATATCATATTGAGCCTCCGGATAACCATATTCTGCACTTTTTCTAAGCCAGTTTTGTGCTGTAGTATCATCATCATAGTAGTATATAGATAGACACCAACATGCCTTCGCATCTCCATTATTAGCCTTTTGAGTGATCAACGATAATTGATTTTTGTTAAATGGTAGACCGCCATAATCATCAAATTTATGTAAGTAGATACAAATAGCTATGAAAATAACAAAAATAATTATAACAGATACAATAACAATTCGCAGTAATTTCATAAAAATCAAAATCGAAAATCCAGGGACATCATACGAGTTTTTAAATTATTTCATCTTCTCCAGCATCTCGCCCATCATTTTGTGAATCAGGTTGATGGCTTTGAGCGGGCGGACCATGACCTTGAATTCGGTAATCCTGCCGTCCGCGCCCCAGGTAATCATATCCACGCCGTTGACGGTGATTCCGTCTATCACGGTGGTAAATTCCAGCACGGCATTGTTGCCGGAAATCAGCTCCCGCACATACTTAAAGTTTTCGTTGGCGAAAACAAAAAGCGCCGCGGTCAGATAAAGCGTGGTAATTTGTTTTCCTTTTTGCGGCGTATGAACAACCGGGGAGTAGAAGACAACGTCATCCGCCAGAAGGTTATCCAGCCCTGCCGCGTCTTTTTCTTCCAGCAGTTTGTGCCATGTGGCTATGGTGTCTTTAATCATGATTGAACCTCGTAAAAAAGGGGATTGTTTTTGGGAAACTGTGCCTTTTTTAGCAACTTATCGTGAACATATCAAGGCTTAAATGTGTATGGGCAGGCCAAACAAAGGGATTAGGTTTATTTGTCCACTTCCATCACTTCTCGCCCTTCGACAGGCTCAGGAATCGCTCTGCCAGCGGAGGACATGAGATCGCCACGCCGCATGAGATGCGGCTCGCGATGACATAGTGGTACTGGATACCGGTCTCCACAGGTGTGACGAAGGTACGAATCCCGTTCGCTATCGCTCAGGGATAGTTCGTCCAACAAATTTCAGTGCGCTTCACTTCTGAAATTATGGGCTCACTAAAATCCTCCTCAATACCCGCTATAAAATAGCGAAGAAGAAATTGGGTGCCACACTCAAGGTGCTCCTCGCAATGGCAGAAATAGAAGGTAAGAAGGGGTTACTTATCGGACGGTCCCTTCCATATACATTTTTCTTTTTGCGGGAGTAAATCTCTCTATCGCGTAACGCAGCATGGTGCGGGGCATGGTCCGGCAATGCTTCTTGAGAAAGGCTTCCGCGCTTTGGGTGTCGCGTTTGCCGATTTCGCGCAGCATCCAGCCAGTGGCCTTGTGAATCAAATCCTCCTTATCTGTAAGTAGGATTTCAGCAATTTTGAGGGCGTCCTCGAACTGATTGAACTTGATAAACCAGAAGGTGGCAAGCACGGCAATGCGCCGCTCCCACAGGCTCTTTGATTTTGCCAGTTGATAAAGGGGCTTTCTGTTTTTATGCAGAAGATACGCTCCCACAATTCTGGGCGCGGAGAGATCGACCAGATCCCAGTTGTTGATATATGCGGTATTGGCCAGATAGAGATCGTAGATTTTCTTTTGCGCTGTGTCATCACTTTTCGGGAATTTAATGACCAAACAAATGAGCGCGAAGAGCCTCACTTCATGATAGGGCGATTTCAAGAGCAGTAATACTTCTTCGAGGGGCAGGTCTATATATTCCTTGGCCAGCTCCCGGATGACAGGAACCCGGATGCCCAGAAAAATATCCCCTTCGCCGTATTGACCGGGACCCGTTTTAAAAAATCCCTGTAGAAATTTAGCGTCTTCTTTATCGCCCATTTTTTTCAAGCGCTTTTCGATTTCGCTTGCCGTGACAGTGCTCATTTTGCTCCTTGAATGATGAAAAATTAATAAAATTCAATATCAAGCTCATAGCAGATTTTGCTATTTTTTTGAAACAGCAAAATAAAAAAATATCCGATAGACCATTTTTCAACAGTTCCCATTGTGCTTGTTTTTTGACCTGTATTTATGTAGAATGCAGGCAATTGACATCATCATGTTGATATTCTTTCCACTTTTCACATCTTTTTAGTTTTTCGGTTTTTTGGCGTTTCCGGCTCGTTATTATTGGCAGTTGTTTACAAAACCTGAAAACATTTTAACCCGGGGCGAGGTCACGCCCATTCAAAAAAACAGATTGACATTTTTAAAATTATTGAGTACCATTCAATAAAAATGAGGTATTCAAAAATAATACCTCATTTGAACAAAGTCAGACGTTAAGAATGATTAGCAAAGGAGGTAAATCATGGCGAAATCAAAAACACCGTTGCTGGACGAACTGGAAACCGGAAAATGGCCCAGTTTCATAAAAGACATGAAGCAGGCGGCGGAAAAGAGTCCCATGGCGGAGGATCTCCTGCTCCAGCTGGAACTTTCCTATAAGGACAAAATCGGACACTGGAAACACGGCGGGATAGTCGGCGTCAAGGGTTACGGCTCTGGGATCATCGGACGGTACTCCGACCGGCCTGATCTTTTTCCGAATGTTCAGGCCTTCCACACCATGAGAGTCAATCACCCGACGGGTTGGTTTTACAAAACAGACACCTTGCGCCGTCTTTGCGATGTATGGGACAAGCACGGCAGCGGCCTTACCAATATGCACGGTTCCACGGGAGACGCAATACTTTTGGGTACGACAACGGATCATCTCCAGCCGTGTTTCGACGACCTCTCCGGCGCGGGATTTGATCTCGGCGGGTCCGGTTCGGCGCTCAGAACACCCAGCGCCTGCGTTGGTCCGGCGCGCTGCGAATGGGCCTGCATCGACAGTCTTGACATCTGTTACAACCTTACCATGACCTATCAGGACAAGATTCATCGTCCCATGTTTCCTTACAAATTCAAAATAAAGATATCCGCCTGCGCCAACGACTGTGTCGCTTCCATCGCCCGTTCGGATTTATCGATCATCGGTACGTGGAAGGATGATATTCAGATTAATCAGAAGGAAGTACTCGCCTACACCTCAACCATCAATATTCAAAAGGAAGTCTGCGATCTGTGCCCGACCAAATGTATGGAGTGGGACGGAAAAGAATTGAAAATATACAATGAAGACTGCACGCGTTGCATGCACTGCATCAATCTCATGCCGAAAGCCTTGCACATAGGCAGGGAGAGAGGCGCAACCATTCTCGTCGGCGGTAAGGCGCCCATCGTCAAAGGAGCTCTGCTTTCCTGGGTCATTGTGCCGTTCATGAAACTCACGCCGCCTTATGATGAACTGAAGGATCTGATCGAACGCATTCAGGATTGGTGGGATGAAAACGGCCGGTCGCGCGAAAGGCTGGGTGAACTGATTACCAGATTGGGAATGAGGAGCTTCCTAAAGGCCGTCGGCCTTCCCGCACTACCCCAGATGGTTAAGGCTCCGCGTACCAATCCCTATGTCTTCTTCCAGGCTGAAGATCTCAACAAGGAGGTGAAGTAAAATGGCTAAAACAGATATCGGCCCCCCTGATTATAAAAACATGCTGCCTCCCGTGATTCAAAGAAACTACGGGAAATGGCTTTATCACGAAATCCTGAAACCCGGCGTCCTGATGCATATAGCCCAATCGGGAGACGCGCTCTATACTGTTCGCGCGGGCTCCCCCAGGCTTTTATCCACGGAACATATCCGGGAAATCTGCGACCTGGCCGACAAATACTGCGACGGCTATCTGCGTTTTACCAGCCGCCACAATATCGAATTTCTGCTGGATGATAAAAACAAAGTCGAGCCGCTGATTGATGATTTAAATGGTCGCGGCTATCCCGTAGGCGGCACGGGACATTCCATCTCCAACATTGTTCATACGCAGGGCTGGGTACACTGCCATACACCGGCCACGGACGCCTCGGGCCCGGTAAAAGCTCTCATGGATGAAATCTATGATTATTTTGTGACGGCGACACTGCCCGCGCATGTCCGAATCGCTCTGGCCTGTTGCCTGAATATGTGCGGCGCCGTGCACTGCTCGGATATCGCCATCCTTGGAATTCACCGGACGGTTCCCAAAACTGACAATACGCGCGTTCCAAACGTCTGCGAAATTCCTTCCACGATAGCTTCCTGTCCGACAGGCGCAATCCGTGGTGACCTGAAAAACAAGACCGTCACAGTCAATGACGAAAAGTGCATGCACTGCGGCAACTGTTATACGGTTTGCCCGGCCATGCCGATTGCCGATCCGGAAAACGACGGCATATCCATTTGGGTCGGCGGGAAGGTTTCCAACGCCCGCAGCGCGCCCATGTTTTCCAAACTGGCCATTCCATTCCTGCCCAACAATCCGCCGCGCTGGCCGGAGGTTGTGGATGCAGTCAAAAACATCATTGAAATATATGCAAGCCACGCCCGCAAGCATGAACGTCTCGGCGAATGGATTGAGCGCGTCGGCTGGGAGCGGTTTTTCAGCCTGACAGGCATTCCCTTTACGGACAAGCATATTGACGATTTTGATCTGGCAACTGAAACGTTCCGGACATCCACGCAGTTCAAATGGAGGTAATTATGAGTGAGGATTTGAAATCCCGCATCACTGAATTATTCAGGGAAAAATCCAAAGGCGACAAAAAGATGTTTTACATCCGCGATGTCACCAAATGGCTCCCTGATGAAGATCGCCACGCCGTGCAGGATGCCGTGAAGGTTCTTCTTGATGAAGAGGTTTTAAAATACTGGTCGACCGGCAGTTCAACTTACATCGTGCTGGCTGAGTATTATCCGAAGGAATAAAGATCGTTTTTTGAAGAGGAATGAATCATGAACCGATCATGCCCGCGTTTAATTATCGCCGCCCTGAGAGGCGGCGCGGGAAAAACGACCCTCGCTGTGGCAATGACGAGCGCTTTGCGAAGGCAAGGCGTCACTGTCACTCCTTTTAAAAAGGGACCGGACTATATTGATGCCGCCTGGCTTTCCCGGGCGGCATCCGGTCCCTGCTACAATCTGGACACTTTTCTGATGGGTCCCGAACAGGTCGTCCGCTCTTTTTCGCGTCATGCGGTACAGGGAACCGTTTCCATCATTGAAGGAAACCGCGGACTTTTTGACGGCGTCAATGCCGAAGGTGAATTCAGCACCGCCGAACTGGCCAAGCTTCTCAAAGCGCCGGTTATTTTGATTGTCGATTGCGATAAGGTTACCCGTACGGCAGCGGCAATGGTTCTGGGCTGCCGTAATCTCGATCCCGATGTAGACATCCGGGGCGTCATTTTAAGCCGTGTGAACGGCAGCCGCCATGCATCTGTTATCCGCCGGTCCATCGAAGAATATGCGGGCCTGCCCGTTTACGGAGTGGTGCCCCGCCTGCCGGATCTTCCCTTTGTGCAGCGGCATCTGGGATTGATTCCTCCCGAGGAATACACCTTTATGCCTCAGGCGCTCGAAAAGGCTCAAAGCATTGCCGCCGATTATCTGGATATGCCTGCACTTCTTACGATTGCCCAAAGCGCGTCGCCGTGGACGGTTGATGCTTTCCCCAATCCCATAATATCTGAAAGCGACAACGAGGAACCTGTTACCATCGGAGTAATAAAAGACACAGCTTTTCAGTTTTACTACTCGGAGAATATCGAGGCGCTGGCCGACCGCGGTGCGAAAGTCATTCCGATCAGTGCGCTCGATGACAAGGCGCTGCCGTCTGTTGACGCGCTTTACATCGGCGGCGGATTTCCTGAAACCCACGCCGGTCGTCTGGCTGCCAACGAACCTTTCCGTCTGTCTTTAAAAGAGGCGGCTGAAGCAGGACTGCCTATATATGCCGAATGCGGCGGTTTTATCTATCTGGGTGAATCCCTTACCATTGGCGATAGGCGTTATCCGATGGCCGGAGCGCTGCCGGTTGCGTTTGGCATGGGAAAAAGGCCGCAGGGACACGGTTACACCCATCTGGTCGTGGATCGGGAAAACCCCTTTTTCCCCGTAGGCCAGGTTATCACCGGCCATGAGTTCCATTACTGCCGGATTCTGTCCGGTAAAAATGATGAAACGAACACCGCTTTTCATGTTTTGAAGGGAACGGGAATAGACGGCCAAAGGGACGGTTTGTGCCGGAAAAATATTCTGGCCGGTTTTACGCATCTGCACGCCCTCGGCATTCCCGAATGGGCTGACGCTCTCATTGACAGTGCGCGACAGTACCGTCGGACGAAGTTAAATCAACAATCTGTTTACTCAAGGGACAGAATCCATGTCTTCCAGAAAAAACGGATTGGCTAATGATAAAAAACATTGATAAAATCAGGAGGTTTTTAAAATGCCGCAAATAGAATTAAAAGGCACAGTTTACGAAGTGGATGAAGACGGATTCCTGCAGGAATTGGATAAATGGAGCAGGGATTTCGCGCAGGACTATGCGTATACCGAAGACATCGAAGGAGAATTGACGGAAGAACACTGGAAAATCATCAATTACCTGAGAGATTATTTCCAGAAATTCGGCATTGCGCCGATGGTGCGTAAAGTCTGCAAGGACAACGGTATCGATATGAAGAAGCTCTATGAGCTTTTCCCGACCGGTCCGGCCAAAGGCGCCTGCAAACTTGCCGGACTTTCCAAGCCGACAGGCTGCGTATGATCGTATAGGCCATGTTTTGTTTTAAGTGGAAAGGCGTGGCTGTTCCTTAAAAGAGTGTTGTTTAACTTAAAGCAGGTCACCGGCATTTTGGTGAATGCGGGAATTGTTCCATGGGATTTTATATTTTCACATATTTTTGCATTGCCGTGTTCATTGCGGCAACCGTTCGCCTCATATACAGGCAGCGGACACTTCCTCTGCATGTCCGCTGGGAGATTTATCCGGTACAGCATGAAACAGCTGAAAGAACTGTCTACGGCGGTTCCTATATGGAGAAAATAGACTGGTGGAAAAATAAATATGAATCTTCACCTGTGAACGAGTTTAAATATATGTTGCCGGAAATACTGCTCCTCAGAGGTCTGTGGAAGGAAAACAGAAACCTGTGGCGGATATCTTTTCCCTTCCATCTGGGACTTTATCTGATGACAGCAGCAGCCCTGCTTTTACTGCTTTATGCCATTCTTACCTTATGGGGAGGCGCGGTATTTGCCACCGGCGGCATTGTCAAAACGATCATGGACGGTCTGATTTCTGTCATTGTCTGGTTAGGGCTGATTGCCGGATTAATCGGCTGTCTGGGGATGTTCTATAAGCGATTGGCTGATCGGAATTTGAGAGTCTATTCAACGTTTGCCGATTATTTCAATATAATTTTTATTCTTACTTTCTTCCTGTTCTCTCTCCTGACCGCTCTGCTCGTGGATCCTTCAGGAGAGGGAGCCAGGGCTTATTTTCTCGGCCTGTTAAGCGTGGGCGCTTTTGCACCTGAATACGCACCGGGGCAAAGCATCTTTGGTGCTGTGACCATCGTGCTGGGTTCACTCTTAGTTGCCTATATTCCTCTTACGCACATGTCTCATATGTTCATGAAGTATTTTTTCTATCACAAAGTCAAATGGGACGATGCGCCCAATCTACGCGGATCTTCAATCGAATCAGCCGTTGTTTGTAATTTAAAATTCAGGCCCACCTGGAAGGCAAAACATATCGGGGCGGACGTAGAAAAATCATGGCAGGATATCGCGTCTTCGGCACCCAGGGAGACGAAATGAAAGCTGTCTTGAAACCATCCGATATCGCCAACGCGTCCGAGTGCTTATGTCACATTGAGCCGGGCGAGTTTACGCCCCTGCCTCCTCCCTATGAGGATTTCAATCAGCGGGCCGTAACTCCGCTTAAGCCCGAAAAGCTTCGCAATATTGAATCTTCACTTGATGATACCGTTGCGGTAGGTATTCCAAAACCGGCGAATAAAGAGGAAGAAGAAGCTCTTGTTTTGCAATTTCTTTCCGGTTTAAAGAAACTTTTTGAAAAAGAAAATAACTGGACTTTTTTGCAGCCTCTGCTGCTTTCCATGGAGCATTGCGCACGGTGCCAGACCTGTTCCGATGCCTGTCCTGTTTATGAAATGAGCGGCAGACAGGAAATTTACCGGCCCATCTTCCGGTCGGAGGTCCTGCGCCGTATTTATAGGAAATATTTAAAACCCGGCGGAAAACTCACCGCCAAACTTACGGGTGATATTGATTTAAACTGGAAAACAATCGCCCGCCTGGCGGAGTTGTCCTACCGCTGTACGCTTTGCCGGCGCTGCGCCATGGTTTGCCCCATCGGCGTGGACAATGGTTTGATCAATCACGAAATCCGTAAGCTCTTTTCGCAGGAAATGGGCATCGCCCCCAAAGAGCTTCATGAAAAAGGCACCATTCAGCATTTGCAGAAAGGTTCCTCAACCGGCATGACAGCAGCGGCCGCAAAGGATAGCGTGGAGTTTATTCAGGAAGAAATGGAAGAAATTACCGGATACAAAGTCAATATCCCGTGGGATGTCGAAGGCGCTGATATACTGCTTTTGCACAATGCCGGGGAAATGCTTGCGTGGCCGGAAAATGTCGGGGCTTTTGCGGTTATTTTTCAGGCGGCGGGTCTTTCCTGGACGATGTCGTCTGAAGCTGCCGGATATGACGCCGTCAATTACGGCCTCTGGTATGATGATGTTCAGTTTGCTCGTGTTGCCGTTAAACACGCCGATATCGCGCGAAGGCTTAAAGTCAAAAAAATGATTATTGGTGAATGCGGGCATGCTCATAAAGCCCTGACGGTCATTGCCGACCGGTTGCTTACGGGCGATCTTAATATCCCCCGGGAATCGGCCATGGTCACACTGGAAAATATCGTGATGAGCGGAAAATTAAAGTTCGATCCCGCGAAAAACAATTTTCCGGTAACGCTGCACGATCCCTGTAATATGGTGCGGGCGATGGGCATTGTGGAGCCGCAGAGAAGAATTTTAAGGAAAATTGCTCCTCAATTCCGGGAAATGACGCCGCATGGTGTTGAAAATTACTGCTGCGGCGGCGGTTCGGGGTTTGCCATCATGTCCGGATATAATTTTGCCGAGTGGCGGAATCTGGTCAGCTCGCGGAAGAAATTTCTCCAAATACTGAAGGCATTTGAGGGAGAACCACAGGAAGTTCCCAAGTATGTATGCGCCCCCTGTTCCAACTGCAAGGGAGCCATCCGGGATATCATTGGTTATTATGATGCCCAAGAACGCAGTCATTTATATTACGGCGGTCTGGTTGAATTGATTGTCAATGCGCTTGACGGAATGAAAAAACCGATTATCCGTTTCGGTGAAACGCCGTCATGGGAATGATAAAGGGCATATGAGATAAATATTATTATGAACATTTTGATATCGATTGTCGCAATTTTGATAATTACTTTTGTGGCTGTGGGCATAGCGGCAAACAGTGTCACCGTCTATGCGCTGACTGTCTTTGCCCCTTATATTGTTTTCATTATTTTTATGGGCGGCTTTATTTACCGGATTATTAAATGGGCGCGATCTCCTGTTCCCTTTCGCATCCCCACGACATGCGGCCAGGAGAAAAGCCTGTTCTGGATTAAAAATAATCCGGTGGAAAACCCATCGGGATCCTGGGGTGTAATGGCCAGAATGGCGCAGGAGATTGTGCTGTTTCGGTCTCTGTTCAGAAATACGGATGTGAAGATTATCCATGGGCGTCCTGTTTATGACGACGCCAAATGGCTGTGGTTTTTCAGTCTGATGTTTCACATATCCCTTTTAATGGTTGTCCTTCGGCATCTGCGCTTCTTTACCGAACCGGTTATTGCCTTTGTGGGTGCGTTATCCGCGATTGACGGTTTTTTAGAGATCGGCGTTCCTGCACTGTATATAAGCGATGTCGCGCTTGCCGCCGGTCTGACATTTCTTTTCCTGCGCAGAGTAGCTGTCTCGCAGGTACGTTACATTTCTTTATTTACCGACTATTTTGCGCTGTTTTTGATTGCGGCAGTAACTTTAACGGGTCTTTTAATGCGGCACTTTTATCCCGCTGATCTTAATACGATTAAAACTCTGGCCATGGGCTGGGTCGGTTTTGCACCCGCCGCGCTGCAAAATGTCAGTGTTATTTTTTATATGCATCTTTGCTTTGTTTTCGTTTTGATTTCGTGGCTGCCGTTTAGTAAACTGATTCACGCGGGCGGCATCTTTATGAGCCCCACCCGCAATATGATAAACAATAACCGCGGACACAGACACATTAATCCCTGGAATGCACCCGTGAAAGTGCATACGTATGCGGAATATGAAGACGAGTTTCGGGAACAAATGAAAGCAGCCGGACTGCCGGTGGATAAGGAGTAGTCATGTCGTTTGCTAAAATTCCAAAACCGGATGAACTGATACAAATCGGGTACGCGCCGCCGAGGACCGGATGGATGAATACGCCTGTGGATTTCCGTCCGGGAACGTGGAGCTACGCTGCTGCGGCCAAGAACCTGCAAGCTCTGGATATGCCCAATCCCCGTTTGTGGCAACCCGGCAATGAAGACTGGAAATTGCCGGAAAACTGGAAGGAGATTATTCTTGACGGCATGAAGGATCGTCTGGATAAATATCGTTCTTTCCGGCTTTTTATGGACATCTGTGTGCGATGCGGCGCCTGTGCCGATAAGTGCCATTTTTATATCGGTTCCGGTGACCCGAAAAATATGCCGGTACTGCGTGCCGAGCTATTACGCTCGGTTTACCGCCGCTACTTCACAACCGCAGGAAAAACATTCGGAAAACTTGCCGGAGCCCGTGAGCTGACCGTCGATGTTTTAAAAGAATGGTTTTATTATTTTTACCAGTGTACGGAATGCCGCCGCTGTTCCGTCTTCTGTCCCTATGGCATTGATCAGGCGGAAATCACCATGATCGGCCGAGAACTTCTCAACCTGGTTGGCTGCAACATTAACTGGGTCATGGAACCCGCCGCCAATTGTTTCCGTACAGGCAATCATCTGGGCATCCAGCCGGGCGGTATGAAGGACATGCTGGAATTCATAGCCGATGATATCGAAGACCGGACCGGTGTCCGGGTTGAAGTGCCGATCAACAAAAAAAGCGCCGATATTCTTTTTGTGACACCTTCTGCCGATTATTTTGCTGATCCGGGAACATATACCTGCATGGGCTATATGATGCTTTTCCATGAAATCGGCCTCAACTATACGTTCAGCACCTATGCTTCCGAAGGCGGAAACTTCGGCCTCTTTACATCCCACGAGATGATCAAACGTCTCAACACCAAGATTTATGCGGAAGCGAAACGGCTGGGTGTCAAATGGATTTTAGGCGGGGAATGCGGCCACATGTGGAGGGTCATCCATCAGTATATGGACACTATGAACGGTCCCGCTGATTTTCTGCAGAAACCCGTTTCACCAATAACAGGAACATGCTTTCAAAACGCACGCTCCACCAGGATGGTTCATATCGTTGAATTCACGGCCGACCTGATCCGCAGCGGCAAACTCAAACTCAATCCCAAGCGCAACAATCATCTGCGCCTGACCTTTCATGATTCCTGCAATCCCGCCCGGGCCATGGGGCTCTTTGAAGAGCCCAGATATATCATCAACCAGAGCTGCAATTATTTTTACGAAATGGCAGAAGATACCATTCGAGAAAAAACATTTTGCTGTGGCGCGGGAGCGGGATTGGGCAATGATGAAAACATGGAAATGCGGATGCGCGGTGGTATGCCCAGAGCCATGGCGGTGAGGGATGTTGTAAAAAAGCACGGCGTCAACCGGTTGGGATGCATTTGCGCCATTGACCGCGCGACACTGACATCGCTTATGGAATACTGGGTTCCGGAGGTAACGGTCATGGGCGTTCACGAACTTCTGGCCAATGCCCTGGTCATGACAGGAGAAAAAGAGCGGTCAACCGATCTGCGCGGAGAGGCGCTCACCGGTTGTTAGACATATGTTGATAAGAGGCAAACGGGAAGCGGAAAATGAAACAATATAAATGGGGCATAATCATATTGGGAATCCTGATTTTCGTTATCGGGATTACTTTCCCCTTCTGGTACGGCGGGGGTAAATCAGCCACTGCTCCAGCCTTACGTCTGGATACGCCCGCCATTGCCCAATTGAAGGAAAAGCGATGCGTGGAGGATACTTCGTTCATGCGCATCAATCATATGAAGATGCTTAAATCCTGGCGTGACGAAGCCGTACGCGACGGTCATCGTTTCTACAAGGCGAAGGATGGGCGCACTTTTGAAAAAAGTCTGACCGGTACATGTATTCAATGCCATAGTAATAAAAAGCAGTTTTGCGACTGCTGCCATAATTATGTAAATGCCAAACCTTCCTGCTTTGATTGCCATGTTGTGCCGCCAGAGATGAATAGAGGTGAATAGATGACAACCAATCGCAGAAACTTTTTGAAAATCGCGGGAGCATCAGCATTTATGCTGATGACGCCTTCAGTCATGCGACCGGCCTGGGCCAAAGATATAGTAAGGATTCCAGGCGAAGGTCTTACTCTGCCCAAGGCGCTTACGGCAAAACGCTGGGCGATGGCAATCGATCCGTTGAAATGCGATCCGGATTGTACGGACTGCATTACCGCCTGTCACACGATTCACAATGTGCCATCCTTCGGTAACCCCAAGGATGAAGTCAAATGGATCTGGACGGAACCATTTTCCGCTGTTTTTCCCGGCGAAGATCACCTCTATCACGGACAATCCATCCGGAAGATGCAGCTGCCCGTACTATGTAACCATTGTGAAAATCCGCCTTGTGTCCGGGTCTGCCCTACCAAGGCTACGTTTAAGAGAGCGGACGGCATTGTCATGATGGACTATCACCGCTGTATCG
>CAYMWM010000027.1:0-4627 GCA_964394185.1 uncultured Smithella sp.
AGCTTCTGAATCGTGCCTGTCTGTTAACCACAAACAACTACCTGGCGCATAATAACAGGGGCACGGCCTACGCCAGCCTCGGCCAGTATCAACTGGCTATTGCAGATTTTAATGAAGCCATCCGCCTAAAACCAAGCGCATTGTATTACTATAATAGGGGGAGGGCTTACGACGACCTCGGCCGGTATAATCAAGCCATTGCAGATTACAGTGAAGCCCTCCGGATGGAACAGCAAATACATACTGCCTTCAACAACAGGGCAACTGCCTATTTTAAACAAACAGTAGTCAGTTTGCTCATGCATGATGCGTACAATAATAGAGCAATCGCCTACTTTAATCTGAACAATACCAACATGGGTTGTCGCGACGCGCAAAAAGCGTGTCAACTGGGAAACTGCCGATTGTTGAAGTTTGCCAAAGAAGAAGGATATTGCCAGTGATATTGTATGACACTATTTTTAAAACAAGATCGCTCGAATGATTTTCTTTAAAGAAATTAAAAAAACAAAGTGGTTCGCCTTATTTATAGTTTTTCCTGTAAGATAGGATTTTTCTTTTATTCTCCGGATAAGCAATGAAATTTTCATCAAGTGTGCTGACTTTCTCCTGACGGATCATCATCTCGATGAACGCAAAAAACTTGCGTTTGAACTCACTCCAGCTTTTCACTTGCCGTGTGTGGTGCAAAAGGAACCCAGGCCTGCAATGATACATGACATAGGCGTTCCTGGCCATGCTGTCAATTTCCTCATTGGTTAAGCTGGTCCAGGGCCGCGGCAGAGGATTATCCTTGGCATGTCCGAGAATATATTCGCGCCAATAATCGAATCCGGTGTCTTTGACCATCTGCCGCCAATACGGTGTGAGCGGTTTTGCCGTAAGCTTGGAGAATTGCACATAATCGAGCTTCAGTGATTTGGCAAATTTTACCGTTTTTTGGAAGGTTTCCTTTGTTTCCCCCGGTGAGCCGACAAGGAAAAATCCGAGCGCCTTTATACCTGCACCGCGCGTAGTTTCTATGGTATCACGAATTTGTTGAAGAGTGATACATTTATTGAGACGGTCCAGAATTTCCTGAACGCCGGACTCAATACCAAAATATATGCGTGAACAACCGGCCGCCCGCATTTTGCGAAGCAGCGGTTCGTCAACGTAATCAACCCGGGTACGGCACGCCCATGCGATATCCAAACGGCTTTTTATCATGCCGTCGCAAATGGTTTCAATGCGTCTGCGGTCTATGCAGAAATCGTAATCAAAGAAGTCTATCTCCCGAATATTATATTTGTTGTAACACTCTTCCACCTCGCGAAGAACCGTCTCGGGACTGCGCGGATTGTAGGGTGTATGCCCTGCCTCGCAAAACAGGCAGCTATTCGTACAACCTTTGCTTGTTACCATGACCGTAAAATTCTTACGTTCCGTCGTAAATTCGGCGTAAAGATCGTTCGGTAGAAGATGCCGCGCGGGATTCGGATAATCATCAAAAGCAGGATCATCTCCGTAAGGTGTCATAAGAACCTGGCCGTTTTCTTTATAAATAAGACCCGGAACATCCTGGAACCGGCGCTGTCCCTCCAATTCCGTAAGCAGGCGCGGCAATGTATCATAGGCGCTGTTGAAGCAGCCAAAATCCGGCCCATCCACAGAAACGGATTCCTGCGGATAAACCCTCAAGTTATATCCGCCGATAATGACCGGCACCTTGAGATTTTTTTTGAGAAACTGCGCCCATTCCAGCGTCTCCCGGAACATATAGGTGGTCATCATAAAGCCGAGAATATCCGGATTCCATGCCTTCAAACGGTCAAGGACATCTTCCTTGGTCAGACGCAGAGTGCGGGCATCAATGAGAAGCGCATCATGACCGGCTTTTTCGGCAATCGCGCATACCCATGCCAAGGAAAGAGGCGGAAACAGCCCGAAATACCGTTGGACGATTTTCAGATTCTCTTCATGCAACTTATATTTGAATGGATTGAAAACGCACGCAATCCTCATGTATTATTTTCTCCCAGTTCATTCTTCCTATAACATGTCATCGGATTATCAACAAGCACTTCGCAACAACGAAGATGAATGACGGCAACACAAGAGTTTCACGCATCATGGGATATAATTCCCCTATCCGCTTTTTTGTCTTGCCACAAGCCACTTAAAAAAGGTTTGATAAAGAAAAACCCGAGCAAAACGGGCACAACTCCGTCAATAAAAGTTATTAACAGACTTCCCGCCAATAATTTTTCCGGAGTCGCGTAACTGGAAAAGAGAAACAAAATAGCTGATTCCCTGACTCCCAATCCCCAGTAAGTTATGGGAAGATAAACGGCAATGATGGTCATGGAACCGAAGAACAATAAGGCATCAAAAGGAATCTCTATATGAAAAGATTTTAACAGAACAAAAATGATGAGCAATTTGGAGCCTTCAATTCCCAAAGAATGAAGAACCAGACTTCTTATTACCCCGGGATTATATTTATCTATTAATGACGTTAATTCGTCCGGTACTTTTTGAGATTTCTTCGCGCACCAGATTACGAATTGAGTAATCCGTCTGAGAATGGGAGGCGTGATTGAAAATAAAATCAGTGCGAACAGCAAGACATAAATAGCTTTTTGATACGGATTATGAAAATAAAAGAAGCCTCCGCAGAAATAAAAAATAATGAGTACAATAAGACTAAAAATATAACCGAAGAAAAGTGAAAATATCCCCTGGGGATAAGAAAGATTATGCTTTTTCTTCATATAAGCCGGAATAGCCAATTCCCCCACCTTAAAGGGAAGAATGCCCTTGATGGGATTGCAACCCATCCGGACGATAACAGCCTCCAGCAAAGAAAGCCTGCATTCCATTGCCCCGACAATTTTTTGATATCGTATGGATGAAAAAAAGACATGAGCCAAAACAGACAGCAGGATGCCTGCACACAAATATTTAATATCCGTTTGTTTGATTAGAGCAAATACATCAGCAAACCTGATTCCGGAAAAGAAAACAACAAATATGGCAACGGTTAAAAGCCAGGTTAAAACAAATCGCAACACCAGCTTGTAACGTGATGTTTTAGCGTATCCCAAATGGTTATGATTTTGAGCGTTCATGTAATATATTTTCTTTCTGTGAAAGGAAGTATAAAAATGTGGCCGGGGATTGTCAATGGATGTTTTACATTGAAAGGAAATTACATGTAACGCATTTGATACAGGCGGATTGTCAGGCTGTCTGCCGGGCAAACTTGTTTTCCCAAATCCGGCGCAGGCGTAAAGAATTGCTCACAACCGAGAATGAACTCAAAGCCATGGCCGCCGCGGCAAATTCAGGATTCAGCAGTATCCCGAAAAATGGATACAGAATTCCGGCGGCAATAGGAATGCCTATCACATTGTAGAAAAACGCCCAAAAAAGATTCTGTTTGATGACGCGCATGGTAGCTTCCGACAGGCTGATGGCTTCCGGCACGCCCAGTAAATCATCACGAATCAATGTAATGTCGCTGGTTTCAATGGCGACATCCGTTCCCGCGCCGATGGCAATTCCGACATCAGCCGCGGCCAGCGCCGGTGCGTCGTTGATTCCATCACCGACCATGGCTACTACTTCACCCGCGGACTGCAGTTTTCTTACTTCGTCCGCTTTGTTGCCGGGGAGAACGTCCGCCAGAACATTATCAATAACCAGTTGGGCGGCAATGGCTTTCGCCGTGCCGGCATTATCGCCGGTAATCATCGTTATTTTCAATCCTCTGTTCTTTAAATTTTCAATCGTTTGTTTAGCTGAAGGCTTCGGCGTATCAGCCAGAGCGATAAGACCGATGATGGTTTTTTCCAAAACGACATAAACAACCGTTTTCCCCCCGCGTGAAAGCTGACCGGCCTGTTCGTCCCAAGCATCCACGGCAATACCTTCACTTTGCACAAAATGGCGATTGCCCGCAAGAATTGATTTGTTTTGGACAAAAGCTTTTGCCCCCATCCCTGTTACGGCGGTAAATTTATCGGCAGCGGCAAAGGAAATTTCATCGGCTTTTGCTTTTCGCAGTATTGCCTGTGCCAGTGGATGTTCGGAATTTTTCTCCAGCGCCGCGGCATAAGCCATGACCTGTTTGTCATCGAAACCTGCGGTGGTTGAAATATCGGTTACCGCCAGTTCACCTCTGGTGAGCGTACCCGTTTTATCAAAAACCACCATGGAAAGTTTATGCACTTTTTCCAGGGCCTCGCCCCCTTTTATTAAAATGCCGCTTTGCGCTCCCAGGCCTGTACCCACCATAATGGCCGTCGGCGTGGCCAGCCCCAGCGCGCAGGGACAGGCAATCACAAGCACGGAAACAAAATTTATCAGGGCGCGGCTGAAATTACTTTCCGCTGCAACAAAATACCAGACGGCAAAAGTAACAAACGCGACCAGAAAAACGGATGGGACAAAAACGGACGCAACTTTATCCGCCAGACGCTGAATTGGTGCCTTGGAACCCTGAGCTTCTTCCACCAAACGGATAATCTGTGCCAGGGCCGTCTGGGCGCCCACGCCTGTCGCTTTGAAAGTAAAACTGCCCGTTTTGTTCATGGTGGAAGCAAAAACCTTGTGACCTGTTTCTTTGTTCACCGGCATGCTTTCA
>CAYMWM010000027.1:4650-35946 GCA_964394185.1 uncultured Smithella sp.
GATAAAATGATCCCGTCCACCGGAATTTTCTCACCCGGCTTGACCATAAGGACATCGCCGACCTGAACCTCTTCCACGGCAACATCAAACTCTTCATTCTGTTTAATCAGATGCGCTGTCCTGGGTTTTAGTTCCATAAGCTTTTTGATGGCCAGGGAAGTTTTTCCTTTGGCTTTTGCCTCCAGAAGTCTGCCGACAAGGATAAGAGTAATAATCATGGCCGCGCCGTCATAATAAACGTGCGGCATGATATGCGCTTTCATAAAAAAATGCGGAAAAAAAGTTGCTGCGGCTGAATAAGCATAAGCCGAAAAAGCTCCCACGGCAACGAGCGTGTTCATATCGGTAGTCTTTTGCTTTGCCGCTTTGAAAGCACCGGTAAAAAAACGATTGCCTACCCAGAAAACCGCCGGAGCCGTCAGAACAAACATGGAAAAAAGCATGGTCTGGCGGGGAATAAAATGCAAAAAGCCGAACCAGTGCTGCATGGAGCCTATAAAAATAATGACGCTTAATATTGCGCCGCAGGTCACCTTTATTTTCAGATCTCGCACATCTTCAATCCGCGAAGCTTCTATGGGATCGGCAAGATTATCTTTAATTTCCCCGAGGAATTCATAACCCTGATCAGTAATAATTTTTTGAAGTTGAGCAAGCCCACCCCACTTCGCTTCATGAGTGACCGTGGCACGTCCGGTAGCCAGATTGACGTTGGCTTCCAACACGCCGTCAACATCTTTGAGTGCGTTTTCAACCCGCCTCACGCAGGCCGCACACGTCATTCTGCCTACGGAAATATTTACTTTTTCTTGAGTAGAATCCGATAATTCCTTAATCAATAACTTCAAACCCCGCTTTTTTTATTGCCGCGCTGACCACTGCATCATCAACCGCTTTTACTGCCTCATAAGTCGCCACGCCGTTTTTTAAATCCACATGAACATCCTTTATGCCATCCACAGCGCCAAGAGCCTTCATAACGGACATGACGCAGTGCTGACAACTCATTCCTTTTATTTTTATGCTTTTCATCAGGATGCCCTCCTTTTTATGAAATAATTTAAGAACTATTATTATAATAGCAAGTTAAATATTCCTTTTTTTTATGTTTTACCTCTAACAGGCAACTGACATATCTTGCTTGATTTTATATTTATTCTGTATTATTAAGCAATTCAAGGGTGTAATCTTCACCGGGCGTTTTAACGCGGAACAATCTATGTGCACAATTTATTATCCCCTTTTAAACGGGGTAATTCGACCTGTAAGCTTCAGTAAAAGTTGACCTTTAATTGATGGATGATGTTTACGAAGTTCAGGTCTCATCAGGTGAAAAATGATAATTCGCTGTTGGGGATCGAGAGGCTCTACTCCTGTTTCGGGCAAGCAATATTTGCGCTACGGCGGCAACACAACCTGCCTTGAAATCAGCACAAACGATGACCAGGTGCTCATTGTTGATGCCGGTTCCGGCATTCGAGAGGTTGGCAATTCTTTAATCGAAGAAAAACGTTACAACCTCACGCTATTGTTGACGCATGCTCATTGGGATCATATTCTGGGTTTTCCTTTTTTTAAACCTATCTATTCAAGTAAAACCAGGCTCGACATTTGGGGCTGCCCTTTCACTCAGACCTCCATAAAAAAAATGCTCTCACCTCTCATGGCGGCACCCAATTTCCCCGTGGATTATGAAAATATTCGCGCGAAAATTTCATATCATGAAGTCTGTTTTGAACAAAACTTCAAATTCGGCTCAATGACGATCACACCCATAGCATTGAGTCATCCCAATCAGGGCACGGGATACAAATTTGAGGAAGATGGAAAATCTTTCGTTTTACTTACCGACAACGAACTGAATTATAAGCATAAAGGCGGACTTGATTTTCAGGATTACCTTGAATTTTCACGAGGTGCGGACTTATTATTCCACGATGCCGAATATAAAGAAGAAGAATATAAACACTCTCGCGGATGGGGACATTCTTTATATAAAGACGTTTTGGAACTTGCACTTGGTGCAGGAGTCAAACAATTAGGATTATTTCATCATAATCAGGAACGTGTCGATGATGACATTGACTCGATTGTAAACGATTGCCGAAAAATAATCAAGAAAAGTGGCAGTAATATGGAATGCTGCGCCGTCGCGCAACTCATGGAATTCAAGATTTAAACAAAACTATTCAGCGCCTGAAATAGCAAATCATGTCATTTTTTTTACACATTTTTCTTATGGCCGCCGCTGTGTCGTGCATAATGACCGGTATCAGTACCGCCATGTTTTTCCGCAAGAAAAAATTCTGGTTAAAGCTTCATAAAGCGGTTAACTCACTGGGGTGCCTGTTAATGACGGTTGGTATTATCATGGCTTTTATTTATGTTTCAGGCTCGAGTAACATGCATCTTAACGGATTTCATCAACTCACAGGTCTGATTGCTTTTGTTGCTGTTGCCGCAACTTTGATTTTAGGATTTTATCAGTTTAAAGTGAAAAATAAATCAGCCGCGAGAACAGCGCACCGCTGGCTTGGCCGTTTTTCGCTTGTGATGTTGCTGCTGGCAGTCATCCTGGGATTGATGCTGATCAATATAATTTAACCGTCAAATTATACCGCTATCAAACATGTTTCTTCCCACAACTTCCGCCGAATTAAAAAAATTTAAATGGGACAGGCCCGATATTATTCTTATCACCGGCGACGTTTACATTGACAGCCCGTTCATCGGCGTTTCCGTGATTGGCCGTGTTCTCACTGACGCCGGATTTCGTGTGGGAATCATAGCCCAACCGGATTGTCAGAGTAACGCAGATATATGCCGTTTGGGGGAGCCTCGTCTATTCTGGGGCATTACCGGCGGCTGTATGGATTCAATGGTCGCAAATTATACAGCGACAAAGAAAAAGAGATTAAGCGACGATCTGACTGCCGGCGGAAAAAATAACCGTCGCCCCGATCGGGCTGTCATAGCTTATGCCAATCTTATCCGCCGGTATTTTAAGGAGACCAAACCACTTGTCCTTGGTGGCGTTGAGGCCAGCCTGCGCCGCATCGCGCATTATGATTACTGGTCGGATTCCATTCGCCGGTCCATCTTATTCGATGCCCGGGCGGATGTACTCGTGTACGGCATGTCTGAAAAGGCTGTTTTGGAACTTGCACAAAAAATGCAGACTGGTCAGAATATGAACGATGTTAGAGGGATTTGTTATATCTCTCCCGCGCCACCTTCCGGTTATATCGAACTTCCGTCCTACGAAAAAGTTGATAAGGATAAGAAATCTTTTATCGATATGTTCAAGACCTTCTACCGGAACAACGATCCTCTGACAGCACAGGGTCTGTTTCAACAGCATGGTCCCCGTTTTCTTGTTCACAATCCGCCGCAACCGAATTTAAGCTTTAAAGAGCTTGATAAAATATATGCACTCGACTTTACCCGTGACGTTCATCCCTTTTACAGCAATCAGGGGAAGGTCAAAGCGATGGATACGATTAAATTTTCCATAACCTCTCACCGCGGCTGTTATGGCGAATGCAATTTCTGCTCCATCGGCCTGCATGAGGGAAAGACGGTCATCAGCCGTTCTGAAAAATCAATCATTGAAGAGGCTCGAAAACTCACCGAATTACCAGATTTCAAGGGATATATCATGGATGTCGGCGGTTCTACAGCCAATATGTATGGTATTGAGTGTTTAAAGAAACAGATACATGGCGCGTGCAAAAACAAAAGATGTCTTTATCCTCACGTATGTGAAAACCTGAAAGTGGATCATGGCCGGCAGATAAATTTGTTAAAAGAATTGCGAATGCTCAAAGGCATCAAAAAAGTATTTGTCGCTTCCGGGCTGAGATACGATTTACTACTGAGTGACAGAAAACATATCGAAGCTTATTTGCAGGAATTGGTCAGACATCACATTTCCGGGCAATTGAAGGTGGCGCCGGAACATATTTCACCGGGCACCTTAAGTCTCATGGGTAAGCCGAAAGCACAGTCCTTGCTGAATTTTAAGCAAATATTTGAAAACATTTCCTGCGGCCACGAACCTCAAATCAAGCGTAAGTGCATCAAACCATCCATTCAGCGTTACTATTCAGCCAACTCACTCACGTCGAAGATGTCGATTAAGTTACAAAACTCTTCACGTACATCGCAGTCAAATAAGAATTTACCGGAGCAAAAACATTTTTTTTTAACTTATTATTTTATCGCTGCCCATCCAGGATGCGCTGAGGAAAACATGCATGAACTTAAATCATTTGCAAGCAGGGAATTGAAAACAAATCCCCGGCAGGTACAGATTTTCACACCGCTTCCTTCCACGTATTCCGCTCTGATGTATGTGACCCAAATCGATCCTTTTACCGGAAAAAGAATATTCGTGGAAAAGAAAATTGAAAAGAAACAAAAACAAAAAGATATCGTCTTGAATAAATACGTTTAAATTTACCTCATAACGGCTTGAATTTCTGCTTGTCGCTTTAGCTTCGATGCGAGATAGTTATTGTCTTGATTTCCGCTTATACTATTCTGATCAGACGATTAAATTAACGGCAGAATCTCCTGCCTTTAGCCGATTCCAATGCTGCACAATCTCCCAGCAAACAGGCCGTTTGCGCATCAGCGCAGCCAAGATTTATATTCCCCTGTTTCAAATGAATCACAGCTCTGTTATAATAGGCATCAATAAAATCCGACTTCAGGCGGATGGCATTACTATAATTCTCAATGGCATGTTCATACTGATCAATGTAAGTATAAGCCGTTCCCCTGTTATAAAAGGCTTTGGCGTAATTGGGCTTCAGAGCAATTGCCTTATCAAAATTCTCAATGGCGAGTCGATATTGTTTTAGTGCGCCATAAGCCGTTCCGATATTGTTATAGGCATCCGCATAATCCGGGTTGATACGAAGAGCTTTATTGTAATGATAGATGGCCTCATTGATTTTCCCTTCTTCAGCCAGAGAAACGCCGACATTATTATGCACAAGAGCAATGCTTCCATTGGTTACCTGCAAATTTCGATTAAGAAGGGTTATACTCTTTTTCCAGTAGCCGCATTGCCGCCATGCTAAAATAGACAGACTAACCAGAACGATCATCCCTGCGGATAACAAAATCTTTTTGCGCGCGCTTTCGTTTGGGAATAAAAGAGGAACGCCCCATGCCAGCATAATGGCAATGCCAATGGAGGGCAGATACGTATAAAGATCGTGAATCGAATGCGTGCCGATCTGCGAAATACCTATAACCGGCAGCAATGTTATTAAAAACCAGACCCATCCGGTAAATAGATACGGTAAACGCTTCATTAACACGATTAAGACAATGCTGATAACGATGAGCAGCAAGACAGCACTCATGACCTGCCATGCCGGAGGCTGACCCGGTAAGGGATAAATTATAATCAAATCATGCGGCCAGAAAATTTTCCCTAAATAAGTTAAAAAAGAAACAGGTGCGTTGGCAAACCGGTAATCCAGAGGGAAATGCTTTATGGATGGATTGTACTGAGCATAAAGTGTGATAATGGAAAAAATGAACGATAGAATAAAAAAAAATGCTTTTTCCTTCAGTTGCCATAAAATCGCTTTTCTTTTCTGCAGTTCAAAGCGTTTAAGAGGCCAGTAATCCAGCAAAATCATCATAACGGGTCCGGTAACGACCATAGGCTTGCTCATCAGACCACAAACAAAGAATAAAATAACAAGCAGATATCTTTTTATAGATTGCTTCTCTGTATAGTAAACGTAAAAGCATAATGTCAGAATCAGGAAAAAAACGCTGAGAACATCTTTTCGTTCGGATACCCAGGCTACCGATTCCACCCGCAAAGGATGAATGGCAAAAAAAGCCGCAACAAAAGCGCTCTTCCAGATGGATCCGGTCATGCGGCTGAAAAGCCAGAAAAGAAGCTGTGCACTGAGAACATGCAGGATAAGATTGGTCAGATGAAAACCGCCCGCGTTCAGACCATAAACCTGATAATCGAGCATTAAAGACAGCCAGGTCAACGGATGCCAGAATTCGGCATAAGCTGTGCTAAACGCCCAGCGGATTCCTCCTCGAGTCATTCCCGACTGGACATGAATGTTATCTGTAATATAAACGTCATCGTCAATATTGATAAAATCAAACTGATTCACCTGCCAGAAAACGGCTAATGTAATAACCATCAAAAGGACATAAACGATTATCTTTTGTTTACCGGAACTAATATCCAATTTGTTTAACATATCAGGTTTCAATTTTTGTTAATCATACACGTTAGAATTATTTAAATATAATATCATAGTTTTTTATACATTACATAATTCCAAATAAAATATCATTAACAATTACCTTTTTATCCAACTATTTTCATTGAGTCTGGCTTCCATCCAGAAATGGATCTTGTATGCGGAAAGAAAAAATGGATTTGATGAAATAATATGATATAAAAATTATTATTTCATTGACATACTGCATCGTCTTGCTTACACTTTCTGCAATAAAAAACCACTTGAACCTATATCTGAGGAGAACATATTATTGGTAATCAAAAAAGCATTTCTAATGGGTTTTCAATTTTTAACATTATTAATATTGGTCTTGTGTGTCATGGTTATGCCAATTTCCACATCCGCAGGAACATTTTATAATTGTATTGACAAGGCCGGGAATGAAAATTTAGTTGATTTTCCGATTGAAGGTCAATCCTGTGCGCAATTGGGAACATTTGAAGAAAAAAAAGATTCTGAAAAAGAAAACAAAAGCGAAATTTCTCGGGATGAAAGAATTACGAAAATTATCGTAAGGGGCAATCAGATTTTGGTTCCTGTAACACTGATTCATGGCAGAGATGAAGTTAACATTCATTTATTAATGGACACCGGTGCATCAGGAACGACCATTCATACCGAAATCGCCGATCAGCTATACCTGAATCTTCTGGGCGCAAGAAAGGCTCAGGCGGAAATCGTGGGTGGAAGTATCATCGAAGCCAAAATATTCAAGATGGACAGTCTCAAGCTTGGACCTCACACTTTTACCAATCAGGACATTTTCATCGTACCCTATGAAGGTAAGGTTGCTTCATTTGACGGATTGCTTGGCATGGATGTACTGGGAAGAATCAGTTACAGGATTGATTTGGCAAAGCAACTCATATACTGGGAATAGAGCCTGAAAAAGTTTCTTGTTCTAGTTCCAGTCTCTTAATATCAGGCCGTTAATTAATTATTGCCCCACATCAGAGCAGTCCAGCCCGTGTCATCCTTTGCATTGACATCCGCGCCCTTTTCCAACAGTAGTTTGACAATATCCGTATTACCTTTCTGCGACGCATGCGTCAGGGCAGTCTCGGCAACGGCATTTCTGGCGTTTACATTTGCCCCTTTTTCCAGAAGCAACTTGACGATTTCTATATGACCGTTAATCGTTGCCCGCATCAGAGCCGTCCAGCCTGTATTATCCTGACTATTGACATCCGCGTCCTTTTCCAACAGCAGTTCGATAATTTCCGTATTACCCTTCCTTGACCCCCACATAAGAGCCGTCAAACCTTCATTATCTTTCGCATTGACAATTGCCCCCTTATCCAAAAGAAGTCTGACTATGACGGTACTGTTTTTTTCCACTGCGTACTTCAGAGCCGTACTGCCATCAATATCTTTTGCGTTTGCATCCGCGCCTTCCGCCAATGCATCCTGCACATCCGAAATCCTGCTTTTCCCTGCGGCGTTGAGCAATCTGGCGTTTTTATAGGCTATATCGGCCACCGCACCCTTTTTCAAAAGGAGTTTGACGATCTCGGCATTGCCATTGCGTGCCGCATAGGTCAGAGCCGCGTTACCGTCTTTATTCTTTGTGTTGACATCCGCACCTTTATCTAAAAGAAGTTTGACCATCTCACTATTGCCTTTCTGCGACGCCCATATCAGAGCGGTCCAGCCTTCATTATCCTTTACATTAACATTGGCACCCTTATCCAAAAGCAGTCTGACCGTTTCAATATGGCCGTTCATCGTGGCCCGCTTTATAACACTCTCATCATCAGCATCTTTAACATTTAATTCTGCACCTCTTTTCAAAAGTAGTTTTACTATATCTGTATGGCCCCGCCTGGCAGCCTCACTCAGGGCGGTTGATCCGCTGTTATCCTTTACATTGACGGCTGCGCCTCTATCCAAAAGCAGGCTGACCATTTCGATGTGACCGTTCCTCGCTGCATTTGCCAAAGCTGCGCTGCCTTCTTTATCCCTCGCATTTAAATCCGCACCTTTATCCAAAAACAGTTTAACCGTTTCAATATAACCGTTAAACGACGCTCGCATCAGAGCAGTAATCCCTTTGTTATCCTTGGCATTGACATCCGCACCTTTTGACAAAAGATATTTAACTATCTCAATACGGTCTTTTTGCAACGCCAGCATCAGAGCCGTAACATCCTTGTCATCTTTCGCATTAATATTTGCACCTCCCGCCAATGCATCCCGCATCTCGGGAAGTTTGCCTTTCAGCGATGCATCATGCAATGCGGCATCTTTTTCCGACATGGCCGCCTCTGCGAAAGTTACGGAAAACATAAAAAAGAAAATTACTAAATATAGTATTCGTTTCATAAGAACTCCTTTCTTACGTTTAAAGTATATATAACAGTCCTCTGTCTGTCAATGTAAGACAGAATTTACACTGCTGATTTTTACTTATCGATCAGCGAAATGTCGTTTATTGCATTTTATAGGCGGGTAGCGTGAACAAGGCCGTGCAGCCCTGCGCGTTTTCATTATTGACTATCTTGATGGTACCGCCATGACTTTCAATAATATGTTTGCATAGACTTAGTCCCAGACCTGTACCGCTTTTACGGGTAGTATAAAACGGTTCAAAAATCCTGGACTGATCCTGGGGAGTAAGGCCAACGCCTTTATCAATGATTTTAACCATCAGATAGTTCTCGGACACTTTATCCAGTATAAGTAATATCGCTTCATTCTTTGGACTGTGCTGGGAGGCATTTTCCAGTAAATTGATGATGACCTGTCGTATTTTATTCGAATCAACCATTACTTTATCACCGTCCGGCAGGTTGTTTATAACTTTTATGAGTTGTGACAACAGGGGGTGTGCTTCCTGCCAATCCCTCACCGCAGCGGCAGCTATATCTGTCAATAATGCATAGCCAAACTGCGAAGGCTGGATAGGTTTCCCCAATGTCAGCAGATCATTCATCAGATGGGAAAGCCGTTCCACCTGAGCCTTGATGTGCATCAGATATTCCTTATAATCGGATTTTTCATCCATATCCAGGGCCATAGCCTCGCTGATCGCCTGGATAGCATGAAGCGGGTTGCGAACTTCATGTGCCACACCAGAACTAATTTGCCCCATCAGCTTCATCTTTTGGGACTCCATCAATTCCATTTCCATTCTCTTATGCTCGGTAATATCCCTCATGATGAAAATAATTTGCTCCTCTCCTCCTATAGTAAGAGCCCGCGCAGAATAGATTCCTGTACGCATAGACCCGTCCGCCCGTCGAAATTCAAATTCATGATTCAGAACATCCCTCCCGGATTTCAGCTCCGCCCTCAGAAATTCCCGTGCTGATAAATCCACCCAAAAATTCAGAGGCGGTTCGACAGACTTTGTTCCAATGGCAACTTCCCGTTTCCACCCGACGATGTCTTCAAATCCCTTGTTTACATCGATGATGAGACCATCACCTAATCTGGTAATAGCTACACAGTCCGGTGTCGTCATAAATATTTTATGAAATTTTTCTTCTGACTTTTTTGATTGATACTCTGCCTTCTTACGTTCCGTAACGTTCAATAAAATCCCGTCAAACACGAGCCGATCCTTAAAATGTCTCGGAGTGGACATTCCATGGACCCAAATTATTTTACCTGATTGCAGAACAATCCGTCCTTCAAAATTCCAGGGAGTTACTGTTTCCACTGCCTTTTTAGTGGAGGCGAGGAATCTGTCTCTGTCTTCCTCATGAATAAAAGAAATAAATTCCGGAAGAACATTGTCCATATCTGTCATATCAAATTTGGAAAATACAGATAAATATTCATCCGGCAACTCACTTAAATAACTTATTCCGTATTCGCTTCCGTCTTTTACGTAAAACTGAAAAATGACTCCCGGCAGGTTTCTGGTAATGCCGCGTAGGTGTTCGTCTTTTTCTATTAATAATTTCTCTGTCATCCTGCGTTCGCTTACATTCCGGCACACATTAACTAAACCGAAGGGCGTACCATCCTGATTACGCAGGACATCGCCATTAACCTCAAAGGGCACGATCCTTCCGTCCTTCATAATCATATGATATTCTTTGGGACCCAGTCTGCCATCCATCATGAGATATGTATTTTGAAGTACCTGAGCATGTTCATCTGGAGAAATGAATTTGAGCATATTCTGGCCTTCAATTTCCTTCCGTGCATATCCGCTTATCTGAAGCGTATAATCATTTACAAAAACTACTTTTCCATCAAGGTCAGTACGAACAATAACATCAGGAATGGTATTTACGAGTTTTGTATACGATTCTTCACTTTTTTGAAGGGACTCAAGAGCTGCCTTTATCTGAGATTCTGCCATCTTGCGTTCTGTTATATCCCTGGATACACCATGAATCCCGATTCCGACACCTTTATCATTGCGCAGTGGACTTGTGATTGTTTCCATCCAACGGGTTGAGCCGTCTTTATGGTAATATTCCAATATAAGCGTTACGACTCTATCAGGGTCCCCATGGCCATGTTTTTCAACGGCCATCTCTCTGGACAGATTTTCTATCGCAACAGAAAGAGACTCCGGCGTCAATTGCTGATCGACTGCCTGGTTCATTCGTTCTTCCTGACTGAATCCCAGAATTGTTTTTACGGAAGGAGTAACGTAAATTGTTCGCAATTTCCCGTCGGCAATCCACACAATGTCCGTCATTTTTTCGGTAATCAGTTTGTACTTTCTTTCGCTTTCCCGCAGATCATCCTCTGCCTTCCTGCGCTCAGCTCTGGCTTTTGCCTCTTTCAATTCCCTGGCTATGGCCGGACAAAGACGAGAAAAATTGGCTTTCATAATGTAATCATGGGCGCCTAAACGCATGCATTCCACGGCCGTATCTTCACCGATGGTTCCGGATACAATAATAATTGGGATGTCGATATTCGCTTCCTTTATTATGCCAATAGCTGATGGCGCATTGAATCTGGGCATTTTATAATCGCAGAGAATAAAATCCCATTCCTTCTCTTTAAGGGCTTTTTTCATCGCGGAGGCGGTTTCGACCAGTTCATACTCCGGATTGTATCCGCCTTTTTTAAGATGACGTATTAAGAGCAGCGCATCATCTTCTGAATCTTCAATAATTAATACACGAAGTAATTTTCCCATCCTAATTGCTTCCAGTGTTTTGAGACTGATTTTGAAATTGGAACGTTAAATAATGATCAGCATGAGCGATTGACGTTTCTAATAATTGCGATACTAAGAGTATTCTTTTCAGAGCTTAAACATATAAATAAATATCTTTTGTGTCAAAGGGAATATTTTCTGCGGCAATCATGGCAAGGATGATGTCTATAACACATTATGATGTTATACCTTCTTTGAAGGTGACTAATATTACATAAGAAATATCCATCATTGGAAACAAATGAATTACGATCAAAAAGGGGGTTATCAAATCCGGCCGTATTGATCTTCAAATCTTTCTATATCATCATCACCGCAGTATTCCCCCGTCTGCACTTCAATGATGATAAGTTCTTCGTCTGAAGGATTATGGACGCGATGTTTTGATTTTTCAGGAATATCGATTGAGCTCCCGGCATGTAAAGATTTTTTTCTGCCGTCAACAATCGCTACCCCCCTGCCGGAGACAACGAACCAGTGTTCGGACCGCAGATGATGTAACTGCAAGCTGAGACTCCCGTTTGGTTCGACAACAATTTTTTTAACTTTATGGTCAGGCGCTTCGTATAAAACCTCGAAACTGCCCCAGGGACATTTGGTTATCTTTCCCATATCGACCTCGTGAATTTAAATGCCTAACTAACACAAAACAAAATTAATGAAAAGGTTTCTTTAACGCTTTACCGGCTCGCTTTAATCGCCAAATTATGATAGTTAAAATCAAAAAGGTATGGTAAAAAAACAATTATTCTCCATGAATTTCAACTATAGGATCAACAGAAGCACTAAAAGAAAGAGAACCATATCTCTGCAAATCAATGATAAATCCGAATTGATTATTGCCGCTCCTTACAACACACCCATTCATGAGATAAACCGTTTTGTCCAAGAAAAAGAAATCTGGATCAACCGAACAATACTAAAACAAAAGGAAATCTCCGGTCAAAGCATGGCGCGTGAATATATGGACGGAGAAATGTTTTATTATTTAGGACAATCGTATCCTTTGAAAGTATTTTTTGAACCTTTTGAAAACGCAGGAGTCGTTTTCTGGAAGGATTGTTTTTATCTCAATACCAGAGGCGATAAGGATTTGGAAAAACATTATTTTATTGCATGGTATAAGAAAAAAGCACAGGAACACATTCATCGACGTGTTGATTTTTTCGGCAGGATGCTTAAATTGCAGTATGAAAACATTAGAATAACATCAGCACAGAGCCGCTGGGGCTCGTGTTCGGGAGATAATCATCTGGCTTTCAGCTTCCGGCTGATCATGGCATCTCCGGATATAATAGATTATGTGATTGTACATGAGCTGATACATATTAAAGAAAAGAATCATTCGCCAAAATTCTGGAAGCGGGTTGAATTGGTCATCCCGGAATACAAGAAACACAGACGCTGGCTTAAAGATAATCACCATCAATTCGTTCTTTAAGCCGTTACATACAGGTTTGATAATATATTTTATGGAAACATTTGAAACCGTTGATTTGAAACATCATGATTGTCTGACGAATCGCTTCCATCAAATGAATATGCAAATTTCTGATTATACCTTTGCCAATGTTTATCTATTCCGCAAAACAAGCCATTATGATTTTTTGACAAAGGACTGCGGATCGTTTATTACCGGTCAGAACAAACAAATGCAGCGCTACATCATGCCGCTTACCAATCCGCACAGTTGTGATGTTAAAACTTTCAAAGAAATTCTGGCAGGGCGGGATTTTCTCTTTCCTGTTGCGCAGCAGTGGCTGACTTATTTTCCGGAGGATAAATTCCTTATCAGGTACGACGAAAGCGAATCCGATTATATCTACCTCACCGAAAAGATGGCCCGCTTCAAGGGCAAACAATACGTCCGTCACCGCAATCATTTAAACCAGCTGCTTTCCCTCTATGCACCTGAAGATAAATCGCTGTCTGTAAAATATTTTCAGGATGCCATGAGCATTCTGCAGGAATGGCAAGAAAATTCCCAGACAACGGCCGATAAAACCGATTTTGAACAATGCAGTGAGGCTCTGAAATATTTCACCGAGCTTGCTCTTTGGGGAACAATATATTACATTAACAACAAACCGGCAGGATTTATTATCGGCGAGGCCCTTAACAGGGATACTTTTTGCCTTCATTTTGCCAAAGCATCAACAAAGTATAACGGCATTTACGAGTTTATGTTCAACGACACGGCAAAAAAATTGCTGGCGCACTATAAGTATCTTAATCTGGAAGAGGATATGGGCAATAAAAACTTGCGCCGGACAAAAAGTTCCTACGGTCCGGAATATATACTGAAGAAATATCGCGTGAGCTTAAAAAAATCGGGGAATAATTAACCGATGAAAGTTCCAATTAACATAACATCATTACGAGAAGGCGATCAGGGCGTTATTCATTCCATTGAAGGCGGTTCGGCCATAACCAGCCGCCTGGCCGGAATGGGCATTGTAACGAACGCGAAATTCCGTATTGCCCAGATCAGCGGCGGTCTTATTGTCATTCAGGTAGTAAACTCCCGTATCGCACTGGGCAAGGGTGAAGCGTCAAAGATAATGGTTTATAAAACAGAGCCTGAGGTAGAAGTCTGCCTGCCGCCTATTGAGGAGGAAATATATGTAGCGCTTGTCGGTCAGCCCAATGTAGGTAAATCAACCGTGTTTAATATTTTGACAGGATTATCCCAGCATGTCGGGAATTGGCCCGGGAAAACGGTGGAGAAAAAAGAAGGATCACATCGCAGCGATAATGTTTTAATCAGGATTGTTGATTTGCCGGGAACATACAGCCTGACGGCATTTTCAGAAGAAGAAAGAGTTACCCGTGATTTCATCATTCAAGAAAAACCGGATCTGGTGGTCCTGGTGTTAAATGCAGCAGCGCTGGAAAGAGGCCTTTATCTTTTGTCCGAAGTGCTTCTTCTTAACCGGCCGGTTATTGTCGCCATCAATATGCTGGATGTGGCTTCCGCTCAGGGAACCGAAATTGATACACGGGCATTACAGGATTCGCTGGGAGTACCGGTTATTCCCATGGTGGCCAAACGTAACAGCGGCATCAAAGAGCTGGTCAATCAAATCACGACGACGACTTCATGTGAAAACAAATATATTCCCGATATGCCGGAAGTTTCTGCCGATCATCAGGAAATTTACAAGGATATTCTGGAACAGGTACGCCCATATATTCAGGAACCGTACACTCAGGAATGGATTGCCGTCAAATTGATGGAAGGTGATCCCGAAGCAGCCAAAATAGTTGAAGAAAGCGCGCCAAAATCAGCCCGCGATAATATAGAAAAGCTCCTTATCAAGCATGAAGACGCTCTGCACGCCGTGGTAAATGGCCGTTATGACTGGATTGAAAAAATCACCAGATCCGCCGTCTCTCAATTTAAGATGGGACAGGTGGTTCTGACAGATAGAATTGACCATATTCTTACCCGCCCGATATTCGGCATTCCCGTTTTGCTTGCGGTCATGGCTCTTGTCTTTTTTCTTACCTATGCCGTGGGAGTTCCGCTGCAAGGCTGGTTGAGCGATCAGATTCAGCATTTCATCAAATTCTGCGAACCCTTTACAACAGGCTGGCCTGACTGGCTCGGAGGCCTGTTGCTCAATGGCGTTGTCGGGGGAGTCGGCTCCGTTCTGACCTTTTTGCCAGTTTTGCTTATTTTTTTCACCATTATGGCGGTTCTGGAAGATGTAGGTTACATGGCGCGCGCGGCCTTCGTGATGGACAGAATCATGCATCTTGTCGGCCTGCACGGAAAAAGTTTTATTCCTTTGTGTCTGGGATTCGGATGCAACGTTCCGGCTGTTCTGGGAGCCCGGATAATTGAAACCCAAAAAGCCCGGATGATTACTCTGCTGTTGATTCCCTTTGTCCCGTGTACTGCCAGACTGGCCGTGCTGACATTAATTTCTGCTGCCATTTTCGGTTCCAATGCCATTTATGTCTCCTGGAGCATTGTGGCACTGAACATAGCCGTGTTAGGCATCGCAGGAATTTTTGTTAATAAAACTCTCTGGAAACAGGACGCTCCCTTTATCATGGAGCTGCCCATTTATCATACCCCTGATGTAAAAACAATCATGATGGTCGTATGGTCCCGGACATTATCATTTATCCGCAAAGCCGGTACAGTGATTCTTGGCGTGTCCGTGATTATCTGGATTTTGTCTTATTTGCCCGACGGCAAGGTAGAAGAGAGTTTTCTCGCTTCCTTTGGAAGATTGCTTCAACCGATCGGTGTCCCGTTGGGACTGGACTGGAAAATGATTACTGCGCTTTTAACGGGCCTTGTAGCTAAAGAAAATATTGTAGCCACAATGGGCGTTCTTTATTCGGTGGGTAGAGAAGGAATATCGCAAACACTGCCCTTGATCATGAGCCCGGAATCTGCCGCTGCGTTTCTGGTCGTCATGATGCTGTTTATACCCTGCGCTGCCACAGTGGCTGTATTGAAAAAAGAAATGAATAGCCGCAAATGGTTCTATGCCACGATTGTTATGACACTTATCGTTTCCTATCTTGGTGGAATAGCGGCTTACAATTTCGTTAAATGGTTTATATAACACCATCCTATCGAATTATTTACGATCAATAGAAAGCTTCTCTTACGACAGGCCGATAAAGAAAAAGGTTGCGGCGGATAAAACTTGTCTGGCTTTGCATATCTTCAGACGAATTACAAACGTAAGTTACAACAAGATTTCTGTCATGGGCAAACTCAATATGTTCTTTTCCCGCATAACAAAAGTTACCTTTATCAAACAGAGGGCTTTGAGCATCAACCTCAGGAATCGGCTCGCCTAAAGGTTTGGGCTCGCTCCATGGACCTTCTGGCTTATCAGCTAATCGAACCAAAAACTTATCACCTTTGTTTTGCGTGCTTAAATAGACAGCAATCCATTTTTTGTTTTCAGCATGGTATCTCACACTCATTTCGGAAACAGCGGCATCAAGAATTACCTTGATGTTTTCAGGTTTAAGTTTGTTTTCCCACTTTCCATCCTTGTTAAAATATTCAATGGCATCCGCTGGATTATCAATTTTATTTGCAGGAATACGGGCAAGAATATTACCCATGATGTTCAGTTTACCTTCGGAATAAACATAGTTGAAAATAGCATAGAACGGATAGAAATATACATACCCATCGTAAACAACAGACGTTGTTGCAAACGCAGCTATTTCCGGCGGAATCACCGTCTTTAAATCAATATAATCATAGCTCCATTCGCGTGGATCGGCAGCAGTGAAATCTCTAATCCGGGCAAATTTATGACCCGTAATTTTAAAGTTAAAAACATCCCCTTCCTTATTTGCCGGAGTAACACCGATAAGAGGTATATACAGCACATCATTAACGATAAAAGGGTCCTGCGGCCATAGCCATTCAGTCTCACCAAAGGATGATACGAACTTTCCATCCCCGCTTTTCAGGTAATATTTAATATTAAATTCATTATTGACCGAGCAAGTGGAAATAGCCACTGTTGTTCCCAGAATAACATCCATGTCAATGCGGTCTCTTCTGTATCCCGGACAAGCTGCAAATGTGTCACCGAAAAGCCAGAGAGTGCGTTCCTTATCCAGTTTTATGGAGTAGGCTCCATCACCACCGTACCATCCATCCTTATCGGAGAAAACAGGCAGGCAATGAACTTTGGATACTCCATCCGGGTATTTCCCCGATATAAAAGAAGAACAGGAAAAAAGAGGAATACTAACGAGTAATAAAATTATGAATGCTGATTTTTTCATCATAATTTGCAAATATTATAATTTTACATCCAATGATCCATCATGATCTTTATTCCGATGGCAATTAAAACGAGTCCACCGAATATTTCCACTTTTTTGCCAAATATTTTCGCCAGCACCTTGCCGAAAACCATGCCGGTAACGGTCATTATAAAACAGACGATGCCGATAATGACTGCCGGAAATAAAATCGGACTTTTGAGAACGGAAAAGCTAAATCCAACCGCCAGCGCGTCAATACTGGTGGCAATGGAAAGCATCAGAAGCGGCCACCCCTTTGTTTGATCATCTTTATCCTCATCACTTTCCGTTCCAAATCCTTCCCAAATCATTTTCCCGCCGACCAAAGCCAATAGCGCAAAAGCAATCCAGTGATCGAATGACGCTATAATTTCAACAACCGTCAGTCCGGCCAGCCAGCCGGCAATTGGCATGGCAAACTGAAAGATTCCAAAGGATGCCGCAAGCCGCAACACCGGAGCCCATGATTTCTTATTGTTGGTTGCACCGATGCCGATGGCCACTGAAAAAGCGTCAACACCGAGGCCAAGAGCAATAAAAAATATGGTTATCAAACTCATATTAAATTACTCAACTTCCTTCTCTTTTTTCAAATGTGAATATATTTTTTCCGCAAGCGATTTACCTATTCCCGGAATATTTTGCAGTTCTTCCAGCGTCGCGTCCATCACCTTTTTGCCTGAATTAAAATGTTTAAGCAAAATATTTTTTCGTTTCGCTCCTACATCCGGAATATCGTCTAAAATAGACTTCAAATCATCCTTTTGTTTTAGCTGATGATGATAACTCAAAGCAAAGCGGTGAGCTTCATCCCGCGCCTGCTGCAGTAATCGCAGAGCCTGCGGCCACGCGGATAAATAAACGGCGTCTTTACGTCCCGGCAGATAAACGCGATCCTCCGATTTTCCGGCTTTCTTTTTCTTAACAGCCCTGCCGGGAAATGCCGTTCGCTCTTCTTTGGCCAGACCGATAACGTCCAATTTAATTTTTAAATCTTTCAAAACCGAAAGAGCAACGTTGAGTTGTCCTTTGCCTCCGTCAACCACAACCAGATCGGGCAGATTTTCTCCACTCGCGAAACGGCGGGAAAGCATTTCATACATCATGGCGTAATCGTCCGGCTCCGATGATGCTTTTATCCGGTAGCGGCGGTAGTGGTCTTTCTGCGGTTCGCCGTCCTGAAAAACAACCATGGAACCCACGGCATGCTTGCCGCTGATGTTGGAAATATCGTAGCATTCCAGACGCCGGGGCAGTGTTGTGAGCGATAATTTATCCTGAAGAATTTGCATCGCGGCTGTTTTCTGCTCGTCCTTTTTATGCGCCGCTTCCCAGAGATTACGGGCATTGTCATTGGCCATCTCCAGAAGCGCGTTTTTTGTTCCGATGGATGGCACAGTAAGAACTACTTTCCCGTTTTTCTTTTCTGTCAACCAATCCGTAATGACTTCCTCATCCGGCAGACGGCAGGGAATGATGATTTCATCCGGAATATTGGTTTCGCGATCATAGTACTGCGTCAGACAGGATGAAACAATTTCAGACATATCCGTTTTTACTTTAACCGGCACGAATGATTTGCTGCCTAAAAGCTTTCCACCGCGCACAAATAAAATACAGAGCTGATAATGCTCATCCTGCATATATAAACCAATTACATCCTGATCCTTTGTGCCACCCCAATCAACATTTTGTTTTTCCAGCGCGTGCTCCAGCGCGACAACGCGGTCGCGCAGTCGCGCCGCTTCCTCGTAATTCAGGTCTTCAGATGCTTCATTCATTTGCTTCTTAAGATCGGATATCAATTCACGGCGGCGTCCCTGGAGGAAAGATATAACGCCATCGGCAAGTTTCCGGTAAGACTCCTCATCGATCATTCCTTTACAGGGAGCAAGGCATCGCCCGATCTGATATTCCAGACACGGCCTTGGACGCAGTTTAAACTCTCTGTCGCGGCAGGTACGCAATGGGAATATCTGCTGAACAAAACGCAGTGTTTCCTTGGCCGCCAGCCCCGAAGGATAAGGACCGAAATAAAGCGCGTCGTCATTCAATCTTTTGCGCACCAGCTGGAGTCGGGGGAATTTTTCTACCGGATTCAGCGATAAATGATAATAAGTCTTGTCGTCGCGCAGGGTAACGTTATAGCGGGGACGGTAGCGTTTGATCAGATTATTTTCCAGAATCAACGCTTCTTTCTGAGTCGCGGTGATGATGAATTCGATATCATGAACACGCGCCATCAGAAACGGCGCCATCGGACGGGTGTCTTTGCCTGTATAATACGATGAAACACGACTTCTCAAATCATTTGCTTTCCCGACATAAATAATATTCTTTCCCAGATCTTTCATTAAGTAAACTCCGGGATTATGCGGAAAAGAAGAGACTTTATTTTGTATGTAATCTTTTTCTTCCATAATCATCTAAAAATAATCCGCCAGACTGATTTTTTGCAAAGAGTTGGCAGGACAGGGGAAAAGTATGAGTAATCCTAATTTATTAGACACTGATCATCAGATCCATGATGATATAGAAAGCGCCACCACCGATGCCTGCTGTTGTTATCAGAAATATAATTGTACTGATGACACTGAAAGTGCTCCCTATTTTTTTATTCACATCCGGCCTTATGGACAGAAAAACAAATAATGACGGATTAGCGAACGCTCCGCCGCAGGATAGTAAAATCAAAGGAAACGGCAAAGTGACTCCGGTAAGAAAAAAAACAAAAAGAATGAGGCTCATCATAATATAATCAATATGGGCTTTCACCAATTTTTGATCGCTTTGGATTATTCTTTCAAGTAATCCTAAAGATAAATATTTTTTCGCGATAATCAGCCAGCCTGTGGCAATGGAAAGTAAAATCAACGCAGCCCCGGATATGGCAAGTAATTTCATTTTAACACCGCCTTCGTCAATAGAATTTATGGTTTTTGCCTTTTCTTTATCGTCTCCATGAGGTGATCACAGATCGCTATAGCTATCTTCTTATTTGACACATCATTGACATGGATATAATCCGTATATACGGCATCCGTTGAATCATTGAATATTCCGCTTAAATCATAAAAGGCAAAGGGACGTTTCTTTTGTTCTTCTTCGATGTTCCGGAGAATCCTTTCCCTGACATCATTGGTATAGGGCCGAACAAGATTTTTTTCCTTTTCCGGCCATCCTTTCAACATATTCTTTTCTGTCTCCGAAACTGCGGCACGCTTATAAAAAAACAGCGGTTGAAGGAAGGCCACGTAATCGACATCATAAGCTCTGCATATTTGACCCGTTTTCATCAGGTTACCGGCATACATTCCGGCAATTTTTTCCGACCATACATTAGTTCCGTAGTTGACTTCACCGCGCAATGCGGAAAACCGGCCGAACTTTTCAAAAAAATAATTGCGGAATAAATGACGCATCATATCACTTCCGTACGCGAGAAGTGACAGCAGCGGATATTCTTTTACATCCTTAAAAAGGACATTATTTTCATAGGCAAGAAAATTAAACGGGAAGCCGGGCCGGGGATCATAGAGCAGTGGATCCATAATATCGTTGCCTCCGTCATACATCACAACGATGTCAGGCTCGGAATCCAGCACGTGAAAAACAAGATGGGCAAGTTCCTGACTGGAGTTCTGCGATATAACCCCGTAATTGAAAACACGGACTCCCTCAACCCCGCGCTTTTTCAATTCCTGTTCAACATATACCGGCAGAGGCGGTTTACCGTAGGCAACAGTTGACCCGCCGAGCATGAATATTCTTAATTCACCTTTTGCTTTTGGCTTTTCCTTTGTCCCATAGTCGAAAGGACTGAACATCGTGTAGGGAGTAGCATACCGGACGGCTATTCTGTCATCAAACGGACTGATCAGGGGATATAGATAACGGAAGAATATTTCGCCAATGACAAAAAGAATCAGCAAAAATGCGAGACTAAAAAGCGCCCATTTGAAATATTTAGACATGAGTTCACCTTTGATTATTGGTTACAGTAGGGTGATTCAAGTCACCTTGAATCTCATTGCTATAACTTACTTAACTCCATTGGCTTTTCTTCTGTCACGAATAGCACATAGCCGTTTGGTCAGGCAAGTATAAAACTCTTTAGTCTGCTGAAATATTGGTTTCAAAACGCGCATTCAGAGTTCTATTTTTCACCAGATATTTCTCTTTGATATTCTATTTTTTTTCTTTTTTCATCCACTCATGAATTAATAAATAGGGCAAATACGACAAAAAATTGCGCCCAAGTGGACTTAATTTATGAATAAACAGATGTTTTTTAAAAAGAATCTTAAAATATACATTTTTTAGCAAAAAACTTCATAATATCAGCCATAAATATTCATTATTTTTAAAATATATCAGCAACTTGTATTATAGTTAAACTTTTACCAATAATATTAAAAAAACCCTTGATTTTATCTTATCATTAGAGCATAATTGGTACAGTGGTAGTACCAATTATGCTATTTAGGAGTCCAAATGATAGCAGAATTAACCCCCGTCGAGAAAATGAAAGCTCCCGAGCAGATAGCTGAAATGCTGTTGAAATATATTATTCACGGCGGGATCAGGCCGGGGGAAAAATTGCCGCCGGAACGAACCCTCGCCATGCAACTCAACGTCACGCGCGCTACGCTGCGTGAAGCCCTGAAAAAACTCGAACAATTAAAACTGATCGTTATCCATCAGGGTAAAGGTATTATCGTTGAGGATTTTCATAAGGCTTCTATCGATCTGATATTTTCACTGCTGGTCATCAGCGGTGAAATTGATCTGACCATTCTGGAAAACATTCTGGAAGCCCGCGAACTTTTCGGAACGGATGTGGCAAGAATGGCCGCCAGACGCGCCGACAAAAAAGACATCGAGCAGATGAAAGCCCTGATGGAAACATTAGTGCAACAAACCGACCCGGGAAAACTGCAGCAGATGGATTTTGAATTTTTCCGCCTGCTCGCTTTAGCCAGCAAAAATATGGTTTACATTCTTCTGATGAATACCATCAAAACAGTTCATGACAGACATTTAAACCTTTTTTTGCCGTTAACCACAAACCTGAGCACAACGCTGCAGCAGGAAATATTACAGGCCGTAATCGATGGCAATGAGGAAACAGCCGCTGAAAAAGCCCGAACCTTTCTGCAGGCCGGTATAGAGTTACTTAAATTTTTAAAGTCTGTTTAGAAAAATAGTAAAGGAGTACAAAATGCAGACAGCAAGAAAATTCGATGATGATCCTATTGAAAGCACTGAAAAACTGAACGTCCTCAAAATCCAGCGCACCTGTGTTCATGACGGACCCGGAATCCGCACAACAATTTTCTTTCAGGGATGCAAGCTAAGATGTTTGTGGTGCCAGAATCCTGAGGCGCTTTCCATGAAACCCATGCCGTCTCCCGACAGCGATTATTCCCTTGCCAAAATCGTGGAAGTCGTCCTGCGCGATAAAGATTATTATTTCTGTACCGGCGGCGGGGTAACCCTCAGCGGCGGCGATCCTCTCCTGCAGAACCCGGAGAGCCTGATAGCGCTCCTGAAATTATTGAAGGACGAGAAAGTTCATATTGCCGTGGAAACATCCCTGCATGTACCCTGGGAGAATATTGAGAAGATAGCGCCTTATATAGATTTGTTTCTTGTGGATCTGAAAGTCCTCAATGATAATGAATTGCATAAAAAACTGACAAAGCAGGACGACAAATTAATCCACGACAATCTTAAAAAGATGATCGCCATGAAAGCGGAAATCAAATTCCGCATGGTGATGGTACCCGGTTACAATGACAGTGAGAGTCAGATAAAAGCGGCGGCGGATTTTATGAAGTCCATAAATTACAAGTCCATTGAATTGTTGAAATACCACAACATGTATGAAGATAAGGCGAAGCGCCTTGGATTGGTTCGGGAATCTCTGAATATTACACCGCAACAGAGCATTGATTCGATCAAAAATGCCGTTGAGTTATTCAATTCTTTTGGTATTCAGGCCGGTTGCTATGACCTGGATGCCGCAAGAACCAAGGCTGTTTTCACTCAGCGTGTTCATGACATCAGAAAGGATATTCGGGACAGCGGCTATCATCTTTGTTTTGAAGCATCCAAACTAAAAACAGAATATTATCGGAAAAACGGTTTTAAAAAACCTACGCATATTCATCGCGCGGAGCGCCTTGATTATGTGCTGAAGAAAAAGCAAGTTAAAATCTATCCCCGTGAACTGCTCGTCGGTAATTTCACATCCAAGAGAGTCGGCGGCCAGGTATGGGAGGAACATTACGGTATTCTCCTGGCATCCATTCTCCATCAAATTCATCGCCAGACACCTATTGCTTTTCAGTGTTCATGGAAAGACAGGCTTCACTTTTATTTCAGAATATTACCTTTCTGGCGAAAGCACTGCCTGATGTTCAAAGTAAACAAAAAAGCTTCTGATTTAATCTTAAGCCTGTCGCGGTTATGCGAAATGAACGTCGGATTCAATAACAACATGGCGTCAATAGCGCATTTTATCGTCAACTTCGAGCGCGTGCTTACCCTGGGTACTACCGGAATAATAAAAGAGATTGAAGACAAAAAGAAAGAAAAACCGGATAATAATCAGGATTTATACAATGCCATGATTATCTGCCTGAAAGCTCTGGAAGCTTTTGCCGAAAATTACGCAGATGCTCTGTCAGAGCAAAGCAAGAAAGAAACGGATCCCGTTCGCCGCAGGGAACTGGAAGAAATGACCGGGATTTGCCGGCATGTTCCCAAATATCCCGCCCGCACATATCATGAGGCCCTGCAGTCCATGATGTTCCTGCATATCGCGCTCTGCACTGAAACCTTTGAGAATGCACTGTCCTTCGGACGGCTCGACCAGATTTTATATCCCTATTACAAAAAGGATAAAGAAGCGGGAATTATCACCTACGAAAAAGCCAAAGAACTGCTGGCCCTGTTTATTCTCAAAATGGACGAGGCGATTCTGGTAAACGACGGAGATTCCTATTTTGCCATTGGCAGACTATTTGAAACCCAGTCAACAGACCAGACGGTAACGTTCGGCGGAGTAGGAAAAGATGGTAAGGATGCCACCAATGATCTGACATACATGCTGGTGGATATCTGCGAGTTACAGTTTCTTGCCGTGGATATGTCGGCAAGAATTCATTCGGGCTCTCCGCAACGGTATCTGGACAGGCTGGCCGAAGTCTATATCAACGGCTCGCCCCAGCCGAAATTGAATAACGATGATGTTTATCTCAAATCCTTGACAAAACACTATGATACCTCGATTGAAAATATCAGAAACTATTCCGTTGTGGGATGCGTGGAACCCAATGCATCCGATGATCATTTTGGCAACACGGACTGTGCCAACATGAATGTGGTTCTGCCAATGCTGCAGGCGCTGAAGGGTGAAGAAGATGATTTATGGAACTACAGTTTTTCCGATCAGATGGAAAAAATGACCACAAAATTCATTGAATACAACTTCCACGGTGGCAACAAGTTGTCCAAGCTTATCGCAGACCGTTACAGCAAAGCCCGTATTTCATGGAAGAAGAAGAGAGCTTCTAAACCCAATCCGCCGGCCAGCATGGATGAACTTCTGGAACGCTATCAGAAACGCTTGAATGTCCTGGCTACAGCCATTCTGACTGATCATCAGAAGATTGAGAAAGCCATATGCAGGAATTTTACTACGCCGCTGGCCTCGTCGCTTTCCAGGGGCTGCATGGAAAGCGGGAAAGATGTAAACGAAGGTGGTTGCGAATTTAACAGCAGCGGAATTCAGGCTGTCGGAATTACGGACGCGGCGGACTCACTGCACGCCATTAATGAAGTTGTCTTCAAGAACAAACAGTATTCACTTATGGATATTATCAACGCCATCGACAACGATTTCGAAGGCGAATATCATCAGCAAATCCGTGAGGCACTGCTGGCTGTTCCTAAATTGGGACATGATGGCTCGGAAGAAGCCACCAAATGGGCCAACAAAACTCTGGAAATATACTGTAATGCCCTGAAACAGGTACCGAACTCTCCGCGCAATGGAATATATACCGCAGGTTATTATGCCCTCAATGTCAGCGATATCTATGGCAAGAAAACACCTTCTCTGCCTTCGGGAAGAATGAAGGGCGTTCCTCTGGCCAACAGCGTCGCTCCTCATTACGGAATGCAGATGTCGGATTTATTATCATCCTTGAACTCCGTATCCGGTATTGATTTCGAAAAATACGCGCCCAACGGCACAACCCTTACTTTTACCATGGATTCCGCTCTATTTCAGGGAAAGGATGGTGTGAGAAATCTGTCTGGCATATTCAGCACGTATTTCAAGAAAGGCGGCATGCAGTTCCAGCCCAATGTCATCAACAGGGAAATGCTGCTGGATGCCTACAACCATCCGGAAAAATATCCGTTCCTGCTGGTGCGCATCGCCGGCTACTGCGCATACTTCAATCATCTTTCCGATGATTTAAAGAAGGTTATCATTAACAGAACCTGCTACTCCTAAAAAAAAGCTTCACCGGTTTATTTCAGGAAACTCGAATAAACCGGTGAAGACAGACATTTGATAGGGTGACAGCAGGGTCGTTGAAAAATCCCAATTTCCCATGTCTTTTTGATCGATCTTTTATGCCATCATAGACCTGATGACTGACATGCAATCCTCTTGGCTCATAATCTTCGGCACGGGATACGTCGGATTGCATTCCATCAACGCTCGTTTCGCTATGATGGGAATATCTTTTTCTTTAATGCAATCGAACTTGTTGGGGATGTTTAATCTCTTGTTCAGGTCTTTAACGGCTTCTATAAAAGCCTTGGCTTTTTGAGGTACGCTCATACCGGGCTTTGAAACACCGGCTACATCCGCAAGCTCAGCAAGACGTTTGTGCGCTGCTTCGCCGTACCATTCCAGAACATAAGGCATAATAACCGGCATGGCCAGACCATGAGGCACGCCATACATGCCGCCGAGGTTATGACCGATACAGTGAACATTGCCTACGCCGCCGCGCGTGAATGTAAATCCTCCGTAATATGCGGCAAGAAGCATCTGTTGACGCGCTTCGAGATCTTTACCATTTTTAAAAACCTTTTCAATATTCTTAAAAATAATATCAACCGCCAGAACAGCTTTTTGACGTGTATCGCTACTATTGTAAAATTTACCTATGTACGACTCAACAGCATGGGTTAAGGCATCCATACCCGTCGTTGATGTAATGTGAGGCGGAAGACCAACCGTAAGTAGTGGATCAAGAACCGCATATCTCGGACGAACAGCGGGATCGGTAATCGGATATTTTTCATGCGTCTGAGGATTCGATACAACGGCGGCTATGGTGGTTTCGGAACCCGTGCCTGCCGTTGTCGGAACAGCAAAAAGAGCCGGAGGGAACAATGATCCCATTTTAAAAGCGGGAAGTACAACTTTAAATAAGCCTCTCATTTTGGTAACCGGACGATTCGGGCGGGCAACTCGCGCGCCTGTGGCTTTGGCGCAATCCATCGGTGACCCCCCGCCGACAGCTACGATGGCCTGACAATTGTTGGTCTTATAGATTTTCAGGGCTGCTTCGATGTTATCAATCGTAGGGTTGGGCTGAACCTGATCATAGAGTGCATACTTGACGCCAGCCGATTTCATAGCCTCAAAAAAAGGATCGAGCAAATGAAGCCCCATGATGCCCTGGTCTGTTACAATAAGAACATTGGTGTAACCCTTTTGTTTGATAGCCTCAGGAAGTTTCTTTATACTGTCCGCACCGTCGATGATTTTAGGTTCAATCCAGGGGAGAAAATTCATTCCAAGACCCATAACAAACTGATAAGTACGATAATAAGCTTTTTTTAATGCCCACATCATGGTTGCCTCCGACTGTAAATTTTTTATAAAGATAAGCAAACGATTTTGCTGCTTTATCGGTTTGATTCAAGAATGTCTTAATTAGTATAAGAGGTGTATTTTTTTATGTCAAGAAACTATTTTAATGAGACCCAAATTTCAGAAACGGAGTGCACTGAAATTTGATAGTCGTAATGAGACCCTCTGAAAATGAGCGAAGCGATATTTTCAGAGTAAGTCGAACTATCCAATAGCCTCCGGCTATTGGGAATTATCCCCGAGGCGAAGCCGAGCGGGATAATTGTGGATCTAATTCCCCACCCTTTGAGGCATAAGTTCATTTGGATACCCGCTGCTTGCGGCGCGGTTGTTCATTACATGAGTTTTTCTTGACACATCATATCAATTTATCTATGTTTCATCCTCTGAACATCAAGTCGTGACCGGCATGAATAAAAAAAATGAATAGAATGAGCCGGATGTAGGTAAGCTCATGGGAAAAGTATTTACCAAAAAAAATATATTCTTCGGATTTCTGCTGGTGGCTTTCGTCATTGCCTTCGAAATTATTCTGGCTTATTTGAAACTTCCTGCCTGGCCGGCCTTCATGGTCATGATTTTTTTCTTTGTGGTCCATGAAGACACAAAACAGGCGCCCGGCATCCTGATAGGAGGACTGGCGGGAATAGTGTGCGTCCTTCTGCTTGAAATCTTTATCGATGCCCTGAAGCCTCTCGCGGGTCATGAAACGGCCAAGCTTATTTTTATCGGTCTGTTTGTTTATTCCATCGTCATGCTAAAAGATGCCATCCCTTATATCTTTAACAGTTACGCCTTCATGTTCTTTCTGGTTGCTGCACTGGCCAAACAAACGCCAAATGCAAATCCTTTTATATGGATGGGTGTCGAATTTATCGTTGGCGGTATTTTCATTCTGGGAATCCTGGCAATAAATAGGCTTGTGGCTTCAGCTCTCAAAAATTGACAAGAATTTTTTCGGGACGCCAGCACATAAAACACTCTTGCAGATCTTTATCCGACCTACAACAATGATATTTAACTTAAATATTAAATAGTTACAGGTTTACTTCTCAAAATGCCAGCCGGTGTTTTTTAATCAATATAACACTACAACATTCCAATAAAATAACTGTTGCTTATTCACTTATCGGAGAATATTATTTCAGGTACAAAATTATTATTGGGAGGTACCGTTATGAACGTTAAAGGAACCGCTTATGTTACAAGAAAGGATACCATCGTCAGAGCTTTCGGCGAAGAACGCTGGAAATCCTTCAGCAATAAACTGGCGGCAAAAGACAAATTTTTCGGTCAGATGATCATGAACATCACTCTCATACCTCTGGATAAATTCGTCCTGTTTCTTGATGAAGTCCTGAAAGAATTCTTCAACAACGATAACAATCATTACTGGCAGCTCGGGGAGAAATCAGCTGAATTCGCCCTGTCTCCGGGAGGACCATACAACTCTTATCTGCTTTCAAAGGATGTAAAGCAATTCGTCGAAAACGGCATGCCCAAATTATGGTCAACCTATTTTGACGGCGGCACGCTTACCGCGAAGTTTGAAAATAATGTCGCTCACTTGACTATTTCCGGACTTCCTATCAAACACCTTTACTTTGAATATCTTGTTATGGGCTATGTGCGTAAGTCCCTTGATATTTTCGGGAAGCGTGCTGTTGAGCACCGGATCAGAGGCTTCTCCATAGGCAGCAATGATATTTATTACCAGTTTGAAATGAAATAATATCCTTAACGCTGAACGATTGGGGACTTTAACCTTCTATTGTTTACGGTAAGCAAAACATTAGAAGACGTAAACTGATGACATTTTAATATAAATAGTTTTCTTAAAAAAATAAGCCCACTTCCTTCCGGTTGTGGGCTTATTTATCCTGTCTGTAAAGTTGCTTTATTTCTTCTTCAGTCCTGCCGCTTGACGAAGAGCATCCACTCTGTCGGTCTTTTCCCAGGGGAATCCCGAACGGCCAAAATGGCCGTAATTGCAGCTCTTGCGGTAGCTCCAACCCTGCGGCTTTGTCAGTCCCAGATCCTTAATCATCATGGCAGGACGAAAATCGAAAATCCCACCTTCCGTGAGAATTTTTTCGATTTTATTCTCAGGAATAACACTGGTTCCATAGGTGCTGACATTGATGCTCAGAGGCTTGGCAACGCCAATCGCGTAGGCAATCTGAATTTCGCATTTGTCAGCCAGTCTCGCCGCGACAATATTCTTGGCGGCGTAACGGGCATAATAAGCTGCGGAGCGATCTACCTTGGAAGGATCTTTGCCGGAAAAGGCTCCGCCCCCGTGCGAACCAACGCCGCCATAGGAATCAACAATAATCTTGCGTCCGGTAACACCGGAATCGCCTGTGGGACCACCGATGACAAACTTGCCTGTGGGATTGATAAAAAATTCCGTCTTGTTGGTCAGCATTCCTGTTTTATCCAGAACCTGATGCGCGACTTCTATCAAATCCTTGCGAATTCGCTTCAGGGGCACGTCGCGGGTCTGATGGGAAATGACGACTGATGTAATTTTAACAGCTTTTCCATCTTCATGTAATACACTTACCTGCGATTTGGAATCCGGCCGGAGATATTCAATTGCTTTAGCCTTGCGAAGCTTTGTCAGTTCCTCCAGCAATATGTGTGAAAAATAGATTGGGGCAGGCATCATTTGCGGTGTGGCGTATGAAGCATAACCAAACATCATGCCTTGATCACCGGCACCCTGCTCTTCCGGACGTCCGCGGTCAACGCCCATTTCAATGTCCGGCGACTGACCGTGAATAGCACACAGATAGTTGAACGTGTCCCAGCTGAACCCTTCACAGGGATCATCATAGCCGATATCCTTCACGACCTGGCGCGCAATGGCCTGCGGGTTTATCTTATTCCAGTTCTTGCAGGTAATTTCGCCAAGATTGACAACAAGATTCGGTCCGACGGCAGTCTCACAGCCAACATGGGTTTTGGGATCCTGAGCCAGACATGCATCCAAAATAGCGTCAGAAATCTGATCGCACACTTTATCCGGATGGCCTTCTGAAACGGATTCTGATGTGTAAACGTGACGTGTATGCAATTTACTCATTTTTTATTACTCTCCTATATATTTAATTTAAATTTTCAAAAAAAAGCCCGCGCCAAAGGGCAACGGGCTCATTATTAAATTTCACACCAGCCTTTAGCACATTTTTAGAGCGGAGCAATTAACTTTATTAAATCGCCGCTTCGATTCTTAAAATACTTTAATCATGATTTGTCAATATATTTTTTTAATATTTTTCCCAGTTATGTAAACTATGCTTAACATTTTATTATTACAAGAAAAAATGCACCTGCAAATCCGCGGACGTGAATTTAAGCAAGTTGTCTATTTAGTCGGCTTGTTAAATTTTTTGAAAATCCAATACGGTACTCCGACCGGATTAAGGTCTTTATACTGATTGATTGACAAAATGTAATCTTCAAGCTTTTTGATGGATTCATCGGGAGTATCCACAAACTCTACACCCGCCTCGTAAGTTTGCCCCTCAATAATAACTTTGTTTCTTTTTACTTTTCCAAAAACAGTTATTTTTTCTTTTGCATTCTTTAATGTTAAATCTATTTCCAGAAAGGTATCAATCGGCAAAAGAACATTGCCCTGAATTCTGGTTCCGGTCATGGAAATATCTTCACTGTAGTTGTAGACTATTTTTTCTTTTGGAATATCTGTTATTTCGGAAAGAATCGTTATGGACACTTCGTTTTCTTCATTGAGCCGCTGTGCTTTTCTTGCAGCTTGCATCGCCAGATCATTACTGTCCTGCTCATTTTTTTTCTGACGTTTTGAGATAATACTTTCTTTCATGAAGATCCTTTCCTCCTTAACACTGCTTCATGATTTTTCCTTTATTATTCACTGTCAAGGATTATAGCTGTAAATTCTAATGTTATTATCTCAATTGATTTTTCAAAAGGCAAGGATTTTTTAAAAATACCACTTTGTTTGAATACTTATGCCAACGCGCAACTAGCCCATCTCCAGCAAAATTTTATTGAGTTCCTTGAGTTCATCGCGTAGTTCGGCGGCTTGTTCGAATTCCATGTTTTTCGCTGCCTGTTTCATTTCTTTCGTGAGTTTCGCGATCAACGCCGGCAGATCCTCTTCTTTAACCGGTGCGACTTTACCTTTT
>CAYMWM010000028.1:0-12749 GCA_964394185.1 uncultured Smithella sp.
AATCCAGCGCACACAGAAATATTGCAATATTCTTTCTCTCACCTGAAACACCATTCTTGTTAATTATATCTATACGCTTCTTTATCAAGTTCGGTTCAAGTGCAAGAGCCGATGCTTCCGATAGAATATTTGGATCGGTTTCTTCTGCTTCATCAGCAGAGTCTTCCGGTGCCTCTGCAACATTGAATTGTGATACCAATTCTTCTATAAGACTGATCTTTGTTTTAGTTTTCTTACAAATCAGGTCAAGATAATACTTAATTTTTACCGGATTAATATTTCTCAGCAGCGGTGCAATCTTTTCCATTATTACAGGCTCCGCCTTGAGAAAATCTACCGGGAGTTGGCCAATCAATAATTGGATAAAATCTATTGACTCACTAACAAGTTCATTAAACTTTTCCACAGAATTTGCAGTCAGATATTGGTCTAAACGATCTTCACTTGGGCTTGAATTTTTCGGAAGACTTAAAATAAATATTTGAATGCCATTTGATGTTAATTCTTTCCCTACTTGAGCAATTCTGTTTGAATCACTCTTGCCGTTAATGAGATAAATATTATTTGATTTGGAGCATATTTCAATGAGTGTCCGGAAATTTTCTTCTGTCAGCATCTGCTTTTCCAGAGCTACAGCCGGAATTCCTACATTGTTTGCGGAATCCGCATCTTTCTGAGTTTCAGTGATAAATAATTGCTGTTGTCCTATGACGCTATCACTATAACGCATATGGGGGTTCTTAAAATTAAAGAACGACATAATTACCTCTCTCATGGTTTTGTTATTTTTTATTGAATAATAAAAGTAATTGGGCAGGTGTATTTTGAAAATACCATATAATAATCATTTTTCAATACTTGTTGATGATTTGAAGGTGTGCTGCCCACGATATAAGAAAAGGGTTGTACTAAAATGATACCAAATTACAAAAACGATTACGACTAGATTAGAAATTACCTCCTGTTAAATTATTTAATTTATTTCTGCCTCATCTGGCATGATCAGCGTCAAGCATCCGAGACAAATTGCTTATCATTTTGTCATCATCAATGTTCTTCATCATGGCTTCAATGATCGTTAAGCACCTGAAAATTTCTGCAACTTCCTTTTCCCTGTTGCCGACATTCCGATTAATAATTGATAATAAATATTGATTTAAGGAAGCAGCGCTTTCAGCGTGTTCGTAATAGAGATTCATCGCCTCATTGATCACGTGCCAGTTATGACCATAAAGCATTTTTTTCTTGTAGCTGACGTCCTGAACTTTCAAGTCATCCAACGTTACAAAGCTACTGCATGCAGGACATTTGCATTCCATGGTTTTCTCATCATACAAAATTGCATCATCTCCAATGGTCTCATCCCGTAAGTCCAGCGGATACACATACAGCATTACCCGTGAATAAAATGCCCAACTTGTTGCGTCGACACTTATATATGGAAAGATGTTACGTGCAAAATAAGCGAGGACAGCCAAATATTGAAACTTAGTGCTGCCGAGCAGATGAATATCCGGCAGTCCTTTCAAATAAAACCGCCGATATATATGAAACAAAAATAACGACAAACTTGTTGGTGTGTGCACCCGCTTTGGAATTGAAATGCCGTCAAATTGTATGTTTTCCAGATTATTCAGATAGTGATTCATTTGTTGTAGATTATAGCACTGCAAGGCAATATAGAATTTAGTCGGCTGTTTAATTTCATTTCGGTATTTTTCGATGTATCCATACATTTCTCGTGCACAGGCCAAGTTAAATCCCATCGTCAATAGATAGTGTAACTCTTGCTGTCTGCTGTCTGGACATCCGGGAATGGGATAATCCAATGATATAAACACGCTTGGCTTAAGTTCCAATCCGGTTTCATAAATATGTTTCGGTGTAATATTAAGACCACCATCAACGTCCATGCGCTTTTCATCTCTATCAAAATAAATGGGTTTACTATTTTTCCCTTCTTTCGCCGCTTCCACTTGCTTAAAGATTTCATACCCCCCGCTGTCTAAATAAAAATATTCGGCATTTGTTTCCGCTATAATTGTAGCTGCATTTAGCAGTGACGTTGTGTCCTTACCCGCAGCAGGCGTATTCAATAGCAGTGCTTCGATAGGATAAGACTTCGGCATATTATGTAGATTCACGCCGCTGCAAACATTGATAAATTTCCCCATAAATATTCTCCTGATTATTAATAGTGTTAATGCCCTGTTTTTTATCTGTTATGCAGAAGGGAACCGTTATGATATTCCCTTCTGCATAACTCTAGTCTATATGCTACCTACCAGCAGCAATAACTTCATTGCAAATTTATTGTACTGATCTTTTTTTTCTTCAATAGGAGTATTCTCATTTGCATAATTTAAAAGTTCAGTTGCAAATTCTTTGATTTGATTATCTACAGAGTTTGCCGTATTTTCATTATCTTTCTTGCCTTCATCCTCAGTATTTGAAGTTTCGCTATTGGCAGTACTGCTTTCTTTTTCAGTAGAAACGGGTTGTCCAATAATTTGTTTATATAAATCGTATGAACTGGATTTTATTATTTCTGCATGATGTTTTAACGTACTCGAAAATTCCTCTATCTTTAACTTTTTACGATGTTTCTCGTAAGCTTCCAATACTTTTTCAGAAACGAGTCGCTCGTTTTCAGAATATTCTAAATTAAGCCCTTCTATTTCATCAATATAAGCAACCTTTTTCTTCCGGATAATTTCGAAGAAATCTTTGTTTGGATATTCTCCAACTTCCTTTTTGGGCTTCTTTTGGAATTCAATTAAAATATCCATTGCGTCCATACTTAAGTAGCGTATGTCAGTTAAGTATTTCGAAACGGTATCATCATCAATATTCCTTTCTTTAGCTAACCAGTAGTGTAGTTTGCTACTATTATCAATTCCTTTGCCACTCATTCCTTGCCGAAATTCAATCAGATTCGGGTTTTTCTCCATAAGCAATTTTTTTCTGAACGCAATGTGGCGCATTGTTTCGATGTAATAAACTTTTCCGAAATCTGATGTGTTCCTGAGTTCTATTTTTCTCCGGCTAAGATCATCATCCGAATGTGATGTCCAGGACTCCATATAAACAGTCATTTTTGTTTGACCTTGCTTAATCGCCTCTTCAACCAAGTTAAAACCGTCAAGACAATTTGATCCTTTCGGTGTTTTGATTACATATGGGTACTTAGAGCTTGTCTTGGTTATGTAATCAGGGATTAAATCAAACTTATTTATTTGATCAGTTTCTACTTCCAATAATTCAAGTGGTCCTTCTATAAGCGTATCAGCAGTGTTAATGGGTTTGGAGTCATTGCTTTCTTCTTTATTATATCCAGTAATATTGTTTGTATCATTTAATTTAGATTCTTCATTATTATTATTCATATCAAATTCGTTAATCATACATATATTCATACCTCCTTTATTTTTTTACGTCCCCGGGACGATGCAAATATGAACTTCAACGACCGTCGCGCTTCATTTGTACAATTTCTATATAAAAATAGAAATTGGAGAATATGCGTTTTATTTTTGTTCCTGCATAAGGATAGATAATTCGAATAGGCTTGGACCCATCCGGCAAGTGTCGTTAGTAAACCTTGCTTCAGCCCGTATTTATTTCATCGATTTGTTTACATACACTGTTTACAATATTGATCAAATCTCTTTTGTTTTAATTAAATCATTTACTTTCTTAATAGCCGCCCCTTGCCGGGCCGCCACATTGAATAGATTCGCCACATCATTTTTTTATAATGACGGGTATCTTTTTTCGGCTTTCAATGCCACTCAGGATGTAAACCGGTTGTGGCATAAAGTTTCCCTTTTGGGCGCAGGTTCGCCCTTAGCTTAAAAGTGTGCATAAGCTCTCCTTGAAATTTGTTGGATTTGATTTAAGATTCAGAAGTCAAAACGTCGCAGAGACGATGATTTTAGAGACAACAAATTGATGCAAATATGTCCCCAAATACGGCTTATGTGCTGACCGGAGACAGTTTTGATGTATGCTGGGGCAGCATCTGTAAATGTTACTTTTTGGTCAACACTTGGTCAACACTTTACAGAAAATAACCCCCTGTTTCCTTTGATTGATCATCATTGCCCGAAAGTGACAAGACGGGATAACTACTTGAAATGTAAAATTCTTTCGTTATCCCATCTTGTCCCTGTATCGCCCTCATCCAGTCTTGAGGGGGTAGTGGCCACAAGCCGTCCGAGTTCAAGTCTCGGCTTCGGCACCATTCAGAGAAACAGGGGATAACTGGTTTATCAGTTTCCCCTTTTTTGACAGTACACATTATCTTACTGAGATTAATTTATAGGCGCGTTTATTATTTTATTTCATCCGGTTCCGAAAAATTTTATTTTCGGGAAAGCATTTCCAATAAAACTTTTCTTTGGTAATTTTCATATTCAGTCATGCCATATGATATCTGCGCTATCTTCACCTTTCTTGGATTTCTTTTTTCTCTTTGTTTTCCTGGGACCCTTGGTATCATCAGGCAAATCCAGTTCACCTTCTCTCTGCATCCTATCCAGTTTATCTTTGGCCTTCTCATGTCCCTGGTCAGATGCCTTGATATACCAATTTATTGCCTGAGGAATGTCCTGTGGAACAACAATGCCTTCCTGGTATATTCCGCCCAGAATGAACTGAGCCTCGGCGTGCCCCTGCTCAGCCGCATTAAGATACCACTGCACAGCTTCAGCAAAATCCTGTGAAACTCCTTCACCGAAGAAATATTTCAAACCCAGATTATACTGGGCCTCAATGTGCCCCTGTTCGGCTGCCCTGCGATACCATTTGACGGCTTCGGCATCGCTTTGCGGCACACCTTCACCAAAGGTGTACATCAAACCCAGATTGAACTGGGCATCAGCGATCCCCTGTTGAGCGGATTCTAAGAACCATTTTGCTGCCTCAACATCATTTTGAGAAACGCCCTTGCCGTTACGGTATATCAGTCCCAGATTATACTGGGCGTCGGCAATGCCCTGCCCGGCCAACTTAAGGTACCATGTAACGGTTTCCGATTCATCCTGCCGGACGACATTACCATCCCTGTACATCATATCCAGTCTGGTTTTGGCCTTTTCATGCCCCTGCTCGGCTGCCTTGATATACCAGTTTACAGCCAGAGAATAATCCTGATCAACAACGATGCCCTCCTGATATATTCCGCCGAGAGTAAATTGGGCATCCGCATGTCCCTGCCCGGCTGCTTTCAAATACCACTTTATGGCTTCGGCAAAGTCCTGTGAAACACCTTCACCGAAGAAATATTTAATGCCCAGATTATACTGGGCATCTTCATGTCCCTGCTCGGCCGCTTTAATATACCATTTTACTGCTTCGATATCGCTTTGAAGAATGCCTAAACCGTTGAGGTACATATCTGCCAGATTAAATTGTGCATTAACAATGCCCTGTTTAGCTGATTCTAAAAGCCATCTGGCTGCCTCTTTATCATCCTGTGGGACCCCTTTACCTTTCCGGTACATCATTCCCAGATTATACTGCGCGTCGGCAATTCCCTGTTCGGCTGCTTTAAGATACCAGTTTGCCGCTTCTTCCTCGTCCTCGGGGATTCCTCTGCCTTCCCGTGACATAATATCAAGTTTGTTTAAGGCATCCGCGTGTCCCTGCTGGGCTGCCTTAAGAAACCAGCTGGCCGCCTCGGTATCGTCCTGTTCAACGCCTTCCCCATTATGGTACATCAATCCCAGGTTATATTGAGCTTCTGCATCATCATGGCGGGCTGCCTTAATAAACCACACGGCTGCTTCGGCATTGTTTTGATGAACGCCAACACCATCGCGGTACATTTCACCCAGATAGAGCTGCGCTTTTACAATTCCCTGTTTGGCGGATTTAATAAACCATATGGTCGCTTCATGATTGTTCTGTGGAACACCTTCTCCATCCCGATACATTTTGCCCAGATTGAACTGAGCATCGGCGATACCCTGCTCGGCAGCCTTATGATACCACTTTACAGCTTCGGCAAAGTTATTTGGAGCAACAATACCTTCCTGATATATGCTGCCTAAACTAAATTGGGCATCGGCGATACCCTGCTCGGCAGCCTTATGATACCACTTTATGGCTTCTGTAAAATCCTGTCCAACACCTTCACCGAAGAAGTATTTCAATCCCAGATTATATTGGGCCTCTGCATGTTCCTGCCGGGCTGCCCTAAGATACCACTTTACAGCCTCGGCGTCATTCTGTTCTACACCTTCACCTTTTTGGTACATCACACCTTTTTGATACTGCGTCGCTGCATCTTCCTGCGTTTCTTCTTGAAGAATTAACTCGGCGGGCTCGGTATCCATGAGAGGAGCTTCTTCAAAATTTTGATAATTTACTTCCGGTTCAGGTACGGTCTCTTCAATTTCCGGTTCTTCCACTTTGAGATGTAATTCGGCAGCTTCGGTAACAACGGGTGGAGCTTCCTCAATCTTTTGGACAGTTACTTCCAGCTCCGACTGGACTTCCTCAATTTCCGGTTCTTCCGCTTTGAGATACAGTTCGGCTGGTTCGGTCATACTTGGCGGAGTTTCTTCAATCTTTTGGAATATTACTTCCGGTTCCAGCTTGGCATCCTTAAGGTCCGGTTCTTTCGCTTTGAAATGCACTTCGGTTGGTTCGGTCACGCTTGGCGGAACTTCTTCAATCTTTTGGAAAGTTACTTCCTGTTCAGGTTGGGGCTCCTCAATCTTAGGTTCTTCCGCTTTGAGAAGCAGTTCAGCAGGCTCATTAACTATTGGCGGAACTTCTTCGACATTTTGATAGATTACTTCCTGTTCTGGTTGAGCTTTAATAATTTCTGATTCTTCTACCTGAAGACGCGATTCGGCTGTCACTGTATCAATCGGCGGGACTTCTGAATGCTCCTCATACATCTCTTCAGTATGGGGTTGTTCCTCTATAGTTCCCTGTTCGGCAGATTCCAGAAACAATCTTGCTGTATCGGCATATTCCCGTGGAACATCTTCACCTTTCCGGTATAATACTCCTAGGTTATACTTGGCTTTTTCATGTCCCTGCCCGGCGGCTTGCAGATACCACCTGATAGCTTCGGCAAAATCCTGTTTAATGATGATGCCTTCCTGATATATACCGCCCAGATTGAATTGCGCATCGGCGTGTCCTTGCTCGGCCGCACCAAGATACCACTTCATGGCTTTAGTAAAGTCCTGTGAAACGCCTTCCCCAAAGAAGTACTTGAGCCCCAGATTGTACTGGGCAGCAGCATGCCCCTGCTGGGCTGCCTTTCGATACCATTGTATCGCCTCGGTCTCGCTCTGAGAAACGCCCGAACCATTGAGGTACATTCCCCCCAGATTAAACTGTGCATCGGCATTCCCCTGTTCGGCGGATTCTAAAAACCACCTTGCCGCCTCAACATCATCCTGCGGGACGCCTTTGCCTTCCCTGTACATCACTCCCAGATTGTACTGGGCATCCGCATCTCCGGCCCGGGCTGCCTTAAGATATTTTTGTGAGGTTTGTTCATCGTCTAGAGGAACTTCTTTGATTTTTTCGTAAATTTTATCTGATACGATCTCCGTCTCAGTCTGTTCTTCTTCCTTTTCTTTGCGGGACCGTTTTGTTTTAACATTGTTTTGAGGAGATTTTTTTATTGTCTTTAGCTTTTCCTGAGCATCCTCGTGCCCCTTATCAGCTGCCTTTTTATACCACTTTATGGCCTCGGCATTGCTCTGTTCGACTCCTTCGCCATTAAGATACATTTCTCCCAGATTGTACTGCGCGTCTGTAATGCCCTGCCTGGCGGCTTCTAAAAACCATCTTGCCGCTTCGCTGTCATCCTGCTCAACTCCCTGACCTTTATGGTACATCAATCCCACATTAAACTGAGCCTGCGCATTTCCCTGTTCGGAGGCTTTAAGATACCATTTTGCCGCCTTTGCATTGCTTTTTGCAACACCCTTGCCCTCCTGATACATCCAGGCCAGGTTAAGCTGGGCTTTTGCATGATCCTGCTTGGCAGCCTTTAAAAACCATTTGACGGCTTCGGCATCGTCCTGTTCAACAACTTCACCTTTGCGGTAAATCAGACCCAAATTAAACTGGGCAGCCGCCTTTCCCTGTTCAGCCGCCTTAAGGATGTCAGAAAATGATGCCATGACTTTGCCCGTCTTGAACTAACTGTCTGAAGATGTCCTTTATTTAAGGCATCTGATTGATTTCAAAAGTGTGTTGCCGAAATTTACACCTAATTGATTCGCGTTTAATATTTAAAAAATCAAACTTCGCCATTTCCAATTAGTTTTATATAATAATAGCACCTTTTATAATTTTTAAAAGAGGGAAAAACAGTATGATTTATAATAGATTGAAGTCGGTCACGAAAGTTTTTCAATGGTCACAATCAGATTTTCGGCCACTTGCGATAGTTCAACGGCTTTTTCCCGGCTTAAAGATGACGGCGTAAAGCGCAGCAGATCGCATTCCATAATAAAATTTTCCAGTTGATTTTGCGCCTCCGCCGGTAATCCTTTATTGGTTAAAAGATCCCTTAAACCATCCGTTGTTATCCCGCTGGCGGAGAAGCCATATTTATCACCGAGATATTTTGCGGTTGAATTGAATATTTCTCCCAGAAATTCTTTCAGCTCGTTTTTCTTTAACAGATGCATTGCCTTTTTTAATCTTTTTCGTGCAACCTTGAGCGCCTGCTTCTGGCGAAATCTTACCGGATCGGCGACCAGTCTTTCCCGATATTTCCGGTACAAAACAATAGCCGTTACCACAACGATAATCAATAAAAGCGGCAGCCAGAAATAAATGGAAGTCACCACGGCAAAAGCATTAGAGCCTATTTTTTTCCAGTCAATGGTGATGGGTGTCATCTGCTTTTTAGCGCCTTCATCGGTCAGGCTTTTCTCATATTCCTGAGGCAGCGGGGTTTTGGAAGGAAGAATCGTTACACTCAGTTCACGGCTTTTGAGTATGCGATATTCTTTCTTAACCGGGTCAAAATAAGAAAATTCGAAAGACGGCAAATTAAAATTGCCTTCTTTCAAAGGGATAAGAACTATATCAAAACTCTTGCTTCCCGATATACCGTTCTTGTCCTTAATCAAATCCTCTTTGCCGGTAGAAGAAAGTTTTTTGAATTCAGTGGGCAAAGAGCTTACCGGTTCTGCAATAGTTTGAATGTTTCCTCTTCCCTGGATTTTTGCCGTTATCTGAATGGGTTGGCCTCTTTCAATCTGTTTCTGTTTAAGAGTGACATCCATCTGGTAGTTGCCTACAGCACCTGAGAAATTGCCGGGCTTGCCGTGATCCGGGAGCGGGAGGACTTTTATTTTCAGTTGATTGGTTTTTATCGTTTGCGGTGAATTAAACGGACTCGTTTGCGCAACAAGGGTTCCCGGACCAATGGTAAAATTTCCGGCTGTTGTCGGGAAAAGCGCCGTCTTGAAATCCTGTGCCATATATTTGATTCCATTCATGGTGACTTCATGCAATTGTTTGTCCGTAGGCAGATTGATTGCCAGAAACCCCGTCGTATCCGGTGGTGAATAGGAAGGGTTCTGCGTAAGATTGGTTCTTAAATAAATAGATGACGTTAAAAGTATTTGCTGATTGACGTAAACAGTTTCCTGTGACGCTTTCAGATCAATTTTGACAGGGTCTTTTATCACCTGTTGCTGCTGAGAACGGGGAAGTCTTGAATTGAAAAATTCATCGAAGTCATCCCACATGCCGGGGAATCTTTGCCGTCCCGCAGGTTGGGGAGCGGATTGCGCTTTTTTCCCTTCGGCTTTTGTGACTTTAATATCAATCGGATCGGTTGTATAGGTTTGTCCGTTTATGTTTATGCTGGCCTGTCCAATATGCGCCTGGCCTATCTTTTCCGGCCTAAGTGTGTAGATGAAAGATTTGGAAACACTGGTTTGTCCATTAACAAATGAGAAATTGGAAGACTGAGATGTCCCGATGACGCTTAAATTTGAAAATTTGGGCAGTACCGGACTCGGCGCGTTACCGACAGAATTGCCTGATACAGACACTGTATATTGAATTACATCATCAAGCGCCACGGTATTTTTGTCCGCACTGGCGTTAAAGGTTATGTCTGCCGCCATGGCCAGGCTATAAATGCACAATATAAAAATATTGAATAAAATTATTTTACCAGTCTTTGACATCGGCTTTACCTCGTCCCGCTTTCATTTTTTGAGTTTTGTGTTTTTCCTGGTCATCAAGAGCCTTTAAAATACGCAGGGCATCTTCTTTGCTCATCTGTCCCGGTTTTGTCTGTTGCTGCTCATTTTGTTCTTGTTGTTTTTGTTTGTCCTTATCCTGTTCTTTGTTTTTATCTTTATTATCCTGCTGCTTCTTATTCTTTTCATCATCCTTCTTTTGTTGCTTATCTTTTTCTTTCTCTTTGTCTTTTGGCTTCTTGGGCATGGTCAACATTTTTTTGGCCAGTTCCAGATTGAATTGGGCATCCTTGTCTTTCGGATCAATTTTTAAAGCTTCTTCATAGGCTCCGATCGCACTCTTGTAGTCTTCCTGCTTGAAGAAGGAATTGCCCAGATTATAGAAGGATTTTTCACGTAATTTTTTATCTCCGGCATTTTTTGCCAGATACTCAAATATAATTTGGCTTTCCTGGTATTTTCCTTCCTTGTACAAAGAATCGCCCAAATTGAATTTGGCCTTCTGATTATTTGCTTTCTTGCCCAGAATCTTATGATATATATTTCCTGCCTGAGAATATTCACCTTTTTTATAAAGATCGTTGCCACGGTTTAAATCCGAGCGAAAGGGAAGGGCGAAAGCGCCGTGCGCAATAACCGGCAAACAAAAGAGGAAGCACACTACTATAATGATTTTGTTGAATCTGAAAATGCTAATGCTCATGATTTTCTCTCCGGAATCAACATTTCCGCAATTAAACATAACAGGCTTAAAAAAATAAATATCTGAAAGCGGTCCTGATACTGATAAGCCACGCTTTGTTTCAGGTTTTGTTTGGGGAGCAGGGCAATCGCTGTGAACAGTTTTTGAAATCCTGTGCGGTCCTGGCTGATGAGAAATGCCCGGCCGCCGGTTTTTTCGGAAAGAACTTTCAGAAGCTCCAGATTAACCCTGGTCATGATAATATTCCCATTCTTGTCTTTTCTGAAACCTCCCGCGGCTGGAATCGGTGCGCCCTCCGGGGAACCTATACCCACGGCGAATATTTGAATCCCTTCTTTTTTGGCAAGCTCTGCCGCGGATACGGCTGATCCCGTAAGTTCCTCCCCGTCCGTCAAAAGAATAATGACCTTGCTGTTGGTCGATTTGCCGAAAGCCTTGATGCATTCCCGTATCGCGCTGTCTATATCCGTTCCCGGATCGGGGATGAGGTCGACGTCTATGGATTTTAAAAATGTCTTTACAGCGCCGACATCGGTGGTCAGCGGGCAATTAATAAATCCCGCTCCGGCAAAAGCGACCAGACCGATACGGTTGCCGGCCAGTTCATCAATAATCAGGTTCAGAGAACTTTTGGCATTTTCCAACCTGGTAGGTGTGAGATCCGAAGCCAGCATACTCTTGGAAACGTCTATGGCAATCATCACATCAATTCCCTTACGGCCGGATATTTCCGTTTTTTGTCCCCACTGCGGTCTGGCAATTGCCAGAGTCAAAAATAAAATCGCCAGCACAAAAAGTATCATTTTGATCAAATAACTTCTTTTGTTCCAGTTTTTAAACATTAAATCAGACAGCTCGCCGGGAAACAAACCCGCAATCAGCTTTTTCTTTCTGATCCAGAGAATAATCTCCAAAACAATCAAGCCGATGACAGCTAAAAGCAGCAACAGATATATTGGCTCTGAGAAAATCATGGCAGACTCCTCAAATAAAAACGGCGATACAACCACTCCAGCAGCAGTAAAAGCAGGGCCGGCCACGCAAACCAGGCAAAGTTCTCATTATAAATAAAAACATCCTTGGTTTTGAATTTTGTCTTTTCCCTTTTGTCTATTTCGGAAAATATATCTTTAAGTTTATTTGCATTGCTGGCCATGAAATAGCCGCCTTCGCTCAGAGCGCTGATTTGACGTAATCCTGTTTCGTTCATTTTAGTTAAGAAAAATGATCCGTCAGGATTACGGGCATATAACCACCGGCCCAGTTTATCCTGAATTTTTATCGGTGCTCCGTTGGGATCGCCGATGCCGACGGCGTATATTTTAATACCGAGGGCCTGAGCCATTTTGGCTGCGGTTTCCGGATCGATTTCTCCGGCATTGTTCTCGCCGTCGGTCAGGAGAAGAATAATTTTTGTCTTTGCTTCCGAATCCTTCAGCCGGTTGACGCTGGTGGCCAGCGCCATGCCGATGGCCGTACCGTCTTCAATCATGCCGGTATGAATCTGCTCCAGATAATTTAAAACCGTGGTATGGTCGGTGGTCAAGGGAGACTGCAGATAACTTTTGCCCGAAAAAATCACCAGGCCAATGCGATCTTGGGAACGGCCGGCAATAAATTTAGCCAAAACATCCTTGGCAACGGTAATTCTGTCCGGCTTAAAATCTTCGGCATTCATACTGGTGCTGACATCCAGCGCCACCATAATATCCACGCCGTTACGGTTGCTGGTATCGGCCACGAAACCATGCTGAAGACGCATCAAGGCGAGAACCAGGAAGACCAGCGCCGCCACTCTAAGAAAAAGGGGTATCCTGGCTTTGATCGTTGTGCGGGGAAGCATGCCT
>CAYMWM010000028.1:12759-35621 GCA_964394185.1 uncultured Smithella sp.
AATATATCGGGATGCGACAGGCTGGCCGGCTTTCTTTTTACAACAAATCTGTACAAAAAAGGCAAAGCGATTAATATAATAATAAACCAGAAACTTTCGAAACGCATAAACTAAACCTTCTTCCAGCATTCCTTGATAATATTTTCCGACTCCGACTTCTTCTGTTTCATTTCGGCAAGTCCCGGCCTTAGTTTGGCAAATTTCACCAGATCACATTCACTGAAATAGCGATCCAGATTCCTGACTTTATTGAAATCCCGTTCCACCCGTTCCAGTTCCCCGATAATTTCGAGGGACGTTTTATCCATGGTATCAATATGATAATTGGCTTCCAGGAACTGTCGAACGATCTCGGTTATCTCAAAATAAAATTCCTTAATTTTTCGTTTTTCAAAATATTCGACCGGATCCATCTTCATCAGCGCTTCCAGGGCAATTTCATTGCCGGGTCTTGCCGGAGTCAACTCCTCTTTTTTCTCCGCCCTGCGACGCGCGCGCCACTTTTGGAAAGGTTTGTAAAGAAAATATCCGGCGATAACTAACAAAAGGGCAAGGAGCAGAAAAAACAAAAGTGTTCCCCAGTCAAAAATATAAAGGACTCCCTGGATATCTTTCAATTGTTCCGGCATTAGTGAGCCATCCTTCTTTCCCGCGCTTTAAAGAAACGATTGAGCGCGGCAACATATTCGCCATCAGCCCCCAGTTCGAGATGATCAAGTTTCAGCATCCTGAAAAATCTTCTTATGCTCTGTAATTCATTAGCGGAGGCATCATTATAAGCGGCACGCATCTTTTCATCCCTTAGATCAACCTGAATTAACTCGCCCGACTCCGGATCTTCAAAACAAACGAGAGGCAGTTCGGGCAGCTGTTTCTCCATCCTGTCCTTGATGATGATGGGAATAAGATCATGTTTTTTAGAAAGAATCCTGATGGGCTGTTCGTATCCTTCGGCCAGAAAATCGGATATAACAAACAGGACGGAGCTTTTTTTATTGACACGGCTTAAGTAACGCAGAGCCTGCGCCATATCCGTCTTTTTCCCCTGACGCGTAAAAGAAAGTATTTCTCTGACCACCCGCAGAACATGGCGTCTTCCTCTTTTGGGAGGAATGTATTTTTCGATCCGGTCGGAGAACATCAGCAGTCCCACAAGATCATTGTTCTTGATTGCGGAAAAGGCGAGTACCGCCGCGATCTCGGCTGCCGCTTCGTTTTTATTTAATTTCTCGGAACCGAAATCCTGTGAAGCGCTGACATCCACGCAAAGGATGATGCTTTGCTGCCGTTCTTCGACAAATTTCTTGACGTAGGGAGAACCCAGACGGGCGCTGACATTCCAGTCAATCAACCGGATATCGTCTCCCGGAACGTATTCACGGACTTCAAAAAATTCCAGCCCCTGTCCTTTAAAGACACTACGGTACTCTCCGGCAAAAAGCTGATTGACAACCTTATGCGAACGGATTTCGATTTGCCTGATCTTTTTGTAAATCGATCGGTCGAGCATATGATTAAGGCACCTCGATCTTATCGAATACCTTTTGAATAATGGTTTCCGCGCTCTGTTCTTCGGCTTCGGCTTCATAAGTCAGAATAATTCGATGCCGCAGCACATCCATACCGATACTTTTAATGTCATCAGGTGTGACATAACCGCGGCGGCGAATGAAGGCGTGACCTTTCGCGGCCTGAGCCAGATAAATCGAGGCGCGCGGGGATGCGCCGTACTGAATCAAACCTTTGATTTCGTTGAGACCATATTCTTCCGGCTGACGCGTAGCGGCCGCCAGGGAAACAATATAATGTTTCAATTTTTCATCAATATAGATTTGATTAATCAGGTTGCGGGTATCCATGATTTCCTGCGTACTTATAACCTTTTCCACTTTCGGTTCTTCGCCGATTAATGCCGCGTCAATGATCTGAACTTCTTCATCCTTGCCGGGATATGTTATTTTGATTTTCAGCATAAAACGGTCAATGGCCGCTTCCGGCAGGGGGTAGGTTCCTTCCTGTTCAATCGGATTTTGCGTTGCCATAACCATGAAAGGTTCCGGCAGGCGATAGGTTTCCTTGGATATAGTAACGTGATGCTCCTGCATGGCCTCCAGTAAAGCGCTCTGAACTTTGGAAGGGGAACGGTTAATTTCGTCCGCCAGAATGACATTGGCGAATATCGGCCCCTGGCGGGGAGTGAATTCACCGGTTTTGGGATTAAGCACCATGGTGCCGATCAGGTCGGAAGGGAGCAGGTCCGGTGTAAACTGGATACGCGAAAATTGGGCGTCAATAGCCGCCGCCAGGGTTTTGACCATCAAAGTTTTGGCCAGACCGGGAACACCTTCCACCAGGGCATGACCGTTACAGAGCATGGCAATCAGCAAACGGTCAATGATATTTTTCTGGCCGATAATCGTACCGGCCATCGCTTTGCTGATTCTCTCCACGAATTCACTTTTGGCTTTTACCTTTTCATCAATGAGTTTTATTTCCTGATCCATATTTATTGCCCTCTTTATAAGATAATAATTTTGCAGCTTGACTTAACCACAGCCGCGAATGAAACGTCAAATTATTGAAATAACTTGAAATCCTTTTAATATCCCCATCGGTCTTTATTAAGATTTTGTGTTGAAATATAAGGAGTCCTGGTTGGTATGTCAAGGCAGTATTTGTAATAAACATTAAGTTTATATAGTAAAATTCAGTTGTTGAAAAAATATTTTTTCACAAATTTTTAAATTAAAAAGTAAAAATATTAAAAATCATTGCGATAAATACAGATTTTGAGCATGGTTTGTAAAAGATCAGTGGCCGTGACCACCGCCGGATTCTGCTTTTGGTGTTTCTTCACCGACATCATTGCGTTCTTTATGTATGGATATTATTTGTACTTTATATTTACAATTTTCATCGGTTTCGCTTTTCCAGAGAATCGCTCTATAATCCAAAGGTATGGAAACATATCCTAATGTTTCTGACTCTGATTTTATTTCATAATGGGTAAAGTAGCGGTAGAGATGCTTCTCTATCATGGACAGTTCGTCTATACTTTTGATGGATTCTTCCCGGGGGTAGTCCGTGCAAATACTGGCGCCTTTGTTAATAAAAACCATTCCCGCGAGCGTTTTATCCGGAGCACCGAGAGGATTACTTAATTTAATAATACGCTCATACTGACCGGTAGGTACCAAATTTATTTCCTGCATCTTAATAATCGTTTTGTAACCGCTGCAATTTGTACAAGACAATATCCCCAGTCCCAGTATGGTATGACAAACAATGCTCCTAATGCTGTTCTTTTTCATAACAACATTTTCTATATAGAACCGGAAATTATTATTTGACAGAAATTTCCTTAATGATACCCAGAAATCCATCGGCTTTTAAGGAAGCGCCGCCGACCAGAGCTCCGTCAATATCATCCATGGATATTAAATCGCCGATATTATCTTTTGTAACGCTGCCTCCGTAGAGGATGCATACATTATTAGCGGAATGGTTGCCATATTGGGCTTTTAAGATACCGCGGATGAACGCGTGTACTTCCTGTGCCTGCGCGCTCGTCGCGACTTTTCCTGTTCCTATCGCCCATACCGGCTCATAAGCAATAACGATGTTTTCTATTTTTTCTACGTCTTTTAATCCCTGATTTATCTGTCTGCTGATGACGTCCTGCATAATGCCTTTAATCCGTTCTTCCTCGGTTTCGCCCACGCACATGATGGGAGTCAATCCGGCGGTTAAAGATTTTTTAACCTTCAGATTAACGTCATCGTCCCCTTCGTGGAAATATTTCCGGCGCTCGGAATGGCCGATAATTACGTACGTACAATCAAGATCCTTAAGCATGACAGACGATACCTCGCCTGTGAAGGCTCCCTTATCTTCGTGATGCATGTTTTGCGCAGCCAGAGATACATTTGATCCTTTAATGGCTTCGCCAACTGCGGCAAGCGCGGTAAAAGGCGGAGCTAAAACAATTGCCCCGCCCTGGAAACCGGATGATCCGTCTTTAATGGCTTTGGCCAGAGCTATTGATTCGGCAAGGGTGTTGTTCATTTTCCAGTTGCCGGCAACAATCCATTTTCTCATTTTATTATTCCCTCATTGTGAAACTCCAATTCCAAAAGTGAAGCGAATTGGAATTGGGAAGTTGAACAATCCCGCAAAGAGGATATTGTGATCCACTTTGCGGGATTGTTTTTAAAGCATACGCGTTATTTTTCCAGCGCGGCAATGCCGGGCAGGGTTTTGCCTTCCATCCATTCCAGAAACGCGCCGCCTCCGGTGGAGATATATGACATCTTTGCACTAAGGCCCGCTTTTTTGATCGCTGTATCCGTATCGCCGCCACCGATGATGGAGAGCGCTCCGGAACCAGCAACAGCACGGGCCAGTTCAAACGTTCCTTTGCTGAAAGGGACCAGTTCAAACATGCCCATGGGACCGTTCCAGATAATTGTTTTGACTCCCTGCAGGGCTTCACTAAAGGCGGAGATTGTAGCCGGGCCGATATCCAGTCCAATCCATTCTTTGGGAATTTCTTTCACACCGCAGATTTTCGCTTCGCCTTCACCCGTCGTATTCTGGGCAATGACAGCATCCACCGGCAGCAGGAACTGAACATTTTTCTGTTTGGCTTTTTCCACAATCTTTCGTGCGGTATCGAGCATATCTTCTTCGCATAGCGACTTGCCTGTTTCGTAACCGGCCGCTCTTAAGAATGTGAATGCCATGCCGCCGCCGATAATAATTTTATCCACTTTTTCGATGAGATTTTCCAGAAGGCCGATTTTATCGGAAACTTTCGCTCCGCCGATAATCGCGGCCAGAGGCTTGGCCGGCTTGACCATGGCTTTGTTGAAATATTCCACTTCATTTTTCAGCAGAAAACCCGCCGCGCAGGTCTCAACAAATTCAGTGATAGCCGAATTGGAAGCCGCGGCGCGGTGTGAAACGGCAAAAGCGTCATCAAGGTAAACATCGCAAAGGGTGGCCAGTTGTTTGGCGAATGCCGCATCGTTTTTATCTTCTCCCGGATAAAAACGAAGGTTTTCCAGAAGAATGATATCTCCCTCCTTCATTTTGCCTACGGCCTGTTCCACGGCTGCTCCCACACAATCGTCTAAAAAAGTAACATCTTTTTTCAGTAGTTCCGACAGCACCTTGACCACCGGTTTAAGCGACATTTCCGCGACTCTTTTACCTTTCGGCCTGCCTAGATGAGAAGCTATAATGAGTTTGGCTCCCTTTTCCAGCGCGTAATTGATTGTCGGGATGCTTGCCCGCACCCGCTTGTCGCCGGTAACATTTCCTTCCTTATCCAGCGGGACGTTAAAGTCCACCCGTAGGAAAACTCTCTTCCCTTTCATTTCGATTTGATCAATGTACTTCATATCCTGTCCTTGCCTTTTCTTATTGCATTATAAAATAAAGCAGTTCCAGCATTCTGTTGGAAAAGCCCCATTCATTGTCATACCAAGAAAGAATTTTTACCATATTACCGCCAATGACACTCGTGTTTGGCATATCCACGATGGAGGAGTGTTTATTACCATTGAAATCACTTGAAACCAGTTCCTCTTCCGAACAAATGAGAATGCCCTTCATGGCGTTTTTCGCGTATTCCCGAAACTTATCGTTGATTTCATTTTTATTCGTTTGTTTCGAGAGTGTTGCCACAAAATCAACCAGAGAAACATTCGGTGTTGGTACCCGGATGGCCAATCCGTCGAGTTTACCTTTCATTTCCGGGATGACTTCCGCTATAGCTCTGGCCGCGCCTGTGGTGGTCGGTATCATGGAAAGAGCGGCCGCGCGCGCTCTTCTTAAATCCTTATGCGCTTCATCCAGGACAACCTGGTCATTGGTATAGGAGTGAATGGTTGTCATCATGCCGTACTCAACACCGAATTCCTGATGCAGTATTTTGACAATCGGCGCGAGACAATTTGTGGTGCATGACCCCATGGAAATAATATTGTGCTTGGTCTTATCGTATATTTCCTGATTGACCCCGAGAACAAAAGTGACATCGGGATTTTTTGCCGGAACGGAAATAACCACTTTTTTTGCTCCCGCTTCGATATGCTTTGAGGCGCCTTCCTTATCGGTGAATCTGCCGGTGCTTTCCAGAACAACGTCAACACCGAGGTCTTTCCAGGGCAGGGATTCCGGTTCCCGGATGGATGTTGTTTTAATCTCTTTGCCGTCGACGATGATGGAATTCTTCCCCATTTTTACTTCAGCATCCATCGTTCCATGCGTGGAATCATATTTCAGCAAATGGGCCATGGTTTTTGTGTCGGCTAAATCATTAACAGCTACAAACTCCACATCTTTGTTTTTATATCCGGCTCTAAACACAAGCCGGCCGATTCTCCCAAAGCCATTGATAGCGATTTTTACTGACATACCTACCTCCTTAGTTTAAAAGAAAATTATCAGCTAAAAGGTTTTTTTTGTCAACCTGTTTTGCCGGAAAAATTAATGTAGTATTTAGAAATGATTGATAAAGACTATATTGGGAAAAAAGGGCCGCCCAATTAAAGTTCAAAATATTAAGACTGAATATGTTTGAATCAATTCATCTTTTTATTTATTGTCAGTCTTCTTCTGAATGCTTCAGCCTGGTCTCCGAAGGTATTATCCTGGAGTTCCCTTACGGCTTCCGCTTTTTTATCATCGGCAAGAGAGGAATCGTTCATGATTTCCTTCTCGCGGGCGTAGTAATCGGATTCCCTTCTTTTATCGGCCTCCAGCTCCTCATCAACCTTTTCCAGCCTGGCGATTTGCTCGGCGGAAAAATACTCCTGCCGGAACGCTTTGATTTTTTCCGATCGCTGCCCGGCTGTCATTTCGCTGAGGTCCTTCTGATAAACGGCCTGCTTTTCCTGATAGCCCGTGAATTTTTCAGGATCGGTCTGCGGAGGGTCTTCAATCGAAGCGGCGTCCGCGCCCCACATTTCCTCCTTCAACGCGCCTAATCTCTGTTCTTTTTCAGCGCCGTAAAGATTCCGGTCAAGCATGATGCCGTTCTTTCTGATGGAATATTCCCTGGCCTTGACTTCCGCTCCCCACATGGCGTCCGCGATTTCATCCCCAAAAATCTCCCGGCGGTAACTCTGAATGTTTTGCAGATACTTCAGAAGCTCTCCGGTTGTTCCCGGCTGAGTCCATGATTTTGTCTTTTCTCTGATACCGATTTCATAATCCAGAAATATTTCATAAAGCGCGAACATCTCGTCGGCTTTTTGCGGATCCAGGACGGAATGCAGATAATTTTTTACCGTCTGGAGATGTTGTTCCCGTGTGGTAAATTCTATCTGGTTCTGGATAAATTTAAAAAACCGCACCGTATAGAGATTAACAATGTCACCGGAAAAATATTTGCGGGGATCTTCATTGACGGACTGAGCGGGAAAGCCTTTCAGAAAAATCTTCGCGTCCTGTACCGGTATATTTTTGCCAGAACGAACAATGTTAACCGGGACATCTTCCTGCTGTTTCGGATAGAGGATATATCCGGTGATGCCCACAGCTAAAATAACCAGTACGGCTATGATGATTTTTTTATTTTTCATATGCGTGAATATATTTTCAATATAAATAAAAAATGAGCCGTATTATCGAAAAAGGATGGATGATAATACGGCTCTCTGCCAAAGCTGAAATATGTCAACTTTTGTTTATATTAATATCCTCTTGCCTTGAGATCCGCTGCGATATTGACAAAATGTTTCTGTGCGTCGTAACCCGCAGGTGCGGATAAAAGCTCAATGGCGCCCAGGTGATTGACACCGCCCAGCCATGACCAGGAACCGCCATCAATGACACCCTTGAAATTTCCCCATTTTGCGGAGGTTACGGAAACCAGACCGTCATTGTCGCCTTCATAAGGTTTCATGAGAGCCCAGGTTGCCAGCATCGCGCCGCCGCCCAGGGCGTTGGTAATCTTGTAAGCGTAACTCTGATAGTAAATACCGGCTACATTCGGGGTATTGGGATTGAATACATTAATCATGTTCGCTCTTACCAGGGCATATCCGTTGGCAACGCTGTCGCCGTTTTTGTCGCCCATGATGAGTGTGAAGACCAGGTCAAGAACCGGTCCGCCAATATCTTCCAGCCAGCCGGGCAGAACATCCATAATCATGTCCGCAATCACGCTGCCGCGATGAGGACCGGCTATACTGGTATGGCTGGCAACCTTGGAACCCATGCCCAGGTTTGTTATGGCATATCTGGAATAAATTGTTCCGTGGGAATGGCCGATGAGATTGATTTTTGACTTGCCGCTGACCGCCAGAATCTGAAGAACCTGTGACTTCCACTGCGCTGCCTTGCTTTCAGTCGAATCCATGGCGTTCACGCTGGTGATATAGACACTGGCTCCGTTGTTTCTCAGTTCTTTGGGAATCGATCCCCAGTAATCAATCAAACCACCGAGAATTTCCGCCTGTGCGCCCATTCCGTGGGACAGGACGATGGGATACTGTGTGGCTGCCTTGGTGCTATAAGCCATTGAAGTCATGGGCAGCACAAACAAAAGAACCATAATACCGAACAATACTTTTTTCATGAACAACCTCCAGATATAATTTTTTAAATCCTTTTACCGGTTGCGGAAACCGGATGCTCTTCATTAGTTCACAGTATTTTGCATGAAGCGTGCCAGTTTATGATTTATGTATATAAGTATTCAATATGATTAATATTATAAACGAAACAAGCCATCGGGGTGAAATTCGGGAGAAATTATCGGGGTGCAATGCCCCATTTATTCGATAAATACCGGCAGAAATGGGGCATCGCGCCCCTCAACTTGGGGCATTATGGGACTATTCAAAAACCCCTTTATGCCCCGTTTATTGCTCTTCCAGACCGAATTTTTGCATTTTGCGGAAAAGAGTCTTGCGGTTGATTCCCAGAGCCCGGGCTGTTCGCTCGCGATGCCAGTCGTGTTCCGCCAATGCTCTCATGATAAGGTCCTTTTCATTGGCCTCGAGGTTCATGACGGCATCTCCGTTATTTCCGTCCAGATGAGTTTGAACCGGCGTTTCCCGCATATCAGTTGCGGCAGTGCCGGGGCTGACGGCGGCGGCATCCCGCATGGCACCGATATTCATCCGTACGTGTCCGGCTTTCGGACCGCCGGCAAAATCGAGCCTCTTGAGCGTCAGATAGCGGTGGAGCACATTTTGCAGTTCCCGGACATTGCCCGGCCAGTCGTAATTTAACAAGGCTTCGGCAATGTTTCCGGGCAGCGGCGGATGTTTCTTGTCGCTTTGCCGTATAAAATGATCCACAAGCAGCGGCAAATCCTCTTTTCTTTCCCTAAGCGACGGAAGATAAATGGGCAGGATGTGTATCCGGTAAAAGAAATCCTCCCGCATTTTTCCCTGCTTGACCAGATCCCGCAGGTTGCGGTTCGTGGCCGCTATAATCCGGGCATCCGATTTTTTCACAACATTGCCGCCCACCGGCGTGTAACCGTCGCCTGAAATGGCCCGCAGCAGTTTGACCTGCATATTCAGGTCGATTTCTCCGACTTCGTCGAGAAACAGGGTTCCGCTGTCGGCTTCATCCAGATAGCCCCGTTTGTCCATGCTGGCGCCGGTAAAGGCCCCTTTCCTGTAACCGAAAAATTCACTTTCCATGAGGGTTTCCGGAATGGCGCCGCAGTGAACGGTGACAAAACCCTTCCGGCTGCGGTCGCTCGTCTCGTGGATGGCCTTGGCCACCAGCTCCTTTCCCGTTCCCGATTCCCCGTAGATGATAACATTGGCCTGCGTTGCCGCCGCCTGAAGAATAAATTCATAAACTTCCTGCATGACGGAACTCTTGCCGATAATGTCGCAGAAACGGTAGCGTTCTCGGATGGATGAACGCAGGCGGATGTTTTCCTTTTGCAGATTTTCGCGGCTTTCCAGGAGCGCAAATTCGGCCTGTTTCCGCGAGGTAATGTCCGTAAAGGAGGCGATGAACTGCCCCGCGCCGGGTATCTGCCCCACCCGGATGAGCACATCAAAGCCCTCCCCGTTGGGATGGGCAATCCGGCATTCGCATTCGACGGGTTTGTCTCCCCTGCGGCGGGAAAAGCCCTTCATAATGCCGTTGCGGTCTTCCGGGCCGATAAAATCCGTGAATTTCATCCGGCCTTCGATATCCTTCTTTTCGTAACCCGACATCTCCGCAAACCGGTCATTGACCATGAAAATCAGCTGCGACTCCTCCATAATCACCATGGGCAGACCCGCGTTTTCAAAGACACTGCGGTAGCGTTCCTCGCTCTTTTTCAACGCATTCTCCATTTGCCTGCGTTCGGTGATATTTCTGCCTTCCCCCAGAATGGAGACGGGCTTCCCGTTCTCATCTCGGATTAAGCTGAATTTGATTTCGCCCCAAATGTTTCTGCCGTCCTTGCAGCAGAATTCCAGCTCAACGGAGCGTTCCAGAACATAATCCGGCGCGGAGTCCAGGGCGACGGGCATTTCTTCGGAGAAAAAATCCATGGCATTCCGGAAGGATTCCGGAGTCAAAAGTTTCTTCAGGGGAATTACCTGATGTTCCTGAAAACTGTATCCTGTCAGTTTTTCCACGGAGGGGCTGACATATAATACTCTTAAATCAAGATCCATCAGCCAGACCTGATCCTTCATATGATCGGCCAGCAGGCGGTACTTGCTTTCGCTTTCCTTGAGCGCCTCCTGCGCCTGTCTGCGTTCGGTAATGTCGCGGATGGTTCCCCTGAAACCGGTTACCTTGCCCGAATCATCTCTCCTAAGGGATGCGGAGGCTTCAACATATCTTTTGGTTCCATCGCGCCTAGTCATCTGCCAGTCGAAACCCTTGGAGGGTTTTCCGGTCGTATAGACCCTGTTGAACATAGCAAAGATTTCTCCGGCGGTTTTTTGATCGACCAGTTGCCGGTTGTTCATGCCCAACAACTCCTTTTTGGAACACCCGGTTAATTTGCACAGGGCATCATTGAAGAATGTAAAATTGCCGGCAAGATCCACTTCATAGTATCCGTCTTCGATGTTTTCCAGAATGTTCTGATATTTTTCCTGGCTCAGGCGCAGGGACTCTTCGATTTGCTTGCGTTCGGTGATGTCGCGGACAATCCCCTGAAACCCGACGGGACGACCGGATGCATCCCTCCGCAGTGATGCGGATATTTCCAGATATTTTTTGTTCCCGTCTTTTGTGGTTACCCACCAGCCGACTCCCCGGGCCGGCTTGCCTGTCAGATAAACTTCACTATAGGCTTCAAGAAGGATTTCCCTGGTTTCTTCATCGGTATATTCCCGGTAGTCCAGACCCATCATTTCCTCCCGGGTGCGGCCGTGAAGGCGGCATAAGGCATCGTTGAAAAAAGTAAATCTGCCGGCCAGGTCCAGCTCGTAATAACAATCGTCAATATTTTCCAGAATGGCCCTGTATTGCTCTTCACTTGCCTGAAACACGTTACCGGTTGAACTGCCGGGATGGCCGGAAGCGGGCGGGACTGTCTGATTTTTTTGCTCCGGGGGAAGTTTCTTTTTCGTCATCATTTCTCTGTCATATAAAATAAATATCCCGACTACTCACCGAAAGGTTTGGGGCTTATATGATTCTGTTTCCACGATATATAATCTTCGAGTTTCTTCACAGCATCGTCGGGGGTTTCAACGAATTCCACGCCCACCTCATAAGAATCATCCTCGATAATGACCTTAATCCATTTTACCTTGCCGAGGGCCTTTATTTTTTCGTGAACGCCCTTTGCCGCAAAATCTATATCGAGCAGTGTATCCACGGGGAAAAAATCGCGGGAATGAATTCTGGCCCCGTAAACGGAAATATCTCTGCTGCTATCACAGATGACCTTTTTATGTTTCCCTTCGGAAATGACCGTGATGGTCACATCGCTCTCTTCCCTGAACCTTGGCGCTTTTCTTCTCTCTGACATCAGATCCCTCTCCCTGAATTCCCTGCTTTTTCCGACCTGCTGACTTAAACCATGGCTTAAACTATAAGAAACCCTGTTTATCTGTCAATGAAATATTGACCACAAAAACAGGTCTACGTAATTTTTATCGTCAAAACTGCATAATATTGATTGTAGATTGAAATTTGAATGATTTGTAAGAACGGTTGTGTAGACTGAAACTGAAATTAGGACTCTTTTTATATCAATACATGACTGCAGAAAGTTGCTGGTTATTATTAAAGTTACCGTCGTGCTCTGTTCCTGTCAGGATATCTCTATAAAGTATTAAATGCTTAGGCTATTCTTTATTCTGCGTATGATACTTATTAAGTGATGAATAAATCATTGGTCGAGAAGTTTGGATCTGTCGTCAGATTAATGCCCAGCCTTCTGAGACCCGCTTCATCACCGGGAGTAGGAATATGTGTCATATGAGCTTCACAATCACGGAGCTCTCTGAGCTTTTCCAGCGCCAGCTGGGCGGCAGGATTATTTGTTGCGCTGATGCTGATGGCGATTAACGCTTCTTCAAGATCAAGGCTTACCGTTTTTTCATTGAGAATTTCCGTTTTTAAATTTTTTACCGAATCAGTGATATGAGGAGGCAGCAGCTTAATTTTGTCAGGTATTTCTGCCAGATGTTTTATAGCGTGTAAAACCATACTGGTTGCGGCGTGCATCAGGGATGAATTGCTGCCGGTTATGATTTTCCCATCTTTCAATTCCAGCGCTGCTCCGCAAAATATGCCTTCATTGCCTCTTTCATAGTCTCTTTCTTCCGCATGAGGTTTTACCGCTGCTTCCCGGGCAGGTGCGACGACCGGGCGTATTTCAGGAACGAGACTGAAATCCTTGAGGAAAAGTTCAACACGTTGCACGGTTTCTTTATCGGAAAATCCCATTGCGTATTCACAGCGATAACGAAAGTAGCGGCGAATAATTTCCATTTTTGACGCTTTTTGTGTAACTTCATCATTAATGATGGCGAATCCGGCTCGATTAACTCCCATATCTGTAGGAGACTGGTAAAAAGATATTTTACCTGTAATCTTTTCCAAAATTCTCTTCAGAACCGGAAAGACCTCCACATCACGATTATAATTGACGGATTTTTCTCCGTAGGCATCAAGATGAAAGGGATCGATAAGATTAAAATCCCGGATGTCGGCAGTAGCCGCTTCATAAGCTACGTTTATGGGGTGTTTCAAAGGAATATTCCATATAGGAAATGTTTCAAACTTTGCATAGCCGGAATTTATGCCATGTTTATAATCATGATATAATTGAGAAAGACAGGTCGCCATTTTTCCGCTTCCCGGTCCCGGTCCCGTCACGATAACCAGAGGCTTGTTTGTTTTTATATATGTGTTTGCTCCATAGCCGTTGTCGCTGACAATCATTTCCACGTCCGTAGGGTAGCCCTTGGTGAACCGGTGTGTATAGACAGGAATGCCTCGTCTTTCGAGTTTATTTTTAAAAATAATGGCGGCTGGTTGTTCGTCGAAACGCGTAATCACAACACCCAACACGTTTATTCCCCATGTCCTGAGATTATCAATAAGCTTTAATGCATCGGCATCGTAGGTTATTCCGAAATCAGCGCGGATTTTTTTTCTTTCAATATCACCGGCATATATGCAGAGGATAATGTCCGCTTTGTCTTTTAGTTCTTTGATCAGCCGCATTTTTACATTCGGGTCGTAACCAGGTAAGACACGGGCGGCATGATAATCATACAAAAGCTTGCCGCCGAATTCCAAATACAGCTTGTTGTTGAAACGATCAACTCTTTTAAGAATTTCCGTCGTTTGTTCCTTGATGTATTTTTCGTTGTCAAAACCAGGCTGTTGGATCATATCGTATACTCCTCTGAAAAAGATATATATAATTTTAAATATTCATTTTTGAACTATAATAGAACATTTTTGTCTGTCAATTAATATTAGATACAAAAAGGAATAATGTTATTTCATTGCGCTTCCCGGACGGGGAAGCGCGCCCCGTGAAAAGCTGCATTGTTGCTGAAGTTGATGTACGGTTTTTTGATAAATTAAAAATGAAAAGCCCCGGTTTTGCCGAGGCTTTTTGGTGTTAGAAATATTTATTTTTTCTGCGAATCATATATTTTCATAACCTTATCGGTCAGATCAAATCCTTCTTCCATCACAACCGCAGCCTTTTTATCCAGTATTATCGAATATTTTTCAGCCTTCGAAAGCTTCCTCACAATTTGTTGAATGTCATCAATTATCTTCCGTGTGAGTTCAATATTTTTCTTCTTTAATTGTTCGTCATATTCCTGTCTGATACGGTTAAACTCCTTAACTTCCTGCGCTATTTTTTCCCGTTTTTCCTTCCATATCGGAGAATCTTGTTTAGCACTTTTCAGATCTTTATCCATATTGGCAATTTTATCGTTTCTCTCTTTGATTATTGTCTTTTTTGAATCTATCTCTTTTTGTAATATTGCCTGAGCGTTTTTTGCTGCTTTTGATTCCTTCATTATCTTGTTGATGTCGACAAAACCGATTTTAAGAGATGATCCTGTTTCCGCCACCCCAATCGCCGTAAAGCCTATGCAGGCTATTAACGTAGTAATAAATATCAACGATATTTTTGAAAATTGATTTAGTTTTTTCATGAGATGCTCTCCTTTTTTAATCAGCGGTCGAATCAAATGTAATGAAAAGTTTTTCAAGCGGTTTGATTGCAGTTGTTTCATTAGAATTTTAAAAATATTTTGTCAATGAAATCTTGGCAAAGGTGTGATTTGTTAAAATAACGCAATAAATGATTTTCTAAACGTATCTGTATGATATGAATCAGAATGGTTAATTTTTACATCCAATGAATATTATTTAAATGTAGGAATGGAAATCCGGCTGGTACATGTTAGACTTTATGTGTCCGGCCAAATCGGCAGGATTAGGCATTTGTGTAAGTTTTCGAGCGAATACAACTTGGGCAACAACAAGCGCGATATTGGCTGATACATCTCGAATACGTAAAAGCGATGGATAGATTCTTCCCAGTTTCAAATCCTCCGTGCTAACCTGCTCAGTCAATGATTTGGCGGCTGCAGTGAACATTTCATCTGTGACGCGCGATGCCTCGGAGGCGACCACACCGAGTCCTACACCGGGGAAAATATAGGCATTGTTAGCCTGACCGGGTACAAATGTTTGTCCGTCAATATGAACTTCGGGAAAAGGGCTGCCACTGGCAAAAATAGCCCGTTTATTCGTATAACGATATGCCTCTTCAGCCGTACATTCGGCTTTTGATGTCGGATTAGAAAGGGCGAAAATAATCGGACGATCATTTATTTTGCCCATAGCTTTAATGATTTCCGGTGTGAAGGTTCTTGGCTGACCGGATACGCCGATAATCGCCGTTGGTTTCACGGCTTCCACCGCAGAAAGAAGATCTTTCTGAAATGGGTATTCATGAGCATAAGGTCGTTTGTGCTCGACTAAGTCCGTCCGGCTGCTTACGACAAGACCTTTGGAATCGACAAACCAGCAATTGCGGTGAGCCTCCGTCAGGGATAATCCTTCTTCCATCATGGCAGACGAAACAAGATCACCGATGCCGATGGCGGCCTCACCCGCTCCCAGGAAAAGAAGGCGCTGATCAGATAGCTTTCCTCCTTTAATTCGTAGAGCGGAGTACAGACCGGCCAGAGCAACAGAGGCTGTCCCCTGGATATCATCATTGAACATGCAATATTTATCACGATATGCCTCAAGTAGACGGAAAGCGTTTGCGTTACCAAAATCCTCCAATTGAATCATTACGCCGGGATAAAGTTTTGTGGCAACAGCCATAAACTCATTAATCAATAAGTCATATTCCCTGCCTCTTAACCTTTGTTCCGGCAAACCGATATAATCTTGGCTGTTCAGAAGTTCCTGATTATTTGTGCCTGCATCGATCGTTACCGGCAAACATAATTTCGGATCAATGCCCGCGCAGGCAGTATAGAGAGATAATTTGCCGATAGGTATTCCCATGCCGTTGGCGCCAAGATCACCAAGTCCCAGAATACGCTCACCGTCGGTGACGACAATAACGCGGATATTTTTTTGCGGCCAGTTTTTTAGTATCTTTTTCAGCCGGCCGCGGTCATTTTTTGTAATGAATATGCCGCGGGGTTCATTGAAAATTTTGCTGTATTCCAGACAGGCCTGTCCGACTGTTGGAGTATAGATAATAGGCATAAGTTCCTGCATATTATCGATAAGAACCCGATAAAAAAGACTTTCATTGCGGTTTTGCAAACCGGCCAAATAAAGATATTTTTCAAGATCCGTTGTTTTACGCCGTAAATTATTGATGATATGTAATGACATTTCTGCTGGAGAAAAAATGCGTGGAGGAAGTAATCCGTGCAAACGAAGAACGTCGCGCTCTGCTTCGTTAAATACTGTTCCCTTGTTCAAAAGAGGGTCGCAAAGCAGAGTTCTGCCCAGCGGAATTTTTGTTGTGCGTTTTTTTATTGTCCGTATAGGCATCTCTTATCTCCTAATCTAAAAACTTTCTAAATCGTGCGTTTGCGGAATGTGAGTATAAGAAGACGGGGATTGTGTCAATAGAATAATGATGGATTTATTAATGACAAGATACTGTGTCATCAATTTGCTGTTCAACAACTTTTTTTAATATTTTCTTGACATACAAAACAGAAAGTTCTTATACTCCTTTTCACAAAATCATATTCAGAAATATCCTTTAAACTTAAAAAATGGAGGCAATGATTATGGCAGAACAAAAAGGTTTAAGTAAGCCGGTAAAATTGAAAGCGGATTTGGCCGCATTGTTGGGAGCTAAAGCGCTTCCACGTACCGAAATAACCAAGAAACTTTGGGATTACATCAAGGCCAACAAATTGCAGACCAAAACCGTTAACGGAAAACCGGAAAATGCCGGCAAAAACATCGTGGCGGATGCCAAGTTAATTACAATATTTAACAACACTAAAATCAAGGGCAAAAACGGAAAGGTTGTCGATTTTTCTAAATTAAAAGAAGGTCAGACCATTGACATGATGCAGATTGCCTCTGTTGTCAGCGCTAATATCGAGTAATTTTTAAAACATATTTTTCAAGAGCAGGCAGGCATTGAGACCTGCCTGCTCTTTTTGTTATTATTCCCCGCAAGAATTTCTTCCGTGTTACTTATCTTCTGAAATGATTTTATTATCAAGGCTGAATTCATGATATTGATTTTATGATAAATGCTGTATATGGTTAAAGTGTAAATTAAATTTACTGGAATAAATTCCAAAATTTGGGAATTGTAAAACATGGACAAAAAAGCCATATTATGGCCGGTCATCATATCCATCATCATTCATATGGCATTGCTTGCCATTGCAGGAATGATTGATTTACAGGAAAAGTATACTCCGGTGGATGTGCTTTCAGTCAGTATCAAAGAGCCGCTGGAGGAAGAAAAAAAACCGGCGCCTAAAAAAGAAGAAACAACAAAAGAAAAAACGAATGAAACCAAAGCTCAGAATGAAAAGGGGCTAAATATTAAGGATGGTCAATGGCGTGAAGATACGGTAAATCTCGGCACTTCCGATATTAAATATATTGCCTATTTATCTAAAATTAAAAACAGAATTTTAAAGGTCTGGACGTACCCCCCCAAAGCAATCGAGAAAAATGAAGAAGGAGATGTTGTTATAAAAATTTCCATTGACACGGACGGAAGACTTGCCGACGTAACCCTCATTTCTTCATCCGGATCAATAGAGCTTGATACGGGGGCATTGAGTGTTGTCCGGAATGCCGCTCCATACGACCCTCTGCCGGAAATTTATAATCTTTCCCGCCTACATATCATAGCTTCTTTTGATTACAAGCTTATGGATTAGGAATCCCTTTATTGTATTAATGTATGCGAAAGCATTATATAAGCCCGTATAAAATTTTTATGTGTTTAGTCATGTTATGTTCCGTGACCTTTTGCGCGAACACAACATTTGCCCGTATGATAACCGATGAAACCGGGCGTAGTCTGAATATTTCCCGGGAACCGCAAAGAATAGTTTCTCTGGCACCCGGTATCACGGAAACGCTCTATGAACTCGGTCTGGACAGCAGAATTGTGGGCGTAACCAGTTATTGCAACTGGCCCCGGCAGGTAAGCCTAAAACCGCGAATAGGCGGGTTCACCAATCCTTCAATAGAGAAAATAGTTTCTCTAAAACCGGATTTAATTATAGCAACTGCCGATGGCAACAGAAAAGATACTGTGACTCAACTGGAAAGAATAGGTCTCCCTGTTTATGTGACAAATCCTTCCGATATGGAGAAAATTTTAAAAAGCATTCTCAATATCGGCGAAATTACCAATCAAAAAAATACCGCCTATAAACTGACCGCGACACTTCGCAAAAGACTGAACAACATTACGGCGCTGACACAAAACAAAAAAAAGCCGAAAGTGTTTTTTCAGATTGGCCTTGAACCGGTTATTACAGCCGGAAGCGGGACATTGATCAATGAAGTTATCGGTCGCGCGGGCGGAATCAATATCGCGGGCAGCAATACGGCGCGTTATCCCCGCTACAGCGCAGAAAGTATCATGGCGGGATCGCCGGATATCATTCTCTTCGCTCCCATGGCCAACGACAAGGAATTTTTGTCGGTGAAAAAGTTTTGGCAGAATTTTCCGGAAATACCGGCAGTAAAAAATAAAAAAATCCATCCCATCGATACGGATCTCATCAGCCGGGCGTCTCCGCGTATTTTTGATGCGATAGAATCAATGGCTTTGATATTCCATTCCGATATCAAAAATCAAATTCCTGCAAATTAATTTATTTACGGACGTTGGAATTCCTGAATTTTATTGCTTCAATCTTAATGTTTGCCTGCTTGAGTAATTCCAGCACTTCATTCTGACGCGCAGACGGCAGGGATTGTATCTCTTCCATCTGCTTGTTTATGTCATCAATTTTTGCTTTCAGGTCAGTCAGCAGTGGGGCAAGATTTATCGGTTGCGGTGCGACCTGCGGCTGCTTCATCTCTTCCGGCCGGGCGCCTGCTTTGAGTGTGATTTCTTCCAGATATTCGGGAATGGTTACATCAAAGTCCAGTTTTTGTTTGATTATAGAAGCAAGCACATCCTGTGCGGCGGGTTCACCGTGTACTAAAAATACCGGCATTCTTTTGTTTTTAAAATGATTCAGCCAATCCAGAAGCTGACTTTGTCCTGCATGGGCGGAGAAACCGCCGATAGTCCATATCCTGGCTTTTACGGCGATATCTTCATTGGTAATGCGGATTTTTTTCGCTCCGTCGATAATTTTCCGGCCGGGAGTTCCCTGTGCCTGAAAACCGACGAAAACGATACTGGCGCCCGGACGCCATAAATTATGCCGTAGGTGATGTCGAATCCTTCCGGCATTTGCCATGCCGGATGCGGAAATAACAATTGCAGAACCCTTCATTGTATTAATTTGCATCGATTGCTCTGTTGATGAGGAAAACTGAAGCTGCGGCAAATCCAGAGGATCTTCGCCTTCTTTTAAAAGGCCCTGTGTCTCCTCATCCAGATAGGAGCGGTAGCGCCGGAATATTTCCGTTGATTTTATGGCCAGCGGACTGTCAAGAAAAATCGGCATGTCTTTTGGCAGTCTGGAATCGCGATTAAGAAGGTAAAGTGAATAAAGCATTTCCTGCGTTCTTTCCACGGCGAAAGCCGGAATGATCACCTTTTCTCCTCTGGAGTAACTGTACTGAATCGCTTCGGCCATTTCATTGAGGCTGTCCTCTTCGCCTTTATGATCGCGGTCACCATAAGTCGATTCCATAAAAAGAAAATCCGCTTCGCTGACCATAACAGGATCTTTCATCAACAATTGATGGCGGCGGCCGATATCACCGGAAAAAACAAGTTTTGTCGAGGAACCGTTTTCTTCAATAAATAATTCCACAATGGCCGCTCCAAGAATATGACCGGCATCAAGATAATTGGCTTTTATGCCGTTCGCCGGGCTGAAAACATGATTGTAGGATTTCATTTTGATGAGTGGCCCAACAGATTCAGCATCTTTCATTGTATAAAGCGGTTCAATTTTTTCTGATTTTCCGTAACGCTGCATCCTTCTCGTTTTCGAGATGGCGTCTGTTTCCTGAATGTGAGCGCTGTCCAGAAGCAGGATCTTTAAAAGATCTCCCGTAGGTTCGGTTGCGTAAACCGGACCCTTGAATCCGTTTTTCACCATGCGGGGCAGTAATCCCGAATGATCGATATGAGCGTGCGTGATAAGGAAGAAATCAATATTTGCCGGATCATAGGCATCAATTTCCCAGTTTTGTTTATCAATTTCGGATCCGCCCTGATGCAGGCCGCAGTCAACGGCGAATCTTGCCTTATCCGTTTCAATAATAAAGCAAGATCCTGTAACTTCTCTTGCCGCTCCGAGAAATTTGATTTTCATTGGAAATCCTCTTTGATGAATTTTATTTTAGATGAAATCAGACGTGGCTGTATTCCCAAAAAACAAAAAACACTACTCTTGATCCTGATGGCTTCAGGATCAAGAAGTAATCTTTAAGAAATCACCTATAAAACCGGATTGCTGCCAATCTTTCCTGTTGATTACAAACTCGCTTTTGCCGCTTTCTTCAATTTCTTGGCTTCCTTCTTTTCCTTAGCGGTTTTCGAGGGTTTTTTCTTTGCATCTTTTTTAATGTCTTGCGATTTACCCATGGTTGAATCCTCCCTTGTCAGCTAATCAATATCAATAAAAGTAACATCAGGTACATGTAAAGTTTTGGTAAATATAATAGATGAAAGCTGTTTCGTCAAACATAAAATACACATTTTCTTTTAGTTGACATTAGTCCGGCAATTAACATAATTTACATAAGGTGTGAAAAGTATGTCAGAGATGAATATACCTCGGCCGGTGATTGAGGTTCGTAACCTGAAAAAATATTTTGGCACTTTCACTGCGGTGGATGATATTTCCTTTACCGTTGATAAAGGTGTATGCTTTGGCATCCTGGGACCGAACGGCGCCGGTAAAACGTCTACCATCAAAATGATTTACGGTTTTTCACCCATTTCTTCCGGAGATATTCTTGTTTTCGGCTTGGAAATTAAAAAGCAATACAGGCTTATCAAATCCCGTATCGGTGTCTGTCAGCAGGATAATACCCTGGATCCCGATCTGACCGTAATGCAGAATTTTGAAGTTTTCGCCCGTTATTTTAATCTCGACAAAAAAACGGCTATTGACAGGGCTTCATCTTTGCTGAGTTTCTTCGCTCTGGAACAACGCCAAAACGCCCGCGCCACAGAACTTTCAGGAGGAATGGTGCGCAGGCTGGTCATTGCCCGCGCCTTAATCAACAAGCCCGAACTTATCATTCTGGATGAGCCGACGACCGGCCTTGATCCGCAATCGCGTCATCAGGTTTGGGAGCGACTGGAGGACCTGAAAAAAGAGGGGATGACGATTTTGCTAACAACGCATTATATGGATGAGGCAGCGCGCCTTTGCGATGACCTGGTCATCATGGATAACGGTAAAATACTGGCGCAGGGGTCTCCTCAATCCCTGATTAGTGAATACACGGGAGAAAATATTATTGAAATTGCCGAGCCTGAAAATGATTTGCGAGCTTTTGCCCGCGAAAAGAATGCGAGACAGGAGGACCTCGGACATCGTCTGATTATTTATACCGAAACAGGACACGAACTTTACCGGGAAATCTGCGGCCGCTTTAGCTCCAAAAGCTGCCTGTTGCGTTCGGCTACGCTCGAAGATGTCTTTTTGAAGTTAACCGGAAGGGAATTGAGGGAATGAACTTTCATATATCCATGCGTTTTATCCGTATCTGGCAGCGGAACCTTACTGTCTATAAAGAAAGCTGGAAAGTTAATTTTCTTCCCCCGCTTCTTGAGCCGCTTTTCTACCTTCTGGCATTCGGCATCGGTTTTTCCGGCATGATCAGTTCTGTCCATTACGATTCAAAGGAAGTCTCTTATGTAAGTTTTATCGCGCCCTCGCTTGTGGCGATCAATATTATGTATAATGCATTTTTCGAGAACACCTTCGGTTCTTTTGTGCGGATGTATTACCAAAAAACCTTTGATGCCATGATGGCTACTCCGCTAAATTCTGATGAAATTATCACCGGCGAAATATTCTGGGGAGCAACGAAATCGGTCATCGGAACGATTATTATGTTGATCGTGATAAGTTTCTTCGGACTGGTGAGTTATCCGGCAGGCCTTCTAATCGTACTTGCGGCATTTCTGGGCGGTATTGCTTTCGGTTCTGTGGCCATGTACTTTACCGGAATGGTGGAAAAAATCGAGTTGTTTAATCTGCCGGTTTTTTTATTCATTACCCCCATGTTTCTTTTCAGCGGCACGTTTTTTCCGATAACGGCTCTGCCCCTCTGGGCTCAATATTTTGCTTATGGCCTGCCGCTTACCCATCTGGTTAATCTTGTCCGGGCGTTGAGTTTTGGTGTGTTTAATTCAGAATTATTGATTAATGTCACTTACTTAACGTTTTTTTGCCTCGTTATTTTTCCCCTTGCCATTCATAAAATGCGCCGCAGATTGATTAAATGATATTTTAAGCTGCGGAAAATATTGCTTGACTGTATCACTACAATGTGACTAAGTAAAAAAGCGAATAAAATTAGTTGTGTTTATGTTATGGAATACGGTGTGTCTTAAATGATGAGATGCCGCCACTCCGCTTTGCGGAGTGGCGGTGTTTATTCGTTTTATATGGCAATAGGTTTTAGAGGTAAGGCATACAAGCCCCTCACTTTTTCCTTCCTTCTCAACTAGGAGACGGATGGGGGTGATTTTGATGCTTTGTGGGGCCCCATCGGGGAAAGAA
>CAYMWM010000029.1:0-35485 GCA_964394185.1 uncultured Smithella sp.
AAATGATTAAAGAAGCGATGATTTACGAAAAACTGGATGACGGTCAGGTTCGCTGCAATTTATGCGCTCACAGGTGTACGATTATGCCCGACAGGTGCGGAGTATGCGGCGCAAGGGAAAACAGGGAAGGCATTTTGTATTCACTGGTTTACGGGACGCTGATTGCCGAAAACGTTGATCCTATCGAAAAGAAGCCGTTATTTCATGTTTATCCCGCATCCAGATCCCACTCCATTGCCACCGTGGGATGTAATTTCAGATGTGATTTCTGCCAGAACCACGATATCTCTCAAATGCCTCGTTCCACCCGGATGATAGCCGGCGAGGATTTTCTGCCGGCTGAAATTGTGGAACGGGTGAAAAAAAGCGGCTCCAAAACCATTGCCTACACTTACACGGAACCGACAATCTATTTTGAGCTGGCATTCGATACCGCGAAAATCGCCGTGGAAAACGGCATTAAAAATGTTTTTGTAACCAACGGTTTTATGACGCATGAGACCATTGAAATGATAGCGCCGTATCTGGCAGCCGCCAATGTCGACTTAAAATCTTTCAGCGATGAATTCTATAAAAAGCACTGTGGAGCAAGACTCAATCCCGTTTTGGAAAGTTTGCAAAAAATGAAGGATAAGGGCATCTGGGTGGAGATTACCACACTGCTGATTTCCGGCCTGAATGACAGTGACAAGGAACTCAAGGAGACAGCCCGGTTTATTACCGGACTAGGCACGGAGATCCCCTGGCACATCAGCCGTTTTCATCCGCAATACAAATTGACGGATGTGCCGGTAACACCGGTTGCTTCATTGCACCGGGCGGTGCAAATAGGCAAAGGGGCCGGATTAAAATATGTATATAGCGGCAACGTTCCCGGCGATGCAGGGGAAAATACCTATTGCTTTAATTGCGGCAATCTTCTGATTGAACGTTACGGTTTCAGAATCGTCAGTATGAATCTGAAAGGTAATCAATGCTCAAAATGCAATACAGTGCTGGAAGGTATTTTTTAGACTCAGATAAAATAACTTCCTATGGGTTCAATCATTCTCGGGCTGTTGCCCATATATCCTTTTCACTGCTCTTATACCGAAGGCGTTTCTTGTTGATCTCTTCTTAACATCTTCCCTGAAAGAACCCCTGTTTTTATGTTTCCGTCTTCCACAACAACCTTGCCGTTGATGATGACCATCTTCATGCCCTCGGGGTCCTGTACCGGATTTCTGAATACGGCTTTTGTCTTAAAGTTCTGCGCGTCCATGACCAGAATGTCCGCGAAATAACCTTCCTTTATCAGTCCCCTGTTTTTGATGTTGAACTCTCTGGCGGGCATCGCTGTGCAACGGGAAATGGCTGTCGGCAGATCCATCAGATTCTTCTCAAACACATAGCGGTGAATGAATTTCGGATAACATCCATGGAACAGATAAGAGGGCTTTCCCATGCCGAGCAGGATGGTGTCTGTTGTGATCATGGTCTGATTGTCCTTCAGCGCCGGAAAGGTATAGCGCTCGGTAAATGCGTCGTCAGGTTCACTCATGGATTCAAACACAAGAACCCGTCCGTCCTCTTCCAGCAAAAGATCACACATCACATCGAACGGATGCTTTCCACCCTCTTCGGCAATCTCGGTAAACAGTTTTCCTTCAAGATGCTTATTCTTCTGGCTGTGAACCGCCATGACCGTCACCGCGTCCCATCCCATCTGCTTCATGATATTGAGTGACCAGTCATTCCTTCCACGATGCGGCCATGTAGGTTTGCCGGTTTCGATATCCTTGCGGATTTCCGCCCTTGTTTTGGGATCTTTGACCCTTGACAGAATCTGCTCTTTGCCGCCTGTAAGCGCCCACGGTGGAAAGAATGCCATAAGATGTGTAAAACCCGCGGTGGTCGGCATGACATCCATTGTGATATTCGCGCCGTTTACCCTCTCCTTATCCAGCATCTTTAAGATTTTTTTCATCTCCGCCTCGATCACAAATCCGGGTATCACCTTTTCTGTAATGTCCGCATTCCTGGCAAGCCATTTTAAAACCTTGAGTGCGGGCTTCTGAAACGGGCCTAGCCACGGGATGGAGAAGATATGAGATACATGGCCGTGAATCTGATTGGCCTTCGCAACCTCCGCCACTTCATTGATGGCCTGTCCCAAAGTTGTATTCGTATAAGACCTGATATGGCTTGTAAAAAGTCCGTTGACTTTTGTCAGCGGTTGGGCGAGCTCCGTGAGCTCTTTGGTATCGGACTGGTTGCCGGGAAAATATTGAAGACCGGTGGAGAGGCCGAATGCGCCGGCTTCCAGAGATTCTTCCAAACGCTTTTTCATGTAACCAACCTCACTGTCGGTAACAAGCCTCGTTTGAGTTCCCGCGGCGGATATGCGCAGCAGTCCATGAGGCACCAGCATGGCCGTGTTTAAAGGCAATCCTTTTTTGTCCATATGATCCATGAAACTGCCCATGGTATCCCATTTGATGGCGGATTCAAAATCCATCTGCGTGAATACCTCAAGGTACAGTTTGAGTCCGTCGCGGTTTTCCTTTGTAATGGGAGCAAGCGCCATGCCGCAGTTGCCGCCCACAAAGGTGGTAATCCCCTGTTTTAAAAGAGGAGAAAGCACCTTCTCGTGGTCTTCTCTAAAAAAAGCAAGGTCTGCATGCGAATGAACATCAATAAATCCCGGACAAAGCGTCAGACCTGTTGCATCCACCTTTCGCGCCGCCTCGTCCTTTTTAAAATCGCCTATTGCCTTTATCACAGGGCCGGCAATTCCTACATCCGCCTTGTACGGTTTTTCTCCAGAGCCGTCTATGACTGTCGCATTCTCAAAAATTAAATCAAACATTCTCCCTCCTATTTCTGATAACCAACGTTCCTGCGGATTCAAACCATGTCACAATCTTAGCGCGTATTGGAGCTTCTCATGCGGGCTACCTTTCTCTCAAGTTCATCAACGCAATGATTGAGGAACTGCCTCAGACACGCCGTCGAACAGAAGTACATATCTGCCTGGCCTCCACGTATATCTCTTATGATGTCCAGCATGTATCCGATTTCCCGGTCTTCTCCTTCTCCACTATCAGGAGCTCCATGCCACGTTAGGTGAAAGAACGCATCTAAATCAGGGGATGGACCGCCGGAGTCATTCTTCGATCCAAAAGAAGTGCACCAACTCCCAATACTGCCATGGAATGAGGTTCGAAAACCCTCCTCTTTTTGCATACTGGGCAGAGCGGTTCCGAAGGCCAGGATGCTGTCTCATCTTTGATTATTGGTAGTTTTATTTTTTTCATTTATTTTGTTGCGCCAATACCGTTTATATGGATTGGTGCTAATATTGCAAATGCCAAATGCACTAAAGATATAACACCCCTCTATAAAATACGTACTTTTGTACTTAATAGATTAATATTAAACAATAATCAACTAGATTTCTATTTTCTATCATAAGTTATTATTATGATTGATTTTGAGAAAAAAGCTTGACTTTTATAACGATTATCGATAATCGAAAGTCGACAATAAAAAGTTAACGGGGGCAACATAAAATGACAGATATATCCAGGATAATTGCATCGCAACGCGAATACTACCTTACACATGCAACCAGAAGGATTGATTTCAGGATTGAAAATTTGAAGAAACTGAAACAGGCAATATTAAGATACGAAAACAGGCTGTATGACGCATTGAAAAAAGACCTCGGCAAATCATCATTTGAATCCTATGCGGCGGAAATCGGGTTTACTCTTGAGGAACTTTCTGTTCATATCGTAAAACTTCGGAAATGGGCAAAACCTACCAGAATCAGAACCGACCTTGTCAATTTCTATGCCAAGAGCTTTATTGTTCATGAACCTCTCGGTGTCGTATTGGTGATGGCGCCATGGAATTATCCTTTTCAATTGCTGTTCAATCCACTTGTCGGCGCCATTTCCGCCGGAAACTGCGTTGTTTTGAAGCCGGCTCACTATTCAGGACATACGGCTGAAGTCATCATGGAATTAATCAATGAAACATTTGATAAACGCTACATCAGTGTTTTCAGGGGAGGGCGCAAGGTCATTCAGGAACTGCTTGATGAGCGGTTCGATCATATCTGTTTTACAGGTGGCACCTATCTCGGCAGAATTGTAATGGAGAAAGCATCGCGGCATTTGACACCAGTTACTCTCGAACTTGGCGGTAAAAGCCCCTGCATTGTCGATGAAGATGCGGATATCGAGATCGCCGCCCGGCGCATTACGTTTGGCAAGTTCCTTAATTCCGGACAAACCTGTATTGCGCCCGATTATCTTTTTGTACATTCAAAAATTAAAAAACAACTGGTGGAAAGAATACAGCACTATATTACTGAATCTTTCGGCATTGATCCGAAGCAAAGCCCCGACTACGGAAGAATTATCAATGATGAACAATTTGAAAGATTAACGAGTCTTATTAAAAATGGGACAATCGTTACCGGTGGTAAAATAGATCCGAATGAACGATACATTGCCCCAACCATCCTGGATAATGTTAAGCCTGACGATCCGGTTATGATTGAAGAGATTTTCGGACCGATATTTCCCGTTATGGAATACAATAATCTGGATGAAGTGATTTCGTTCGTCAATAGCCGGGAAAAACCGCTAGCCATGTACTTTTTTTCATCAAGCAGGGATAAGCAAAAGAAAATTCTTTCCAGAACATCTTCCGGCGGCGGCTGCATCAATGATACAATTGTTCATCTTACCAATGCACGGATGCCCTTCGGCGGAGTCGGATACAGCGGCATGGGATCGTATCACGGGAAATTCAGTTTCAATACGTTCAGTCATCATCGTTCAATTATTTCCAAGAGCACACTGCTGGATATGCCGCTCAGGTATGCGCCTTATAAAAACAAGCTCTGGTTGGCCAAGCTTCTCCTGCATTAGCGGATAGAAGTGTTTGTTGAAGATTCTATAGAGGGGATTATGGGGAGGCGTTCATCGTGAAAAATGTGGTGATGGGCGGATGATCTGTTAAATCAACTTATTCTTTTTCAGAATATTGATCGCGTAAGATTTTTCGTTTTGTGAGTATTTCCTGACGATTTCAACCATCCGTTCGATATCAGATTTCATCATGGAATGGACAAGCAGGTCGAAGTATTTTAAGTTCTCCTTTAAATCGTTTTTACGCGAAGAAAGTGTCATGTATTCGATTCTACGCTTGTATGGCCATAAAGCGGTAATAGCTCTTTTGAGCAGAAAACTTTTCGTTACGTCCAATGCGATCAGCGCCAGATCGAAGATACCTTTATAATAATTATCAACGTCATTATTCCCCGCCGAATCTTTTATTCTTGTGAAGACCTCTGTGACATTTTTCACATTAAAATCGGATTTCTTCTCCATCGCCTTCCTTATCAGAAGCGCGTACATTTCGGAAAGAAGGTCATACAGTATATTGATGTTATTGATCGATAGCTCGGTAACATAGGTGCCACGTCTCGGGTTTATCTCGACTAGGCCGCTCTGCTCCAGTATGCGCAATGCCTCTCTGATGGAGCTCTGGCTGACATCCAATTCTTTGGCTATTTTCGACTCAATCATCCGGTTGCCGGATTTATACTCCATGCGGATGATTCTTTCACCCAAAACATCTGCGATCTCATATGCAAGATTTTTCGATATTAAAATGGACATTCTATGATTTCCGCCTGTATCTATGAAATGTTTACCAAATCAGTAGTGGTATAAATCACTGAATTAATTTTTTATTATATGTTTGAAAAGAAAAAAATGCAAGCACGCTTTCGACATCTTCAGATAACATTTATTGATAGACGTCTGGTTGGATGGCTGGTTCACAAAAAAAGATGAATTCACTAATCATGATTCAAACTTAAAGTCAAAAGAACTAATTTGAATTTCAAGATAATTGTGCTAAAAAATTATCGTTTATAGTAAATGTTAAAAAACATTCACCGGGACATTCAATGAATAATAAATATACTTATCCCGTTATCATATTCCTCATCATTGCTTCCTGTATTGCCTTTGGCCGGATAGCAGGCAATGAATTTGTTACCTATGACGACACGATATTCATCACGGAAAATCATAATATTCAGTCAGGTTTCAATCTGGAAAGCATCGAGTGGGCGCTTACCACTACCTATTTCAGTTATTGGCACCCCACTACCTGGCTCTCCTTCATGCTGGACTGGAGTCTTTTTGCGGGAAATCCTATCGGGACTCATCTTGTCAGTCTGCTTCTGCACATAGGCGCTGTTATTTTTCTGTTCCTGTTTTTAAATAAAACGACAAAGAGCCTCTGGCCTTCGGCTTTTGCCTCTGCCTTGTTCGCCCTGCATCCCCTGCGGGTGGAATCAGTTGCCTGGGCAGCTGAGCGCAAAGATGTTTTAAGCATGTTTTTCGCAATGGCCTGTCTCTATGCCTATGCCTTCTGGGCTGAAAATTCCAAACTCTCCCGATATTTTCTTTGCCTGATATTATTCGCTTTGGCTTTGATGTCCAAGCCGATGATGGTCACCCTGCCGTTTGTTCTGATGCTTCTTGATTATTGGCCGCTAAACCGCTGGCAGGATGCTCTGACACCGGCAGCTCAACCGCTACTATCCAAAACAACAAAAGCAGATAAGAAAAAAATCAAAAAACAAAAAAACGAATCTGATAACGAAATAAAAATATCCACACCGGTCAAAAAAAGCGGCGTTTCAATCGGCTCGCTGATGGGAGAAAAAGTTCCATTTATTCTGCTGACGATTATCACCAGCTACATTACAGTCTGGGCGCAAAAAAAAGAAGGAGCTACTTTTTTCGGGGAAGAAATATCGTTTGTTACACGCGTGGCCAATGCCATTGTTTCCTACGCAACATATTTGGGAAAAACTTTCTGGCCGTTAAATCTGGCTGTCTATTATCCTTATGATATATCCCTGCCGTTATGGAAAATGATAATTTCCGCCATTATTCTTTTGGCCATTACTGCCGCGGCGTTTTATTACATCAAAAAGATGCCATTTTTGTTTGTCGGGTGGTTTATATTTCTGGGAACCCTTGTCCCTGTTATTGGAATTGTTCAGGTGGGCACTCAGGCTATGGGTGACCGCTATACATATCTGCCCTCGTTCGGCATTGTTGTTATGCTGGTTTGGGGACTATCGTCTCTAATTAAGGATGAAGAAAAAGGCAAAAAAATATTATTTCCGGCGGGAATAGTTATTCTTGTTATTCTGACAGTTTTATCTTGGCGGCAATGCGGCTACTGGAAGAATACCTTTGAACTATTCAATCATGCAGCATTGGTGACAAAGAACAATCATTTTGCCTATCATAAAAGAGGGGCTCTTTACGCGAAAAGCGGTCAGTATCAGCAAGCTATTGAGGACTTTAGTGTGGCAATCAAGATAAGGCCTGATTATACCTACGCCTTCAATAACCGGGGGAACGCGTACGAAAAACTGGGACAGTATCAGCTCGCCGTGGATGACTATAGTCAGGCCATCAGTATAAGTCCTTATTACGAAGAGAGCTATCTCAACAGAGCCGGCGCTTACCGAAAACTCGGACAGTACCAGCTCGCGGGTGAGGACTATCGTCAGGCACTGCGCCTGAATCCGGTCCTGGCTCAAAAAATTACCGACAGGGGAAATAAGTTCAATTACCTTCGCCAGTATACGCAGGCCATCGAAGAATATAATAAAGCCATCCTTATGAAACCGGATTATGCGATGGCCTATCTGAGCAGGGGAGTCGCCTATATGATGACCGGCAATAAAGTTCAGGGCTGTTCCGACGCGCAAAAAGCCTGTGAGCTGGGAGCCTGCAAATTACTGGAAATGGCCAGGGGCAGGGGGGAATGCCGTTGAAACCCTGTTGGTAAAATTAACAGAAGCGGCTTTAATTTTTTTACTGATCGGTTTTCTGAACACAATAGGTATAAATAAGCCCGATAAATTTTTTCACCGGGCTTATTATTTAAAACGATTTGCAATTTTGTTATGGTTCAACCGGAGCGTTGGCGTCATTCATCCATTCTTCTGTTGACCCGTCATAAATCTTTACATTTTTATAACCCATTACCTCAGTTAAGATAAACCACCAGGCACTGGCCACTTTTCCCGTGTCACAGTAAACAATGATTTCCTTATCGAGATCACTGCCGACAACACCCGATGCAAGGTTTTTCAAAGCGGAAACATCTTTATAGGTCCAGCAGCATGGTTCCATATGTTCTCCGGGGGGATATTTATCGAAAACCTGAATGGTGGGTAAATTGACGGAGTTTTTTATTCTGCCGGTTTTCGCTACGAAAGGTAACTTCTGCTCACCCTTGAAAAAGGCCGGTTCCCGCGTGTCGACAATGATCGCTTTGCCGATTTGGTTTTTTACATAATCCTTTTTAACAAGAATCGTTTTATTTATATTTCCTTTACCGGTTTTGGCCTTGGGTTTAACCATATCCTGAGAGACTTCTTTTTTCTCACGTACAGCCCATTTTTCAAATCCGCCACTCAACACTGATACTTTTTTAACACCTGCATATTTCAACGCCCAGGCCACACGGGTCACATCCACGCGATCCGGGGGTGTGCCTGTGGTTCCGTAAACAACCACTGTTGAATCCGGTCCAATGCCATTGTCGGCAAGCAAGTCCATTAAATCATCGTCTGAAGGCATCTCATTTTTCAAACCACCCATGCCCGGTGCCCAGTTACCGTAAAAAATACCAAGGGCACCCGGTATGTGTCCGGTTTTATAATCTTCAACCTTGCGGATATCGACAATGATAATGCCGGGATCTTTTAAAATTTTTGCCAATTCATCCGTTGAAATAATAGGATTGAGCCCCTGTGCACAAACCACTGCCGGCAGTACAATAAACAGGGACACCAACAACAATTTTAAGAAATTAATTTTTTTCATAAAATCCTCCTAAAATTATTTGCTAATGGGTTTGATGTTATAAATTAATCCTTCGTTCGCCTTGGATCCTTCTTTAATCAGTCCTTCAGGTTTCAGGAAACTGTCTTTATTGACATGGCAGGAATCGCAGGAGCGTGTCCTGTCTGTCCTTTTTTTTATATTGTGCACCGGCGAATTCCAGTAATTGGGCACAGCATCAAAATTCTCCATCATTATCCCCGCTTTTTCAAAAGTTGTCTTTATAGTAGGTACGACTCTGAGCGTTGTCAAGGTCTTGCGGTCGCGCGGATTCAAACCCAGAATAAAATTGGGCTTTGCCGTTGAACCCGTATCGGAATGGCAACTGTAACACTGCCGGTACTGTCCGGATGAATGGCAGCCCTGGCAGCTTGTATTGTCTTTATGTATCGCATGGGCAAGATTGAAGCTTTTATCCTTGTGACAGGCCTGGCACTGGGGACGGTCTTTAACCTCCTGTTTTGATTTATACATTTTTCCATCTCCATGCATTTCCTGCTTTTTGTGGCAATCAACGCACATCATGCCTTTCTGATAATGGACATCGGGCGTCCCGCCGTATTCTCCCGTAAATTCGGGATAGACACGGCCCCCATGGCAGGAAGCGCAGGTTTTCCCTTCGTTTTTCCTTATAAATTTGTGACCTTGCAGAAGGCCGGTTGTAATACCTGAAACAGGCGGAGATTTGACATGGCAGCTGCCGCAGGAAGCATGGCAGGTGCGGCATGACTGCTCGAAAACTTTTTTGTCGAATGTCTTCAATTCATCGGCAGAAAATCTGGGACGAACACCTTCGCGCTGGCCAAGGCTGGTATAATGAAGCGACTTGGCGTAGGTCATTTTATCCTTGATGTGACAGGTTCCACATGTTTTGAGATTGTTGGATGGATTTGCTATACGGCCCTTGTGGGCAATTTCTTTTGTTGATGCTTTATCATTGCCTTTATGACAGCCGATACATTTGATCGCCAGGTGAATATCCTGGTTAAAGGATGCGGGATCGACCAGATAACCTTTGTAATATTCTTCCGCCCGGACCGGGGGAGGAGCACCCGCTCACCCCTCGGCCTCGCCGCCAATGGGTGGCGGCTTAACCAGAGATTTCATCTCATCGGGATTGGTGTGGCATTTGACACAACTGCCTCTGTCGGCTTTTGGTTTCAAAGGACCATATTGCGCAATTTCTTTCCAGTCTTTGTGGCATTTATCGCAACTGAGTCTTGAAAAAGCTTTGTCGCCGTTGTGGCAATTGAAACAATATTTTTGCGGTTTGTGATTCAAAAGAGTTATTTTGTTCGTGCCTTTTTTAATCTGAAATATTTTTGAATGACAATCACTGCAGCTGAGGGGTGCAGAATGTTTTTCATGTTGGAAAACAACCCGCAGATTATTTTTTCCTAAAGGCACATTGGTATTGTAAACGGGGAACTGATAGGGTTTGATCTTGCCTTTCACATGTCCGACATCTTTTTCGCTGATTCGGACATGGCATCTGGCGCATTGCGTTTCAGAGTCAAAAGCGTTTTTGCCGTTATGACAGGCTCCGCAGTATTTCCCTCGGTAAAGGGATTCCATGATGAAATCTTTATTCTCTTGGGCGCGCAGGGCTTCCATTTCAAAAAGACCGCTGTGACATTTTTCACAGCTTATTTTCTTTACATCCACATGATACTGGTGACGGAAAATAACTGATTTTAATGGTTGCGTATAAAGAATGCCTCCACCGTCGGAAAAGCTGTTCTTTCCGGCAGCGCCCACATTGGCGATGCAGAATAATCCAAGCAATATGATGAGTACGTAATTTTTCTTCATCTGAAAAATCAACCCTTCATGTAAAAAATATTCGGCTTTGCTCCAACATCTTCTCGCAGAACCCACACAGGTTTTTGCAGTTGGTGAACCAGCTTAAAAACTCTGCTGGACGAATCGGACAAATCGCCGAAAACACGGACGTCAGCCGGGCAGGCCTCGGAACAGGCCACATTCTTTATGCCTAGTGATAGTCTGGAGGCATAACAAAAATCGCATTTATCAATCGCCTTCTTTTCTTCGTTATAATAACGCGCGTCGTAGGGGCATGCCATCATGCAGGATTTGCACCCGATGCATTTCTTGTTGTCCATCTGCACGATTCCGTTGATTTTGTCTTTGTATGTTGCCCGTGTGGGACAGGTCCGCACACAGGGCGGATTGTTGCATTGATTGCAAAGGATAGGAATGAATTCCCATTTCTGATCAACGGACGAAGGTGCTTCTCTTTTCAAAATTCTTGTACGCCAGCCATAATCCGCGACTTTATTGGCAGCCACACAGGCTATCACGCATTTCTTGCAGTCGATGCAGCGGTCCTGCCTTAATACCATGGCATAATGCGGCTTATAGGGGTATTTATCACGGAATATATCAAGAGAATAGGCTTTGTTGATGCTGGAAATCAAGGAAAGAACCGTGCCGCCGGCCAGCACACCGGTTATCTTAAAGCCGATTTTAAGGAATTCCCGGCGTTCCCGATCAAGCGGATATAGCGGTTTATTTTTCAACTTATCGGTCATGGCAGTTCCTGTGCTCTAACAACAGCGGGTTCTTTTTCCGTTAATGAATGATTATGCCCGGTTTCGGCAAATCCGGAAAAAATTTTTTCACCCAGTAAAAACGCCAGCAGGCAGAAACTTATGCCGCCCAGCACCACTAGTATTTCATGAACACTCGGCGAATAGACGTGCAATTTGGAATATTCAACAACACCAAGCTCAAAGTATTGAGGAACAATTTGTCCCACGACAACCATGTCCAGACGAGTGAAAAAAAGGCTGAAAATCATAAAAGCGGAAGCCACAAACATGATTGCTAAATTTTTCCCTCTTGCTGCTAAAAGCAGGATAAAGGGAATGATCATTCCCCCCAGCACTTCAATTTTCCAGAAGCTGAAAGAATAGGGCCCACCGTTTAAAGCATTCAGCGCCGACACGGCGGCAGGGCTGCCGACTGATGTTGTTAAAACCTTCCAGATCGTAAAAATCATTACAATGGCCAGCAAGAGAATAGTCAGTTTTGAAACAACAGACAGAGCCTTTTGGGTTGCTTCATTAAAAGGCTCACTGTTGACTGTTTTGTGTGCGAGAAAGAAGAAAAAGATGATAAAAGCACACCCTGTAATCAAGGCGGATAAAATAAAATAAACCGTGAAATAGGGACCATACCAGTAGGGTCGGCCATGCATCATGGCAAAAACGCCTCCCAGATTGCTGTTGGCAGCGATTTCCGTAATCACTCCCAGAAAACCTGCGATCACGGCTTTATTATGATTTTTTTCATTAAAAAGAAAAATAAACTCGACCGTAAGAAAAACGACGGCAAATCCATAAAGAGTGCCCATCCACCAGATATTGGAAGAAAAGTTAGGCGAAATAATATTATATATTGCCATCCGGAAGGGATGCTCGATTTCCAGCCCAATTACCAGAAAACCAGAGAGAATTGTTATAATCGAGAGGTAAACGCAACGTTTGGCTAGGGGTATGAAATTTTGCATACCAAAAACATGACCGAGGGATGAGACAAGACAAAGTCCTGTGGAGGCCACAACAAAGAAAATGTAAGTGGAAATAAGCATTGCTACAGGTATTTCCCTGTAGGTTCCGTAGGCATGGCGCGTACCCGCGATAAATAAAGCATGGATTCCGGCTCCAATGCCGATGAACATCAAAATACCAAAAAGGATAATAAAGGCAAGATACAGCCACCCACCGGATATAACGCGTTCAAAAGCGGGTTTGACATTAGTAGTGAACCATTTTTTGCCGAAGCTTTGCATGCCGTATCCTCATAGTTGAAAAACCTCGAAGACTACATAGACAATACAGGTAAAAAATAAGGTAAATCAGGTGCTTTGTCAAGACGTTTATGGGCGCTTAATAATGAATGTACTCTTTGACAGAAAGGAAATTAGATGTTAAGTTTTAATAAACAAATTCCTTATTTAGGGAGCAAAATTTGTTGAAAAAAGCAAATTTTCTATGGACTTTTTTCTCTTCGATTAAACTTTCCATTGTCCTTCTTTTGTGCATGGTCATTATCTTTATTGTTGCGACCCTGATCCCTCAGCAGGAAGATACGTCAAAAATTATCTGGATGAATGATCTTTATCACTCCAATATTTTTTATATCCTGATGGGACTTCTATCTGTCAATCTCATTGTCTGTTCCCTCAACCGTCTGCCTGTTTCCATGAGACAATATAAGGCTTCCCGCGTACCGTTTCCGTCCGGGCTCTTTAAAAATCTTCCACCTGACCGGATAATACTTACGGATAAAAAAATGGAGGATGCAAGCAGAGTGGTGGAATCATTCCTCATGTCGAAGTTCTCGTCATATAAAAAGACCGATATGGAAAAAAAGCGTCTCTTGTACATTTATAAAGGACGTTTTTCAATATTTGGAGTCTATATTGTTCATTTAGGGGTGTTGATTATCATTGCGGGAGCCGTATTCGGTTCTATTTTCGGTTTTGAAGCCGATGTCAATCTTAGTGAGGGAGAAGATTCAAATATTGTCCAATTGGCCAAAGGCAGGGGAACTCGTCAACTTGATTTTTCGGTGCGTTGCGACAAATTCACTGTGGACTTTTACGACACCGGAGCCCCGAAAACATATCGTTCTGATTTGAGTTTTATTAAAGACGGTCGGGTCATATCCAGGGGTTCCACGCTGGTCAATCATCCGGTGACATTTGACGGCTTGCGCTTTTATCAGTCAAGTTATGGTATGTCTGAAGAAAGCAACGCTGTTTTGTCATACAAGAATGCTAAAGCGGAGAGTGAAGAAATAACCGTTGTACCGGGACAAACTTTCGACCTCCCTGCGCAAAAGGCAAAAGCCACAATTTTACGGGTGGAAGGCGATATGATGCAATATGGTCCGGCTGTAAAGCTTAATATTGAAGCCAATAAAAAGAATATTCAATTCTGGGTTTTTCAGCATATTGATGACATCGTAGTCGACAATCCCGGTCTGTTCACAAAGGTTCCCATGTTTAATCCGGGCCTTTTCCCGCCGCTGGTTTTTTCTCTCAAGCGGATGGAACCACAGTATTATACCGGGTTGCGCGTTGTTCGTGATCCCGGGGTCCCTTTTGTGCTGGCGGGCGGCATAATGCTCCTTGCCGGCATGATGATAATATTCTTCATTTCGCATCAGCGAATCGGGGTGTTGATCGAACAGGAATCCAAAGGAATCAAAATCAGTGCCGCCGGGCGCAGTCATCGCAATAATGAAATACTCCAGCGCCGGATTGACGATCTTTGTATGAAGATTAATAAGGAGATGACTTAATGAGTCACACGCTGATTTTTAGTTATGTTACCTTCATTTATTTTATCTCCTTTGTACTTTATCTGTTCAGGATGATTGTGAAAAAGGAATTCTGGGGATATGCCGCTTCTACTGGGGCGTGGTTGGGACTTTTAGCGCACACATTTGCCTTAATCATACGATGGAAGACTTCCTACCGTCTGGGATTCGGACACGCGCCCCTGACCAATCTCTATGAATCTTTGATTTTCTTCGCCTGGTCAATCATGCTTCTTTATTTATTGATTGAATGGCGCATTAAAAACAGAATGCTTGGCGCTTTTGTTGTGCCCGTAGCCTTTTTGATTATGGCTTACGCTTCTATCGCTCCCGGTGTAAACAACAAAATTGAGCCGCTTATTCCGGCACTGCAGAGTAACTGGCTGACAACGCATGTTTTAACCTGTTTTATGGGTTATGCAGCTTTTACAGTGGCTTTCGGCTGCGGGCTTCTTTATCTCTGGAAAGGCTCAAAAGATAAAAAAAATGGAAACAATTCAAGCTTTGCAGGCAACCTGCCTTCACCGGACATGCTGGATATCCTGATTTATCAGAGTACCACTTTGGGATTTGTTTTTCTGGCCATGGGTATTATGACAGGCTCCATATGGGCGCACTACGCCTGGGGATCTTACTGGAGCTGGGACCCCAAGGAGATATGGTCGCTGATTACGTGGTTAATCTATGCTATAATGCTTCATGCCCGATATGTTCGGGGGTGGCGTGGAAAGAGGATGGCCATCATGGCCATTGCCGGCTTTATTTCTGTTTTATTTACTTACTTCGGGGTAAATTTCCTTTCCAGTTTACATAGCTATCTGTAGAAGAAAAGATAAATAGGTCGTCAGCATAGATACAATGATTTATTTACGGGCATATTATGAACAGGGAGGCATCAATGAAGTTATCACACCTTTTTTCACCGATTACCATTAACGGTATGACACTAAAGAACCGGGCGGTTATGCCGCCGATGGGTACAGGATATGGCAATGCTGACGGAACGATTAGTGACCGTCTGGTGGCATATCTTTCCAGGCGGGCGCAGGGCGGAACCGGCCTGATTATTACAGAGGTGTGCGCGGTTACTCCGCGTGGTAAAGGTTTTTCCAAAGAAATTGGATCATGGAGTGATGAATTTATTCCCGGATTGGCGCGCATTCCTGTCGAGCTGCATCGCTTTGGAGCAAAGGCCGCTTTGCAATTGCATCATGCGGGACGGGAAACTTTTGAGGCCGCGGCAAGGGCCATCCCCGAAGCGCCGTCAGCCATTCCCAGTGCTATCCTGGGCCAGCCCTGTGAGGCGATGTCTATGGAGCGTATTCAGGAACTCATAGAGGCGTTTGCCCTGGCAGCCGGACGCGCACATCAGGCGGGATTCGATGCAGTGGAGCTTCATGGCGCGCATGGATATTTATTGAATCAGTTTCTTTCGCCTTTTTCCAACAAGCGCGAAGATATATACGGCGGTAGTGATGAGAACCGTATGCGTTTTGTTTTAGATATTATTACGGCGGTGCGCAAAGTTGTTGGACGCGATTTTCCGGTTTGGATTCGTATATCGGCGGATGAATTGGTGCGCGGCGGATACGATTTAACTTTCATGCAGAAGCTGGCTCCTAAAATGGTCGCAGCCGGAGTGGATGTCATCCACTGTTCGGTTGGAGTTTATTCCACACCCGGCAACCTATCCATTGCTTCCATGGATACGAACCCCGGATTTAATCTGTTCCGTGCCCGTGCGTTAAAAGAGGTTGTGAATGTACCTGTTATCGGCGTCGGCCGTATCAATAATCCCGAACTGGCTAATGAAGCTATCTCTAGGGGTGACGCGGATATGATAAGCTTCGGGCGTCAGCATCTGACAGACCCCGATTTTATCAACAAAGCCCGCGACGGCGCTTTTGACGATATCCGCTGGTGTGTGGCCTGTAATCAGGGTTGTATTGAAAGATTGAGTTTCGAGATGAAATCCGCTACATGCAGTTTCAATCCAGAATGCGGACGCGAATACAAAGGACCAATACCCAAAGCTGCGACACCCAAAAAAGTTTGGATTATAGGAGCAGGACCTGCCGGGCTGTCTGCAGCGATGGCTGCGGCCCAGCGGGGACATCTCGTAGAAGTTTTTGAAAAAGAGGCCGAGGCCGGAGGACAATTGTTATCGGCAAGCCGCCCCCCTCATAAAGCGGCATTTATGGGATGGGTTGAGTGGTCTTTACGCCAGTTGAAAAAATCTTCTGCACTCATTCACTATGGCCACACCGTGACGGCTGATGAAATAATGCAGCACAAGCCTGATTCAGTCATTATTGCCTGCGGGGCTTATCCGGTTGCGGCTCCGATTCCCGGCCTGGATTCCAAAATTGTAGCGGACGCGCGTGACGTGCTCCGAGGTATGGTTAAACTCAAAAGTCCGGCCGTTGTTTTAGGAGCGGGATATGTTGGGATGGAAACCGCGGATTATTTGCTCGCCAACGGGATTCAAATTAAAGTTTTGGAAATGCTGACTATTCCGCCGGTAGCCAAGTTAACCGCCCATGGATACTGGCTGCACAAACGTATAAAGGACGGCGGTGGCAGATTGATCTTCGGCGCTAAAGTATTGGCGATTGAAGATGGCGTTGTGCGCTATAGCCAGATGGATACGGAAAAAGAGGAAACCGCGGCCATGGTTATAACCGCCATGGGTGCCAGATCGGAAAATAAATTGGAAGAGGTACTCAAAAAATTGGCTATCCCTTACAGGATAACGGGTGATGCCGTGAGCCCGCGCCGTATAATAGAGGCTATTCACGAAGGTTATAAGGCGGGTGAGGAAATTTAGAGTAGGTAATCCGGGCGACTGTGAACAGCCCCTAGGCATGGGATTTTTCAAAAAACATGTCTGTAGTTAATTGAAAAAGCCCCGCAACCTTTAAAAGGTTACGGGGCTTTTAATTTCCGAAAACTGGAATTTACTTGATTCTTATCTTACTTCAATTGTCTCAAGAATAGCCTGAACTCTGCGATTCTTCTGCCGTCCTTCTTTTGTTTTATTGGTGGCAATCGGTTTGCTTTCGCCATAACCTTTTGCTGTAAGACGGGAGGCTTCAATGCCGAACTTGTTTATCAGATATTGCCGAACGCTTTTTGCTCGTTCACTGGATAGGCGAAGATTGTATGCATCCGGTGCCGTGCTGTCGGTGTGTCCTTCTATTGTAGCCGTGACTTTGGGATACCTTTTCATGAAATCGGCAACTTTCTTTATTTCATTGTAATATTGTTTCTTCACAATCGCTTTATCCGTGTCGAATTCGACATTCATTCTGATGGTCAGTTTTTCCTCCGAACAGCCGTTTTTGTCTACCTTCAAACCCGGCGGTGTATCGGGGCATTTGTCGAGACAGTCATTGACTCCGTCCTCGTCGGAATCAAGGGGGCAGCCGTCCTTACCGATAAGACAGCCCCTGGGAGGTGTATCAGGGCATTTATCCAGACAGTCGACAACACCGTCGTTATCGGAGTCAAAGGGGCAGCCGTCCTTATCTACTTTGCAGCCGGCCGGTGTATCGGGACATTTATCCCGGCAGTCAGGCACCAAGTCCCTGTCGGAATCAACGGGACAGCCATCAGCATCGACTTTACAGTCCGTCGGTGTGTTGGGACACTTATCCTGATTGTCACAAACGCCGTCCGCGTCGGAATCAGTACATTTTTCCACGACACGGATTTTCTCACCGCCGAAGGCAAAGTTGATTCCAATGGTGCCCATCAAATCATTATAGTTTTCATTGATGGGAATGACATGGCGGATATCGGCGCGCAAAGCCATATCATCTGCAAAGAAAAATCCTGCGACTTTATCCGGCAGGAATAATTTAAGGCCGGCGCCGTAGTCGAAAGACAGCTTGTTCATATCGTCAACGTTCACATGACTGCCATCCACATGATAATTAATTCCTCCTACGCCTATTGCCAGAAACGGCACAACAAAACTTGTCGGAAAAAAATGATAAAGGCCTTCCACGCCCAGTCCATAAAGATAAACATCATCATCTTTGGTAATAGGCGCATAGTCATTGGTGTCCGTCTTTACAAAATTGAAAACACCTTCCACTCCCAAATTCCTTGTGAAGTAGTAACCGGCGCGCAATCCCACCGTATATGAATTGTCGAAATTATATTCGTCGGTTTCGAAGTTGTAAAATCCCACGAAGGGTGCGACTGAAACGGAACCGGCCCTGACTTCTGCCTGTGCTGACACCACCATAGCCATCAGCATGATGGTAACCGTTAAACAAAATATTTTTTTCATAAGCTTCTCCTTTCGCTCACACCTTTATACAAGAATTGACATTTTAAATCCGGTTTACAATACAGTCATGTAAACTAACGCTTGGTAGTTATTATTTAAAAAATACTAGAATAAATTTTATATGTCAAAAATATTTTGGTGTTTAAATTAATATAAATGCTTGCTATATTTATTATTTTCTTTTAAAATATGATAAAATACGGGAGTAGAATTTGAATGAGGAGGTGTTGAATTATGCAGAGAGTGAACGATATTTTAAGAGGTAAATCAAAACAGATGTGGACGATACTTCCGGAATCCACGGTATTTGAGGCGCTTAAACTCATGGCGGAAAAGGAAATCGGAGCGTTGATGGTCGTCGATAAAAAAGGTAAGGTTGCCGGTATAATGACTGAACGGGATTATGCCAGAAAGATTGTCCTGAAAGGGAAAACTTCACCTAAAACGCTTGTAAAAGAAATCATGACGCCATTTAATAAGATGTATACGGTAAAACCTGATACCACTGTAGAGGATTGTATGGTGTTGATGACAGGGAAACATATCAGGCATGTGCCGGTTTTTGAAGGCGTTAAATTTTTGGGGCTTATCTCCATAGGAGATGCCGTAAAATCAGCTATTTCCGAGAAAGATGTGCTAATTGATCAATTAAGCAACTATATCGCAGGGAGGTATTAATAGTTAATAATATCAATGCATTAAATTTCTAATTGCTGTTTGTTCAGGCAGGGTTATCATGACCCTGCCTTTTTTTGTGTTGCTTGTTTCGTTTTTTTATGATTTTTACATGAAAATTTTACTGAAATTAAGGACAGTGACAAAAAGATAAAAAAAATCATAACACTACATATTGTGGTATATATTTGACAAAACCACATTTTGTGGTATTTTTTCTTTACAAAGAAATAATCTTTTGTTAGCATTCCTTAAATTTTTAACAGTACAATGAAGATGATTTTATGAATCTAAAAAGATTGGAAATATCCGGTTTCAAGTCATTCCGCGACAGAGTTACCCTTGATTTTTCCAGCGGCGTTACGGGAATTGTCGGTCCTAACGGTTGCGGCAAATCCAATATCGTGGATGCCATCCGCTGGGTTATGGGCGAACAGAGAGTCAAAGCGTTGCGCGGAAAAAAGATGGATGATGTTGTATTCAACGGTAGTCAGGATTCTGCGCCGGTAAGCATGGCGGAAATTACGATGACCCTTATTGCCAACGGTCACAGTTTTCCCGGAGCTTATTCTGAACTGAATGAAATATCCATTTCCCGCAGAGTTGTGCTCGATGGTGAAAGTGAATATTACATCAACAAGGCCCCCTGCCGCCTCCTTGATGTTAAAGAATTCTTCATGGGCACAGGTGTCGGTGCCAGAACGTATTCCCTGGTCGAACAGGGACATGTGACCAATCTCGTTGAAGCCAAGCCCGAAGACAGAAGATTATACATCGAGGACGCCGCCGGCGTATCCAAGTACAAAAGCCGCAAAGAAGCTGCCGTCCGCAAGATGGAGGCGACAAGGCAAAACATGGTGCGGCTCAACGACATCATCAAGGAAGTAAGAACCCAGCTCAATACCATTTCCCGGCAGGCCAAGAGAGCGGAACAGTATAAGAATATAAAACAGGAAATGAAGGAAACGGAATTAACGGTTGCCCTGCAAAGCTATATTGAATTTTCCGAAAAGGAATCGGCGTTGCATGTGAGCCGCGCTGATTTGCAGAATCAGGACGCTCTTATCCATGCCAATCTTGAAGCTAAAGAGTCAACCCTTGATGAAATGAAAATGAAATTGCTGGAAAATGAGGAGTTGGCGGTAAAAGTCCAGCATGAACTCTACGAGATTAAAAACGCTATCAGTATAAAAGAAAAAAGCATCGAATTTGCCCGTCAGCAAATCACGGATATGTCCGAACGCAAGCTCAAGGATCTAGCAGAAATTCAGATGCTCCAGACAAAGCAATCCGACTTGACTGCTGAAATTGAAAGCCTGCAAAAAAACTCTGCTGAAGCGGAAAACAAAATAACCGCGCTTAAAATGGAGCATGACGAGATTCAACAGAAAGTCCAGACTCTGGTCAATGCCGATAAAGAATTGAACAGTCAATTGGAAGAAAAAAAGATTGTATTCATTGATGTTGTTACAGAAAAAGCCAAACTCCATAACATGATTTCCAGTCTGGCCAAAAACATTGAAGACTTGAAAAAACGCGAGGAAAGAGAGACACGGGAACTTGATGAAGACAGAAAGATGATGACGGATCTGGTGAAAAAACTGGAACTGGTCAAAGAAGCTCTAAAAAATGATGAAGCGGAAATCATCAGACTGGGAGAAAAAAGAGATTTTGCGTCATCCGAGTTTGAACGATGCAAGCTTGATTTGCAGTTAAACGAGGAGGATGTCGCGAAAATCAGGGAAGATATAAGCGTCAAGTCTTCACGGCTGGCTTCTCTGAAGGAATTTCAGGAAGCATCCAAATGGAGTAATGAAGGCGTCAAAACAATCATAGAGAATAAGGATCAGAGCGATAAATTTTACGGAGTCGTGGCTGATCATGTAAGCGTCCCCCGTGAATATGAAGCAGCTGTGGAAGCGGTTCTGGGAGAAAAATTACAGTATGTGGTTGTAAAGAGCCAGGAAGACGGTATACACGCTATTGATTATTTGAAAAATTTCCAATTGGGCCGGGGAAGTTTTGTTTCGGTCGATTTGAGAAATCATCATGCAAAAACATACAGCGATGAACACCTCAGTGAAGCGCAGCCCCTTGTGGAAAAGGTTCAGGTCAGCGAAGATTACAAACAGATTGTAGATTGCCTTCTGGGTGATGTTTTGCTGATACCGACCATTGAAAACGGCATTAATCTTTGGAAGAAAAACGGTTTCAGGGGAACTTTTGTTACCCCCGAAGGAGATATTATCAGTCCACAAGGTGTGCTGACGGGTGGCAGCGGTTCTGCTGTGGAAAAAAGTCTCTTGGCGACAAAAAGAGAAATCGGCGAGTTGGAAATAGAAGTGACGGCGCTGGCCGCTGAATTGGAAGTAAAAACCGATATGAAGAATAATCTTCTGTCCGCAATTGCCCGCTGGGAAGAAGAAATCAGTCAGGTCCAGACGCAGATTCATTCGCTGGAGATTGCCGTAAACAGCAGGAGAAAAGATAGCGAACGGTTTGAATACGATATAAACAGGTTAAGGCAGAGAGTTTCTGTTTTGGAATTCAACAGGCAGAATCTTAACGCGGAAAAATCAGACGCTGAAGAAAAACTTCTGAAATTTAATGCCGATGTTTTACAGAGAGAAAATGAAGAGAAGGAAATCAATGAAATTATTTCCGCCTTTAATCAAAAGAAAGAACAGTCCCGCACGGAAATTAACGAAAATGAACGTTATTTAACAAGCAAAAAAATTGAGAAGGCTTCTCTTGAAGAAAAGAAGGAAGCCGATTTGCGGACCATATCCCGGTTGCTCGATAATATAAGCGCCATGGAGAATGAAAACAGGGTTAAGGAAGAGGAAATTATTACCTGCGAAAAACAGATTGTTGAATTGACTCAATCCATTGAACATGAACAAGCCTCTCTAAAAAATTTGTATAGCAGTTTTGCCGCGCAGGAAGCGCTTTTGGCGGAAAAGAAAGCTGAACAGAACCGTGATGACGCGCAGCTGAAAATAAAGGAAAATGAAATCAGGGAAATAAAAAAGAAACTTGATGAGTTGCGTCAGCAGATAAATGAAATGGAGATTCAGTGCAGGGAAGTGGCGCTCAACAGCGAAAATCTCAGAAAAGTAATAACTGAGAAACACGAAGTCGACCTAGCCAATATGATTACCGGCTTTGAAAAAGTCGGGGAAGAAAAAATGGGCGAACTGCTCGCCGTTCTGGAAAAAAACAAGCAATTGATAGACACATTTGGCGAAGTGAATTTGCTTGCTCTCAATGAATATGAAGAACTCGATAAACGTTATAATTTCCTGTCAACGCAGATAACCGATTTGAATGCGTCCCTTAATGTTCTGCAAAGAACGATTACCCGCATTAATAAAATTTCCCGTGCCAGATTTGCCGAAACGTTTGACGCTATTAATGTCTGTTTCAAGGAAGTGTTCGCGCAGATTTTTCCGGGAGGCCATGGAGAACTTCTGCTGACGGATGAAAATGATCTACTGGAAACCGGCGTGGATATTGATATTCAGGTCCCCGGCAAGAGAAAACAAAATGTCAGTCTGCTTTCCGGCGGTGAAAAATCACTGGTGGCCGTTGCCCTGATTTTTGCTATCCTGAAGTATCGTCCGTCGCCGTTCCTGGTTCTGGACGAAGTAGACGCCGCTCTGGATGACGCCAATACGAATCTGTTCAACCGCCTGATTAAGGATGTCGCCCAGAGCTCTCAGGTTGTTATGATTACACATAACAAGAGCACGATGGAAGTTGCCGATACACTCTTTGGCGTAACCATGCAGAAGCAGGGAATATCATCTCTGGTATCCGTCAATCTGAACTAATCCATTTCTTTACTTCTTGAAAAAAAGCGGTTATTAACTATTAATACATCGGAAAGGTGTTCTTATGGCAAAATTAAGTTTTTTTGAAAAAATAAAGACGGGACTGTCAAAAACCAGAGCCACTCTGACCAAAAATCTGGATAACCTTATTTTCGGCAAAAGAGTTCTGGATAAAGAACTCTTTGATGAATTGGAGGAACTTCTCATTTCGGCGGATATGGGGCCACAATTTACTTACGATTTAATTGATGATGTCAAACGGCGCGTCAGCCGTAATGAATTGCAAAATGCTGAGGAAATCAAAAAGGTTTTACAGGAGAGGATGACTGCTATTTTACAGAAAATGGAAAAACCTTTGATTATTTCAAAAGGCAAGCCGTTTATCATTATGACTATCGGGGTTAACGGCAGCGGTAAAACCACCACGATTGGCAAACTGGCCAATATGCTCAAAAGTGAAGGTCATGAGGTCATGCTGGTTGCCGCCGATACTTTCCGGGCGGCGGCTGTCGAGCAGCTGGAAGTTTGGGGGGCGCGTATATCTGCGCCTGTTGTCAAGCATAAGACCAACGCCGATCCAGCGGCTGTCGTCTTTGACGGCATGGCAAAAATTAAAGCTGGTTATTCCGGCGTTGTGATCGTGGATACCGCCGGCCGGTTACATACAAGGATCAATTTGATGGAAGAGCTCAAAAAGGTAAAAAGAATTATCAATAAGGAATCGCCGGAAATATCGCCGGAAATATTGTTGATTCTTGACGCGACAACGGGCCAGAATGCAGTCATGCAGGCGAAAACCTTCAAGGAAGAAATCGGTGCAACCGGTATCGTTTTGACGAAACTTGACGGGACTTCCAAAGGAGGCGTCGTTGTGCGCATTGCAAGTGAACTTGAACTTCCCGTTCGGTACATCGGAGTCGGTGAAGGACTGGATGACCTGCGTATTTTTGAAAGTGCTGATTTTGCCCGGGCACTGCTGGATTAAATCATTAAAATTGTCACAGGTTTTATGAATAAAATTTATGCCATTGCTGATATTCACGGCTGTCTAGACAAACTCACAGAGCTGTTGAATAAAATAGAGATAGATAAGCAAAAAGACACACTAGTTTTTATCGGCGACTATATCGATCGCGGTAAATGCAGCCGTGATGTTGTTGATTATGTTATCAGGCTGCAGGCAGATTATAAAGATATTGTCTGTCTGCTCGGTAATCATGAACAAATGTTTTTGAATTATCTGGAAGGTATCGATGAGAGTTTATATTTAGAAAACGGCGGCAAGGCAACCCTTGACTCTTATGGAATATTGCTTTCTGACGATGTTGAAAAAAGAAAAGCTAAATTTCCCTCGAAGCATCATATTTTTCTCCAATCGCTTTTACCGTATTATGAAACGGAGAAATATATATTTGTCCACGCCGGTCTCAGGCCGGGACTGCAGCTCACAAACCAGGCTCTGTGTGATTTGTTATGGATACGATATGATTTTATTGAATCAAAAAATGACTTCGGTAAAATAGTTATTTTCGGACATACTTCGTTCATGAATCCATTCATTGATAAAAACAAGATAGGAATTGACACCGGAGCTGTTTACGGCGGAAACCTAACCTGCATCGAATTGCCGAAACTAAAAATATATCAGGCATAGACATGAAAATTATCGAATGCGTTCCTAACTTTAGTGAAGGGCGCGATTCCACAAAGATCGCGGAGATTGCCGGGGTTTTTAAATCTTTTCCCAGTGTACGTCTGGCTGATTTCAGCGGTGATGCCGATCATAACCGGAGTGTTTTTACTTTCCTAGGGAAACCCGATGATGTACGGAAAGCCGCTCTTGCTGCCTGCGGCAGGGCTTTGGATTTAATCGATATGCGTAAACAGGCCGGGGTACATCCTCGTCTGGGTGCGGTTGACGTTGTTCCTTTTATTCCGCTGAGCAGGGCAACCATGAAGGATGCTGTTGAAATAGCACATTCCTTTGGAATACAATTAAATAAAAGTTTCGGTGTCCCTGTATATTATTACGGTTATGCGGCGAATAATGGACAATGTGTTGAGTTGCCCGATGTCCGTCGCGGCGGATATGAGGGCCTGGCGGATAAAATGGTACATGCGGAAGGTTCGCCCGACGTGGGCAAGGCTATCTTTAACGCGCGTGCAGGCGCAACAGCCGTTGGTGCGCGAGAATTGCTTGTCGCTTATAATATCAATCTTGCTTGCGATGATTTACTACTTGCGCGGCATATCGCTTCGCGAATCAGAGAGAAACACGGCGGTCTGAAACATGTGCGAGCCATAGGAATCATGTTGAAACGCCGGGGAGTAGCACAGGTATCCATCAATATGACCAATTGTAAAGAAACACCGCTCAAAACGGTTTTTGACCGGGTAAAAACTCTTGCTTTGGAAGGTGGCGCTCAAGTATTGGAGTCGGAATTAATTGGACTTGCTCCCAAATGCGCTTTTGCAGGAACCACACCCCAATATCTGCAGTTGATAGATTTTGATGAAAATCACCTGCTGGAAACACATTTAAAGTACTTATCCCAATAGGTTACATTTTATTTTTGGCTTCCTTTTTCTTTGCCTTTGCCATCGCTTTGAGAAGTTTTTTATCGGAAATCTGAGCGCTCGATGAAGATAAAGATACCGATGGTTCCGTTGATGCAGCCGGAGGAGATTCTTTCTTAAGGCGGCGTGCGCGGATTTTAGAGGCGATTGCGTTTGCTGCCATTTTACCGAATTGTCCAATAAATCCGGCAATAAGAATGAGAACAATCCATTTTAAGATGGACCATGAGTTGATATCCGATAAAATGTCCGTCATGATTTTTGGACTCTTAATTTAACTGTAAAAGTTCCTGCGGCTTATCGAACAGATAATCCGGTTCGGCGGAGGCCATTTTTTCTTTACTGTGCCAGCCCCATGTAATACCCACAGTTTTTATTCCGGCCTGCTTCCCTTCTTTGATATCGCCTGTCGTATCTCCGACATAATAAATATCTGTAAGAGCGGTCTGATATTTTTCCGCAGCGTAAAGAATTTTTTCCTTTTTGCTGTACATAAAATCAGAACCCAGAATATCCCTGAAGTAATCATCATAATTGAAATAATCAAGGGCTTCCTTAATGGATTCGTAATCATTGGAGGAAACAACAATCAGGCAATGTTTTTTATGCATTTCCTCTATAACCGGGGCGACGTCAGGGAAAGGTTTCATGTCCTTGATTTTTACCTGGGCAAGAATGCCTTCGGCCGCTTTCATGAATACATCCAAATTCACACCTTTATTTTTCAGGGATTTATAAAAATTATCTTCAAAGAGTTCCAGAAATTCTTCTCTGCTGCGCACAAACGGCTGTTTTATTACTTCCAAACAGTCGGTGACCGTCTTTTCATAAACATCCAATGTATCAGCCAAAACTCCGTCAAAATCAAAAAGAAACAATTTCATTACTTATTTTTTCCTCTATGCAAACCGGCGATGGATTGATGGAAGGGTTTTTTAATGACACCTTTCTCCGTAATAATCGCTGAAATAAACCGTGCAGGCGTTACGTCGAATGCCGGATTATACACTTTTGCTCCCCGGGGCGCGCTGCGAACCCCCTTGAAACTTTTTACCTCTTCACTATTTCTTTCCTCAATCGGAATGGACGCGCCCGTTTTCAACGAGATATCAATGGTGGAAAGCGGCGCAGCTATATAAAATTTAACACCGTGTGCCCTGGCCAGAACAGCCAGAGAGTAAGTCCCTATCTTATTGGCCGTATCGCCGTTGGCAGCAATTCTGTCGGCGCCGACGATAATCTTGTCGATTTTCCCCTGACTCATGAGAAAACCGGCCATATTATCCGTAATCAAAGTGTAGGGGATTTTTTCTTTTTTCAGTTCCCAAGCGGTGAGCCTTGCTCCCTGCAGGATCGGTCTGGTTTCATCCACATAGACGTGGAGTTTTTTGCCCTGTGTGCGGGCAGCGCGAATAACACCCAGTGCGGTGCCGTATCCGGCTGTTGCCAAGGCGCCGGCATTGCAATGCGTGAGAATGTTGTCGCCGTCGGACAAAAGCATGCTGCCGTTTTTTCCCATTTGCCGGTTTATTTCTATATCCTGAGCGCAAACCTGCTTTGCCTCTTCGATGAGTTTTCTTACCAGATGATTTTGACTTAAATGACTTGCTTCATCAAAGTATTTCTTCATGCGCTCCAGCGCCCAGAACAAATTGCGGGCTGTTGGCCTGGATTTCGCGATTTCATCGCAGATGGTGAAGAATTTTCGCCGGAATTCCTGTGTCGGCAGAGGGGGTAGATGAAGTGCTCCCTGTGCGGCTCCCATTGCAGCGGCAACGCCGATGGCGGGAGCTCCGCGCACGGTTAAATCCTTAATATTGGCAATGACCTCTTGATACGATTTGCAGGTGACATATTTCTCGGTAAGCGGCAGAGCCTTCTGATCAATTAAAACAACATTATTCTTTTTCCATGTAATTGTTTTAATCATTTCCGGCAAGCATCTTTTTGAGAAGTTCATTGACGAGCTGCGGGTTGGCTTTGCCCTGCGTCGCTTTCATCACCTGACCGACAAAGAAACCAAAGAGTTTTTCCTTCCCACTGCAATAATCTTTAACCTGTCCCGGATTTTTATCAATAATAGCGGTTATGGTCTTGACCAGTTCGCCTTCATCTGTAATTTGCACCAGACCTTTTTCTTCAATGATCGTTTGCGGGGATTTGCCGGTCCTGTACATATCTTCAACGATTTCTTTAGCCATTTTCCCGCTGATGGCGCCTTCTTCAATCAGCTTGATCATGTCGGCCAGAGACTGGGCCGTGATGGGGCACTGGCGGATGTCGCGTTTATCTTCATTAAGAAACCGCATCACATCGCCCATGATCCAGTTGCTGACGATCTTCGGTTTTGCGCAGAGCTTTACCACTTCCTCGTAATAAATTGCCATGGCTTTATCGGCCGTCAACACACCCGCGTCGTAAGCGGGAATTTGATAATCTTTGATAAATCTCTCCCGTTTGGCCAGTGGCAATTCGGGAAGTTCTTTCTGAATTGCTTCCACCCAGGCATCATCAACAATGATCGGCACTAAATCGGGATCGGGGAAATAACGGTAATCGTGCGCTTCTTCTTTACTGCGCATGGAATTGGTGGCGCCCTGAGCATCATCCCAAAGACGTGTCTCCTGAATAACAGCCTCGCCGTTTTCCACAAGGTATTGCTGTCGCTTGATTTCATATTCCAGCGCGCACTGCACATTGCGGAAGGAATTCATGTTTTTCAATTCCGTCCTTGTGCCGAATTCTTTTTGCCCCCTGGGGCGAATGGATACATTGGCGTCACAGCGAAAGGAACCTTCTTCCATGTTCCCATCGCAAATTTCCAGATAAACCAGAATTTCATGCAGGCGCTTGAGATAATCGGTGGCTTCTTCGGAAGAACGCATATCCGGTTCGCTGACGATTTCTATCAGAGGAACGCCGGTGCGGTTCAGGTCTACGTAACTTACCGGATTGTGTTCGTCGTGCATCAGCTTGCCGGCGTCTTCTTCCATATGAATTCTGGTAATGCCGATTTTTTTCTGTTCGCCGTTGATGTCCAGAATAACATAGCCGTGTTCCGCCAGCGGATAGGCGTATTGCGATATCTGATAGCCTTTGGGTAAATCAGGGTAAAAATAATTCTTACGGGCAAAACTGCATGATTTGTTGATGACACAATTTGTCGCCAGTGCCATCTTCATGGCGTACTCTACGACTTTTTTATTTAATACCGGCAGAACTCCCGGCATGCCCAGGCAAACAGGACAGGTATGGCTGTTGGGCGCTCCGCCGAATTTAGTGGAACAGCCGCAGAATATTTTAGTTTCCGTTAACATTTGGGCGTGGACTTCCAGCCCGATTACTGTTTCAAAATCCATTATAATGCAGGTCTCCTCTTTTCAATTTTAGCGTTTTTCTCGTAAGCAGAGGCGATTTGAATTAATTTATCTTCCTCAAAATGACCGGCCAAAAACTGTACTCCCACGGGCAGGCCGCTCGAAGTAAAGCCGCACGGAACCGAAATTCCCGGAATTCCCGCCAGGTTTGCTGATATAGTAAAAATATCGGAAAGATACATTTGCAGAGGATCATCCGTTTTTTCACCGATCTTGAAAGCCGGTGTCGGGGTAGTGGGCGTAAGAATTACATCACACTTTTTGAATCCCTCTTCGAAATCCCGTTTGATTAATGCCCGCACCTGAGAAGCTTTTTTATAGTAAGCATCGTAATAACCTGCGGATAAGGCATAGGTGCCGATCATGATTCTTCTTTTAACTTCCGCGCCGAATCCCTGCATACGGGTGTTCCGGTACATATCCAAAAGATCGCGGGATTCGGCTGATCTGAAGCCGTATCGGACGCCGTCGTAGCGCGCTAGATTGGAGCTGGCTTCCGCTGGAGCGATAATATAATAAGTTGCGACACAGTATTGTGTATTCGGCAGGGAAATATCCACGCACTGTCCACCGCTTTGTTCGATGACGCTGATAGCTTTTTTAATGGCGTCGTTTACTTCCGGGTCTATGCCTTCAATAAAGTATTCCTTCGGAATGCCTATTTTCCAGCCTTTGATGTCCCGTCCGATAAACTGACGAAAATCTGGAACTTGAGTCGGGACTGACGTTGATTCCCTGGAATCATAACCGGCCAGAATATTCATCATAATGGCGCAATCTTCGACATCCTTGGTGAATGGGCCGATTTGATCAAGAGATGACGCGAATGCGATTAAACCAAATCGTGACACGCGGCCATATGTTGGTTTCATTCCGACAATTCCGCAAAGTGCCGCAGGCTGACGGATGGAGCCTCCGGTGTCGGAACCGATGGAAGCAATGCATTCATCGGCGGCAACCGCCGTCGCTGAACCGCCGCTTGAACCGCCGGGGATTCGTTCCAAATCCCAAGGATTGCGGGTAGGACCGAAATAGGAAGTTTCCGTAGATGAACCCATGGCAAATTCATCCATATTGGCTTTGCCGACAAACACGGCTCCTGCATCCTTAAGTTTTTCCACAACCGTGGCATTGTAGGGAGGAATGAAATTATGCAAGATGTGCGAACCGCAGGTTGTGGTAATGCCCTTGGTGCAGACAATATCTTTCAGGACGATGGGAATTCCGGTTAATGGCTTTATATCACCTTTCTTTATGCTTTCATCAGCACTAGCCGCGGCAACGAGGGCATCATCCTTCAGCAGACGAATGAAAGAATGCACACGTTTTTCCACCGCATCAATTCGTGAAAAAACCGACTCGGTAATCTGTGTTGCTGTCACGTTGCCGTTTTTAATTTTTTCCTGCAGTTCGTGAATAGTTAACTGATTTAACTCCATAGTCTTCCTTCAATAATGAATGAGTATTTTTTGGTTTCAAAAGATGTTTCACGGCGTTGTTAGTCAATGACTTTGGGTACGCGGAAAAACTCACCCCGCGCGTCCGGCGCGTTGGCCAGGGAATTGTCTGTACCGATTGAATCCTTTATTTTATCTTCGCGAAACGCATTTGTTACGGCAATTGCATGGCTCATCGGTTCCACGCCTTTTGTTTCCAATTCGTTTAACTTATCTATATATAATAGAATATTGTTGAGCTGAGCGGTAAACTTTTCTTTTTCTCCATCCGTTATTTCGAGGCGCGCCAAATGTGCCACGTATTCAACTTCCTTAGAACTTATTTTCAAGTACCTTCTCCTTTAAAAAACTTTCCAGTAGGGATTTATCCTAGCAATAACTTTATTGATAATCAATTGATAAGGTTCCTGATTAACTTCCTTTTCCATCAGGGAGAGTCTTTCATCCGAAAAATGATTTTCGTCCAGCATTTCGTTTAGCACTGCCTTGACTGATTTGGTTAATCCGTCTACATGATAACCGCCTTCCAGAACTGCCACGAAACGGCCTTTACAACAGGCATCGGCAATATTGAGCAGTATGCGTGTCATGGCGGCGAATCCTTCTGGTGTTACCCGCATTCCACCCAGCGGATCCTTGAAATAAGTATCGAATCCGGCAGATAATAAAATCAGTTCAGGTTTAAATTCCAGAGCGACCGGCTGTAAAATCCGACGGAATATCTTAACAAAGACGGCGTCTCCCGCTCCCGGGCTTAAAGGAACATTGATGGTGTAATATTCCCCCTGTCCTCGGCCAGACTCCGATATACTTCCCGTCCCTGGATAATAGGGATACTGATGAGTGGAAAAATACAAAACACGCTGATCACCGTAGAAGCTATGCTGGGTGCCGTTGCCGTGATGCAAATCCCAGTCAATGATTAATATCCTTTTGAGACTAAATTTAGAGATGGCATGCATTGCCCCGATGGCGATATTATTAAATACGCAGAAACCGGCGGCGGTATCTTTCTCTGCATGGTGTCCCGGAGGCCTTACAAAGGCGAAAGCATTATCGACCTTGCCTTCCATTACACAGTCTATGGCGTTGCATACGCCGCCAACAGCCAGTTTTGCTATTTCATAGGTTTCTGGAGAAGTAGCTGTGTCTGGATCCAGATATACACTGCGTTTGCCGGCTGTACTCGCGATGAATTCCACGTAAGAAGGAGTATGAATAGATTCAATTTCCTTGTGAGTTGCTTCGCGCGATTCTATATCCGTAAATTTCCATGACATAAGAGGATTATCCAGCATCTCATAAATCGCGGCCAGTCTTTCCGGACTTTCCGGATGGGCAAAGCCGGCTGAATGCTGTAAATATCTATTATCCTTTACAATACCTGTTTTTTTAGACATGGATTACCTTCTTTGTGGTTTATATTTACAGAGTATGCATCGTTTATCACAAATGGCTTTAAAGAGCAAAACATTTCCCCTTATTCAATGATCTATGAAACTGTAAAAGATATTGACAAAAACAGCAATCAATATATAGGGTAATTCCTAATTTTTTTGAGGAGTTGACCGTTAATGTTTGGCATAGGAGTACAGGAGATTATTATCATCGTCATTATTGCCCTGATTGTTGTAGGACCCAAAAAACTGCCGGAGCTGGCCAAATCTCTCGGAAAAGGTTTCAACGAATTCAAAAAGGCTACTGACGGAATAACCGAAGATATCAAAGATACTTTGAAGGAAGATAAGGCAGATACAAAAACGGATAATGAATGGAAGAATTCTCTATTAATGAAAAAACCGGAAAATGAGAAAAAAAAATCGAATTCATCTCAAAACACCTCCCATGAATGATAGAAATTTAAATTAAATATTTTGACGTTATGATTCGAGGATAAACGAAGCATTATATTATGGAAGATAACGAAAATAACGGGCATACTGAAGATCAAGAATATACTGCAGATCACAAAATGTCCCTGACCGAGCATTTAATAGAATTGCGTAAAAGACTTACCCATTCTTTAATTGCACTGGGTGTTGGTTTCGTCGTTTGCTATTTTTATAAAGATCTTATTTTTGAAATCATCACCAGGCCGCTGACCCAGGTGCTGCCCAATAACAGTTACCTTATTTATACCGGCTTGACAGAAGCTTTCTTCACATACATGAAGGTTGCTTTTTTTGCCGCACTGATCATGACCAGTCCTTTTATTCTTTACCAGATATGGAAATTTATTGCCCCGGGATTATTGCCAAAAGAAAAGAAGTATGTGGTTCCTTTCGTTATTTCTTCAACATTTCTTTTCGTAAGCGGTGTTTTATTCGGATATTTTATCGCTCTGCCTCCTGCGTTTAAATTTTTTGTCAGTTTCAACAATCAATATTTGCAGGCGATGCTTTCTTTTAAGGATTATTTGTCGCTTTTTGTGACATTTTTACTCGGATTCGGTTTATCTTTTGAATTGCCGATATTTATGTTTTTTTTGGCTAAACTGGGAATTGTGGATGCTGCGAAGCTTTCCAGGCAAAGAAGATATGCCATTTTAGTTATTTTTATTGTTGCCGCCATCTTAACGCCTTCACCTGATGCCTTAAGTCAGATGTTGATGGCAATCCCCTTGATGTTTCTGTATGAAGTGAGTATATTCGTCGTTAAATTTGCCGAAAAAAAAACAAATTCTGAAAGCAATCATGAATAACAAATAGGAAAGTATGATGTTACGTCTCAAAAAATCAAATAGATATAAAAGAAAGGCTGGAAAACTTGTTTCTTTGTTTAATATTTCTCTGGTGATCATCGTTTGTGTTCTGGTGCTGGTGATTGCCGGAATGATTGGCTACTATTCGTTTACCATGGATTTACCGGGTATTGACGCGCTTAAAGATTACCGCCCCAGCATTTCCTCCCGTGTGTATGATGATAAAAATCAATTGATCGACGAATTTTTCCTGGAAGACAGAAAACTGATCAGGATAATCGAAGTGCCTGAAGTGGTTATTCAGGCTTTTGTCGCGGCGGAGGACTCCCGCTTTTTTGCACATAAAGGATTGGATTTATATAGTATATTCCGTGCCGTTTTTAAAAATATTGAAGCTGGGCATATCATTCAGGGTGGAAGTACGATCACTCAGCAGGTTGCCAAAATGATGTACCTATCTCCCGAAAAAAAATATGCCCGTAAATTGAAAGAAGCAATACTTGCTTATAAAATAGACACATATCTGAATAAAAATGAAATCCTTAATTTATATTTAAATCAAATTTATCTTGGTCATGGAACTTACGGGATAGAATCGGCGTCACTGGGTTATTTCGGAAAAAGTGCGAGGGAACTGAAACTGCCTGAGGCGGCATTGCTTGCCGGTTTGCCAAAAGCTCCCACCAATTACTCTCCTTTCCTGCATTATGAAAAGGCTAAAGAAAGACAATTTTATGTTCTTACGCGCATGATTGAAGACGGTTACATTTTAAAAGAGGAAATGGAACAGGCATATGCCGCTCCATTGAAATTGAGGCCTATTACGCCAAAGGACAAGGTTGCGGCTTATTTTGTTGAAAATGTCCGCCGTTACGTTCAGGAAAAATATGGAGCCGATGTTTTATATAAAGAGGGTCTTTCCATCTATACCACTTTGGATTTAAATGTACAGAAGTATGCCAGTGAAGCTGTGCAAAGGGGATTGAAGGAACTTGAAGAGAGAAATAAATATCCGGCCGGTCTCGTTCAAGGAGCGCTCTATTGTATGGACGTAAAAACAGGCGCAATCCGCGCAATGGTCGGAGGGCGTGATTTCAATAAAAGTGAATTTAACCGCGCGACACAGTCCCGAAGACAACCGGGCTCAGCTTTCAAGCCCCTGATATACACAGCGGCGTTTGATAAAGGATTGACACCGGCAACTATTTTTGTGGACACACCCATAGCGATTGAGGATGTTTCACAGCCGGATGGCGTATGGAGACCGAAAAACTTTGATGATAAATTTATGGGACCGATTACCATGAGAACAGCGCTTGTGCTGTCCCGTAATGTTGTTACAGTTAAGATTTTGCAGGAAATCGGAGTTGATTACGCCGTATCCTATGCCACGAACATGGGAATTACATCTCCTCTGGTACAGACGTTGTCATTGGCGTTAGGTGTATCCGGCGTGACTTTGCAGGAACTTGTCCAGGCATATGGCGTTTTGGCCAATGAGGGCAAAAAAGTAACCCCTTACTTTATTAAAAAAATTGTTGACCGCACCGGTAATGTTTTTGAGGAAACGAAAATTCAATCGGAACAGGTTATTGATCCCCGCATCGCTTTTATCTCTACATACGTCATGCAGGATGTTGTGTTAAGCGGTACTGGCACCAGGGTAAGAAGCATAGGAAGACCGGTTGCCGCAAAAACCGGAACGACCAATGATACCCGCGATGCCTGGTTTATCGGAATGACCCCTTCGTTGGTTGCCGGTGTCTGGGTTGGTTTCGACCAGGAAGCGTCTCTGGGGTCACAGGAAGTAGGCGGTCGAGCCGCCGCCCCAATCTGGCTTTATTTTATGGAAAAGGCTCTGCAGGACACGCCAGTGGAGTTGTTTCCTGTGCCACAGGGTATAGTATTCAACAAGGTTAATTCACAGGGTAAACCTGCCGGCATTTCAGAAAAAGGAATTAACGAAGCCTTCCTGGAAGGAGTTTCTCCAACGGAGAAATACGAAAGTACGAGTGACGAATTGGAGGATTTATTCCGGTAATAAAGAATAATAAAGGTCAGACTGCAATACAGGAGGCATACTGTGAAACGGGTCATTTTATATCGGATTACAAAAAATAAGGTTGACAAATATTTTTTTTTTCGTTATTCGTAACAGTCAGAAAGTTTAATGAAATGGATTTTATGTTTCTTAAAGTTATAGAAAGCGGCGTTATTCAACTGACCAGAGTACTGGTACTCGTAGTAGTCGTACTTACGGGGTCTGCCGCTCTGTATCTT
>CAYMWM010000030.1:0-33733 GCA_964394185.1 uncultured Smithella sp.
AAGCGCAACGCCGCAGATGAGCGTTTTTCAACAGCCCCGCAGTTTCGCTTTTTTTCAATCCTGCGGAATCAAGATTGCATTTTGCTTCCAAAAAAAGACAAGGCACCACTTTGTCTAAAATCATGAACGGCAAAAACAATTTAAAAAAGGGGGTCAGCTACGGGCATATGTGGGAGAATGCGGACAAATAACCGGAACGGTTTGTAACCGTTCGCTACTTATTTGTAGTGCGAACCTTGAGGTTCGCTTTTTCGCAGGTCTAAAGACCCGCACTACACATTTTGTGGTTTTTCCACCTCCGTCACTTTAATGAGCCTTGTCTTTCAGTAGTGTAGCAAACTGAAAGACTTAGAGCGAATTATCCCGCAGCCTTCAGTCTGCAGGGACGACGGGCTCAGGGCACCGCCTCAGCCAGCGCAGAAAATCAAAGAAATCAGGGACAATAAAGTTATCCAATTTATTAAAAGCTTATATGCCGTATGGTTTTTTTAATATTTTTTCAAGGCAGGCTGAATTTAAAATCATTTTCCCTCCTAGCGCAAAGTACGACTTTTTTTACCTTGAAAAACTCATGTTTTAAGATTATCTTAGTTAAATAATAACAAATCAGCCGTCCGGCTGAAAAGAGGCATGCAAGCGTAAACCATTCAGGCAACAGTTTTTTAAAGGAAGGTTTATATGGAAAAAGTTTCAACGTCGCAAAGTTTAATGAAGGAACCCAAAGGATTATCCGGCCGCATCCAGTGGCTGCGCGATTATTACTTCAAGGGAAACGACCGCGCCTGGAATAACGAGCACACGGCATGGACGACAGGCACCCCCTGGGACATTATCTATAATGAACTGACCTTTTTCATCGTCCCTGAAACCTACACGCTCATCAATACGCTGGGAGCCTCCTATCTTCAGGCGGCAAGGCCTGTGAAACTGCATCCCGATTTCTGGAAATGGTCACGGGTGGAGAGGCGCGCCTGGTTTGTAAAGGAAGCCATCGTTAATTACGTGCCGCAGGAAATTCTTCCGGGCGACCTTCTGGCCGGAGCCAGATTCAATATTCAGACCTCCATGTGCTTTACCAAAGAGGAAAGCGATGAGTGGAAGCGGCTGGTGACAGGCAAGGACGGAGCCCGTGCCAAAATGAAATGGTTTCATGATCACGGCTACGGCAATTCCGGCGCGACAAGCGGCCATCTGATTCCGGGACATGAACGGCTGCTGAAAATCGGCTGGAAGGGTGTCTATGCCGAGCTTCTCACGCTGTATAACGCGCTGGATAATCAGGAACGTCAGGGAGAAAAAGGAGCGCAGCTTCGGGCCATGATGACGGCATCCACAATGGCGCGGGATCTGGCCTTAAAATACAAGGAACTGTGCCTTGAACTAGCCCTTAACGAGAAAGACAATACGCGGAAAAATGAATTGTCAATGATGGCTCAGAATTTGAGCAAAGTCCCGTGGGAGCCCCCGGCGACATTCTGGGAAGCCCTGCAGGCACTGTGGATTAATCACATGCTTGTCATGACCGACGAAAACTATCCCGGCCCCGGCGTTTCCTTCGGCAGATTCGACCAGTATTTATGGCCGTATTATCAGCACGCCATTTTGGAGGGCATGGACAGGGATTTTGCCAAGGAAATTCTGAAGTGCTTCTGGATTCACGCCAATACCGCCTATGACGCCATGATCCGCAACGGCAATCAGGGCATTACCGCCGGTTTCGGCCAGCTCATTACGCTTTCCGGCATTGGCGCGGACGGCGGAGACATGACCAATGACCTCACCTATGTCATTCTGGAAGTCATTGATGAAATGTCGCCCATCCTGGAACCCAAGCCCAATGTGCGCCTGCACCGCAACACACCCGAAGAACTGTATGACAAAGTCGTGGACATGATTGAATCGAGTCAGGGAGCGCCTTTCCTGCTTAATTTCGATGAACGCTCCATGGCCGGCATGATGCTGGAAGCAAAAATGGCGGGACTAACCCATCTTATCAATGAAAAAAATGTTCATGAATACGCGCCGGTGGGCTGTCTGGAAAATACGATGGTCGGCAATGACCGCTCCGGCACGGTGGATAACAACATCAATTTACTCAAAGCCGTAGAACTGGCGATGACGGGCGGAAAAGACCTGCTCGCCTATACCGATCCCATCACGGGCAAGACCGAAGCCATTAAACAGGACGGCCCTCAAACCGGAGATGCGACAGCTTTCACGACTTGGGAACAGTTTTGGGAAGCCTATGCCCAGCAGACGCGTTATATCCTTCAGAAATGCGTTGATGTATATGAGACCTCGGAATCCCTGCGCGCCCGCTTTTTCCCCACGCCATACCTCTCCTGCATGATTAAGGGATGCGCGGAAAAAGGCCTGGACATCACTCAGGGCGGCGCGGAAATCAGCTTCACCACCATGGAAGCCGTTACCTATGCCACCACCGTGGATTCGCTCCTGGCCATCAAATATCTGGTCTTCGATAATAAACTGTGCACCATGCGGGAATTAATTAACGCTTTGAAAGCCAACTGGCAGGGACATGAAGTCCTTCAGGCCAGGGCAAAAAACAAAGCGCCCAAATACGGACGCGACGATAACGAAGCGGACGCGCTGGCCCGTAAAGTGATGCAGCTGTGGTGTGATGAAACCTGGAAACACAGCACAAAGTCCACGGGACGAAAATTCCGACCGGGAATGCTCAGCTGGAATTACTGGGCGGGCGACGGCTATATCATGGCGGCAAGCGCGGACGGCAGGACAAAAGGCCAGTTCCTTTCCAACGCCATCTGTCCCTCCAACGGGGCGGATACGAATGGACCGACAGCCAACGCAAATTCCGTGGGCAAGGTGCTTGGCGGCAAAGCCAATGATAATCCGCAAAGCTGGAAGGACTACTTAAATGACCTGCCCAACGGCGCCAGTCATACCATCACCTTCAATCCTTCAATCCTGAGAAATCCGGAGCATAAGGATAAATTCAAGGCCTTTTTGAAGGGTTATGTCGAAAACGGCGGAACGGCTCTGCAAATCAACATGCTTGATCCCGATATGCTCAAAGACGCGCAGCAGCATCCGCAGAACTACCGGCATCTGCTGGTGCGCATTACGGGTTACAATGCCTACTTCACCACAGTGGGAAGAGAATTGCAAAATGAGGTTATTGAGCGAATCAGTCATAATAAATTTTAAGACGTTTATTCATCATGAAACAAACCGCAGATAAGGAAATTGAAGGCATTATTCTGGAAATCATCCGCATGTCCACGGAGGATGGCCCCGGCCTCAGGACAACAGTCTTTTTTAAAGGCTGTCCTCTGAGTTGCGCGTGGTGCCACAATCCGGAAAGTATCAGCCCGAAACCGCAGATTCACTGGGTGGCGGCAAATTGCATCGGCTGCGGTATTTGCATTAAAACCTGCCCCAATAAAGCGCTGGAGAAAACCAAAAAAGGCATCGAAATCAACCGCTCGATATGCAAAGGCTGCGGCTCATGCGCCGAAGAATGTCCCACAACAGCGATGGACCTCTGGGGTAAAAAATGGACGGTGCAGAATCTTGCCGACGAACTGGTCAAAGACCGCGTATATTTTGAACAATCCGGCGGCGGCGTTACTCTCTCCGGCGGAGAAGCATCCATGCAAAGCGATTTCTGCCTCGCGCTTTTAAAGGAACTCAAAAGCAGGGGAATTCAGACGGCGCTGGATACATGCGGACTGGTGTCGCAAACCATACTTTCCGACCTTTTGCCTTATGTTGATATTCTCCTGTATGATCTCAAAGAAATTGATACGGAAAAACACAAAAAATTTACCGGCACCGGCAATGAAAGAATTCTGGACAATATCATTTTCGCGGCAAATTATATAAAGACTCACCCATCCCCAAAAACATTTTGGATACGGACGCCGATCATTCCCCAAACAACGGACACGCCCGAAAATATCCGGGGTATCGGCGATTTTATTAACCGCAACCTGCATGGAACGGTCAACAGATGGGAATTATGTTCCTTCAACAATCTATGCCGCGACAAGTACAGGCGGCTGGGTCTGACCTGGTCATATGCTGACAGCGAACTTCTGGAAAAATCATGGATGGAAGAACTCTGCCAGATTGCGAAAAGCGTTGTGAAGCCTTCCATCGTCTTATGGAGCGGGGCAACAAAACTTGAGCAAGATGCGAATCAGGAACCGGCTGAAAAGCAAAAAGCGTCAATTTCCGGATGTTAAATATCGCTGAAAGGAAGAACGTCATGGCCGTAAATTGTTTATCTGAAGAGGACATTAAAGCTTTTGCTCCCACGGAAAAAATGGGTCTTGTCGCCACGGTAACGCCGGAAGGCATGCCCCACATCTCGCTTCTGACATCCATCATGGCGGCGGGTCCAAACCAGCTTACAGTAGGGGAATTTTGCAGGGGAACAAGCAAGCAATACATGCAGCGCACAGGGAAGATCGGCTTTGCCGTTTTGACGATGGATAAGAAGATCCGGCGCGGCAAAGCGCTCTGGACGCATTTAAAAGAAGAAGGACCGGAATATGAGATATACAACAAACAACCCATGTTCCGATACAACACCTATTTCGGCATCAACACTGTGCATTACTTTGATTTAATTCAATACACACCCGCCAGCCCGCTGCCTCTTGTGTCGATTGTCACATCAACACTACTGACGACAATGGCAAAAGGAGCCGCTACGCAGAACGATGCCCAGCGGGCGCTCTCGTATTTTGGAGAAAATTTATTCAAAAGAATGGATGCAATAAAATTCTTTTCATGGATAGGCGATGACGGTTTTCCAACAATCATTCCTGTTATTCAGTGCCAGGCCGCAGACAGCAGCCGTCTGGTGTTCAATCCCGGCGCTTTCGGGGCAGAGTTGAAGACGCTCAAATCGGGGATGACTGTAGCCGTTTTTTGCCTGACCATGCAAATGACGAATGTTTTGGTCAGGGGAATATTCAAAGGCTACTCACGTCACCGCGGGATAAAACTCGGCGTTATTGACATTGACTGGGTTTACAATTCCATGCCGCCCAATCATGGGCAGATTTATCCGCCGGTTCCGCTGGAAAGAGTCGTCAATTTCTAGCCTAATAAAAAAGGGGAATGATGCCGGACGGCATCATATCCCCGAAAACATCAAATCCATTTCAGGAAAACCGCGAAAAATACGTGACAGAAAATCGCACACGCGATAGTGCAGGCAAGCAGTATGGCTTTCACGCGGTTGCTTACGTTATCAGCATACCAGCAAATGAACCAGCAGGGCAGCGTATAGGCAACGATAATGAGCCAGACATTCGGCCAGTTCCACCAGGGATAATCCCAGGTGAGGGCTCCCATCCGGTTAAGAACGATTTCCACGCCTACACCCAACAACCCGTACGCCATGGGAATGATAAGGCGGTTCGGCATCCCCAATATCCGAAGCGACCGGTCGGCAGGCAGTACCTTGATAAGCGTTATGCCGTACACAGCAAACATGAAAGAAATTTCAATATTCAATCCAGAATAAATAAGGAACGCTGTTTTCCCCGGAGCGCCCCACATTCCGGCATAACCGCTGAAGTGCAGAACAAGCGAGTTGAACATTTCCCAGATAAATTCGCCCGCCCAGAAGGTCAGCCCGACGAGGACGGCATTCCAGTTGCGACGCTCCACTTCCTGAAGGTAAACGTACCCGACAAACATGAGCAGTGGAATAACGTACCACTGAAAATTCTCCGATGAACGCAGGATACTCAAAGCCTGCATGCTGGCTTCACTCATTTAAAGGCCTCCTTGCTTTGAATTTATCGATGTGATTGTGATTCTTTTTTTATTCAGAATATTATTTTAATATCATATGTTCAGCCGGAATTCAATATGCTGGCGGGCTATTCATTCACGCTACGCGTCCTTCGCGACGTTTGCCCCCGCCTTTTTAAAGAAATCGCGCGCACCGACCGCCATCCCCGTCGCCCACGCGGCGCGATAAAGCAGGAACAGAGGAATCAGTAGAACCGTTTTGAAAGGATGATAGGGAAACCAGCGTTTTACGGTGACCCAGGTCTCATTGAGCATCCGAAGCGGCATGTTCATCCAGAACAGGACAGGATGATTACGGAACATCCATACCTGCGTGGTACGGCCAGGCAGATAGACCTCTCGCACATTAAGTCCCCATGTATAAAACTTGTGCACGATCGCGCTGAAAGAATCTCTTCCGGTGATGTAGGCACCGGCCGCCGGATTGAAGTAAATCTTGCGGCCCGATCTGACGGCACGCTGACTCCACTCGAAATCTTCAAGGTAGAGCAGCGATTCATCCCACGGCCCCAACTCGTCGAACAGTTTACGCCTAAAAGCCTGATTGCCCGCGGGCTGAAATGTCAGTTCGCGTTCAGGAAGAAGATCATGCCAGTTAAAAAGGGCTGTCGCGTTTTCCGCGTAGGCAAAAATATTTCGTTGCTCCGGATCGTGCGTCATCGCGCCGCCTGAAATTCCGGCATCGCTGTGCCCATCAAGCGTCCGCAGATGCTCCGCTATCAGATGATCGTGAGCAGCCCGCATATCGGCATCGAGAAAAACAATGATTTCTCCACGGGCACCGCGCACGCCCGCATTGCGAGCCGCAGCCGGTCCGCGCTTCGATTCTTCAATAACCCGAACTGGAAGACGCTTCAGCAATTCTGTCGTGCCATCCCCGCTGCCGTTGTCGACTGCGACAATTTCAAGTTCCACGCCTTCGGGAAGCCGTTGCGTCCGCAGAGACTCAACCAGCCGCTCTATAGTATTGGCGACATTGAGGCAGGGAATAACGACTGAAACAAGCCGGTTACTCATATCGACATGCTCCTCGGGCCATAGTAGAGCTTATGCGGATTGAAGCCGGAAAGATCCGCAAGCAGTTTGTGAACACCGGCATAAACGTTCATGGGATCGGCATCAATATCCGCATGCCGTATGCGGCACAGATGCAGTGCTATTTTTTCAGCCCTGAGAAGACCTTCATGATCAAACCGGTCCGGCCGCCACGATTCAGCAAGACTTCTCAATCCGCTCAGGGCTGAAATACCGACTGAAGAGCTGGGTATTCCGGGCCTTTTTTCCTTAATCAGCCAGAGAGCATGTTTCAGGGCAAGAAGTCTCGAAGATTGAAGATTGATTCGGTCGGCGATGCTGCCAAGAATTGCCGTATAGCGGGTGTGATCGTCCGCAGAAAGAATGCCGGAATTAATGCCTAGAATGACATCGCACGCATGGCGAATGATGTCCACGGCATCCGAACCGAGCTGCGATTCCATTTCCCGGATTGCCTCTTTTACGTATGCTACGCTGGACAGACCGATCCACTTGCTGCGCGGTTGGCCCTTCACTTTGTGAAGGAGCAGAGCCCGCGCACCCCGTGTGAGACTCCTTGCGCAAAACAGATCGTATGATTTCATATGCAGCGGCGCCGCCGCAATAAACTGGTATGCTTTAAGCAGTTCGTTGCTGGCGTGAGGAGCCGGAAGCATTGGAAGAATCGACGAAATATCCAGTGTACCGCCCATGACAGCTCCACCGATGGTGGTCAATCTTTTTCGCAGCAGAGGTTCCCAGATTAAACCGATGTCCAGATGAGCGGAAAGAGGCATAACATCAAGGGTAGCCGTAAGACGCCGGCGCGCTGACGGAGGCCACAAGCTGCCGACACTGCGACTGACGACAAATAAATCGCAGTCGCTGCCAATGCTGTGTTGTTTCCCGGACACGACTTCTATCCGGCCTTCACCGACAAAAAGGCTGCCTGTAAGAACGATGGCGCTGTCGGGAAAAGCACGAACAAGCACGTCACGAATGACGATAAGTTCGGAACGAACCTTTCTTTCAATCTCCGGCATTAGCGGGTAAAGAAGGCATGCCGTATCAAGATCAAGAGCAAGACGGTCAACAAACTCCTCTGATATTTTTTCTATCGGCATTCGTTTCGATCCTTTCAGCTCCGCCGCACCCGGGCAAGTTCGCATATAATCCCTGCCGTCAGAAAAATCGAGTATGTTTTATCCAGAAAAGGATACGCAAAGCTTCGTCCAAGACTTCGCCCGTTTTGCCTCTCCTTCCAAACTCTCAGCGGATATTTGATGCATCCCCCCAGTGTTGTTATGAGAACAATCGCGTATCTGGAAAAGGATGTTATATGTTTTGGCATATCGTCACGGTGCTTAAGCCGGAACCTGGCCAACCCGCGACCCTCGAGCCATGTGCGCCTCAGCAAAACTGAAAGCGATGAAGGATGAGGATGGAACACAACAGCTTGCCGCTGGAAACGGTATTGCAGCTTTTTGGATTTCACAAAACGCCAGAACAAATCGCCATCTTCTCCTTCTGTAAATTTTTCATCGTAGTAGCCTATTGCTTCAAACACACTCTTGCGGTAAGCGATATTAGCGCCTGCGGCGACGGGAGGAAAAGATGAAAGCAAAACCTCCTGCGAAATCAGGCGCCGGTGGTGAATGTAGTCCGAAATCAATCCACCGCCCTGCATGGGCAGTATGTCTCCAACAAAACATCCGATTGTCTTATCATCCGAAACGGAAAGCAGTTCACGCAGCCAGTCCGGTTTAGCAACACAGTCCGCGTCGATGAACGCGATGATCTCTCCCCGCGCCGCCCGAATGCCTGTGTTTCTGGCCCCGGCTACACCCTGCCGCGCTTCCTCGACCACTCTTACCGGGAACTGACGTGCGACAGATGCAGTGGCATCGGTGGAACCGTTGTCCACAACGACGACCTCCATCCGCTCGCGGGGATAATCCTGATCAAGTACCGATGCGAGACAGCGGCTGATGCGCGACGCCTCGTTCATCGCGGGAATAACGACACTGACAGACAGAGCACTCATGCGATTACGCTCCCGGAATCCGGCACCGGGAAAAGTCGTTTAAAGGGGCATTGCCTCCCCGACACAGTTAATTTTATTTGCAGGATTTTGTTTTTCACGTAATGTAATATAGAAAAGACTCCGTCGTAAGTCAATAATAAACAAGCCCGTGAATGATTTAATGATATCATCAAAAGTCAGTAAAGGAATCTTCGTTCAGAAAGGATTTATTTTCTGTAAAAAAATAATCTGCGCAATTTGGCATTTAATTTATTAATTTTCAGATCTACCCTACTTTTCAAAAGCCTGTAAACGGTTCGCAGCATATGATAAGTTCTCAGGAATTTGCCGCTAATGATAATTTTTTTAAACCTTTCGATTTCTTTTGTGTAAATCTGCAATAATTCTTTGAAGAACTCACCCTGAACCTTCTCATTATGTTCATTGCCGCCTATAAAATTAACCCCGTAGTCACACAAAGAACCGCTAAGGTCACCTCCAAAATAATTACCGCTGTTGAAGCCGACAATGCCGATATGCTGAACATAGCTTCTTTCCGTCACCAGTAATCTTACGCCTGACTTTACGAGATAGTCCGACCAGTCCCAGTCATAGGTGTTTGATGGAGGTAGCTCGGACAGGATTTTTTTTACAATATTCTTTTTAAAAACTGTTCCGGCTCCCCCTATTATTCTTTTATTCAACAGGCTGATATTATCTATCTGGAATTTTTCCAGCATAGCCATATGCAAAACTGAATTATATAAACTCATCACACCATCCGTACGGTCTATAATCCTTTCTACCACGGTCAGCCATTCCCGATTAAATATCAGATCAGAATCCGTGAGTATCAATATGTCATCATCATGCGCAAGAAAATCAGTAAAAATCCTGTACATATTTTTACTGGGTCCCAGATTGACCGGATTTCTCATAATGGATTTTGAATCAGGAAACGCTTTTCTCAAAAAATCTTCATCGAAATCCGTCGACGCATCATCATATATTCTTATATGAACATGATCACCCATGTCCGTCAGGTATAAAGACGTTACCATTTTTTCAAGTATGTGCTTTCTATTGTGTGTTGCTACGGCAAGTGTTATTTTTAAATTTTCATCCATTATAAATTTATCCTCTGCATTTAATATTGTTTTGAAGCATAAAACAGTAACGCGGGAAAAACAACATGAAAGGCATCTACCTGCGTCCTTTTACTATTTACGATTGTTCTATTGATGGGTCACCATATATGTGTTATCAGAATAACAATTTTGAAGAACCTTTGCGGATATGAAATTGTAAAGAGAGACGAATTATTTAAAAAGAAAATTTGTGATTTTGCATGGCCTCAAAATCAATAAAACCACGGCTTATATTTATATCTCCCGTTTTTCCCTCTCCGGAGGGACCCGGTCTGGCTATGCGCCCCTACTACCAGATTGCGAATCTAAGCCGGATATATTCGATTCATCTCCTTGTTGCGGGATCATTTCCCGCGAACTCCGCGAATACGGCTCATATCGAACCATTTTGCGATAAGATAAACTACCTGTACCGATACCGCTATTCGGGATGGAAATTAAGACAGTGGAACCGTTACGGCCGTTTAATGGACAATATCCGGCATTTGATCAAAGGAGATGATTTGAGTTTCTTGGAAGATTCGGGCGACCGTGAATATTTGCTGCGTGATAAAACGCTGACAAAGATAGCCAATATGAAATTCGAAAGGGTTCATGTTTTCAGACTCTATTTGAGTTCAATAGCGGAAATGTTAAAAGAAAGTGGACTCAAATCTTTTTACTCTCTCGATATCGATGATATCGAATCGGAAACGAGAAAATCCATCAGTGAATTATTTTCCGGAAACAGGGATTTTATCAGGGCGTTAAGATTGAAGAAAGAATCAACAATTTATTTTAACGTGGAGACAAGAAACATACCGGCCTATGATCAAATATTCATATGTTCCCGCCATGACCAGGATGTTCTGCAGAAAAGATTCCCGGGCAAAATGATAACCGTCCTGCCGAATGTCGTGTCGATTCCTCAAAAAGCAAGAAAGCATGAGCCCAATCGAGTTTTAACAATCCTCTTTGTGGGAACGATGGGCTACTATCCCAATTTCGATGCAATACTATTTTTTGCCCGGCAGATCGCCCCGGTACTTAGAAAGAAAAGCCCTCTGCAGTGGGATCTGCGCGTTGTTGGAATGCCCCCTCAAAAAAGATGGCTCAGTAAGTTAAAATATTTTCCGGAAATAAAATTATCGGGTTTCGTAAAAGACCTGTCCCCCGAGTATGAAGCGGCGGACATTGTCATCGTTCCTATACGCGGAGGAGGCGGAACCCGGATCAAAATACTGGAAGCTTTTGCCCATGGAGTTCCCGTTGTATCGACATCCAAAGGAGCCGAGGGTCTGGATGTTGAAAACGGAGTCCATTTACTGATTGAAGATGATCCCGACCTTTTTGCAGATGCTTGCATTCGTCTGATGAATGATGCCCGGATGAGAGATGAAATGTCACGCCGGGCGTATGATCTTGCCGTTTCAAAATACAGTCCGGAAATGATCAAACGCATTTGGACAGAATCATTGCCTGATGTCCAACGGAGTTAGGAACATGAAAAAGATACCCCGCATATTCCATTTTGTGTTTGGACTTCGCCCGCAAACAGAACCATTCCATTTGATGCATTACCTCTGCATTGCTTCCTGCCTGGGTGTCAATAAACCGGATGCGGTCATGTTTCATTATCAGCATATGCCCTTTGGGCCCTGGTGGGAAAAAATCGCTCCGTTTTTGCATCTGCAGAAAATCGAGCCGGATCAATTTATCTCTTCATTCTCATATAATGATCCTAAAATCGGTCAATACCGGTATGCCCACCTGTCCGATATTTCCCGTCTGGAAATCATGATTAAGCACGGCGGAATATACGCCGATATAGACACTTTGTTTATACAGGCGCTTCCGGAAAGTTTATTCGGGCATGAATTTGTCATGGGTCACGAAAAAGTGGACTGGAATGCGGCGGCAGCAAGGGCAGCGGGAGGTTCTCTATGCAATGCCTTCATGATGAGTGCTCCGGATTCGGATTTTGCCAAGCTTCTTCTTACCCGTACGTATGAATCATTTGACGGGACATGGAGCGCACACAGCACTTTTTTGCCTTATCAATTGAGCAAGGAACATCCCGATTGGATTCATGTAGAACCTGAATCCTCTTTCTTTTATTATGACTGGACAAAAGAAGGTATCGGGGGAATTTTTGAAAAACCCCTGCCGAAACTCAACGAAGCATACAATATTCATCTTTGGAGTCATATGTGGTGGGAGCGTCAAAGAACGGACACATCCTTTTTCCATGCCGGAAGACTGACTCCGGCATACGTGCGATTTTCCCGATCAGCTTATGCAAGGTTAGCCCGGCCATTCCTGCCGGAGGATATATCATGCAGCAGGACGAAATTTGGATTGCAGAAAATCAATTCTTTGATGGAAAATGGTGTGCTTCTTTGCAGGAAATATTTGGGGAAATTTACGGGCAAATGAAAGGTGCGGTTCTGTGAAAGCTATTAAATACATCGGATTCAACGATTCAACCGGATACAGCATTGCTGCGAAAAATCTTGTGGACTCACTCAAGCAGAAATCCGTAACCGTCTATTGGACGCCGGTAGCGTACGGCTATTCCGCCAATAATCCCGGTTCAGTCCCGCAAATCGTGGAAGGCTATGAGAATGTCATCATTCATTTAGTGCCCGAATATTACCCGAAATGGCTTGAATTCGAGCGGTCACAATATGCAAAATCGAAAAAAATATGGGGCTATACCACATGGGAGACCGACAAAATTCCCGGCCACTGGAAAGACCTTTTAAATATCATGGATGGCCTGTTTGTGCCGTGCAGTTGGAACAGGGATGTCTTTCGTGAATGCGGCGTTAAAACAAGGATCGAAGTCCTGCCGCATATATCGCAATTTCAGGGGAAGCCCCCGGATGTTCCGCCATCGCTGAAATTTCAGAAACTGACTCAAAGGATAGGTGGACGTTTTGTGTTTTACAATATTGGGGTTTGGAGTGAACGAAAAGCGCCTTGGCTGCTGATTAAAACCTTTTTGTCGAAATTCAAACCGGATGAATCGGCGGTTCTTATTATCAAAACAGGGAAAGATGATTTTGCAAATTACAGACGCAAATGGAGCAGGCCATGGTTATCCGTCCCGGGTAATGCGGCAACCGCTTTTAAATCCGTCATGAAGTCCGGGACGAAAGGACCAGAAGTAATTCATCTGGACGAAGAAATGTCCGATAATGACATCGCCTGGCTGTATAAAACAGGTGATTGTTTTGTTTCACTTGCACACGGCGAAGGATGGGGATTGGGTTCCTATGAGGCGGCATGGTTCGGCAAACCGATCATCACAACGGGTATCGGCGGTGTTCTTGATTACCTGCCGGGGGATCTTTCTTATCATGTGCACTATGAACTGATGCCTGTTTGTTGTAATGAACACTGGGCATCATATACCGGCGACCAGCGATGGGCCGAGCCCGATTTGGCACATGCTGGGCAATTGATGCGGCAGGTATTTGAAGACCAAAAGAAGGCCGCAGATAAGGGGGTGCGATTAAGTGAATATGTCAAAAATCATTTTAACTCATCACTTATTGCCGGACGGTGCCTCGATTCATTGGAAAAGGAATACTCATGACAAAGACTGCGTTCCGACACAAGCTTGGCGTAATACATAAAAATATGTATAACAATTTTACATCAGACGGGGATTTAATGTGAAGGGAAAACGGATCATTCTTTTCTATAACACTATGTTCGATACACCACTTACCTATAATGGAGCAGATATCCCCAAAGAATTTGAAATCACCACCGACCGAAAGTTAATGAAGAAAGCTGCCGCCGTTGTATTTCATATTCCTTCACTTCATTCTCTTCTATCGGATAAATTATCCCGCTTCGTCCCTTCAATTTATTCTCTTCCATTAAGGATGAAGCGTTTAAGAAAAGAAAAGAATCAAATATGGATTGCCTGGTTTATGGAATGTGAAGTCAATATTCCTCATTTCAGAAAATCATCTTTTCTGAATAACTTTGATTGGACGATGAGTTATCATCTGGATTCGGACATCGTTACGCCATATTTTAGTTCTGCCTTCAATCATTTACTCAGAGGACCGGTTAAGGAAAAATCCGCTGAAAAAAATGTCTGTGCGTTTATATCCAGTTCATTTCATAAAAGCGGCAGGCTGACTTATTTAAAGACCATGATGAATTATCTAGATATCCATTCTTACGGGAAAGTCCTGCGAAACAAAACTCTTGAAAACGACACAGGACATCCATCCAAGATGGACACTATAGCCGGATATAAATTTACCATCGCTTTTGAAAATGCCATCGCAAGAGACTATGTAACGGAAAAATATTTTGATCCGCTGATTGCGGGTTCCGTCCCGATATATCTGGGCGCTCCTAATATAGGGAATTTTGCACCCGGAGATAAATGTTTTATCAATGCATCCCACTGGGACAGCCCTGAATCTCTCGCCCGGTACATTCTATCCGTTTCCGGCGATCAGGAACAGTACCAGAGCTATTTTGACTGGAAATCGAAGCCTTTCAAACCTGGTTTCACAAAATTGCTTGAAGAACAAAAAGAACACGCCTTTGTCAGGTTATGCAGGAAGATTCAGGAAATGAAATAAGTGTACTGATTCTATTCGTGACGCTGATAAGCTTTTTGAAGCGAAAGATGACTGACGACGGGGTTGCACACATTTGAAGACTCGTTGTCACCGGTTTCAAGGGCGTGTTTTTGACTTAAAGTGTTTCACTGACCTTTTCAGCGCTTCAAACAACGCAGTGGTCCGTGTATCCGGAAGAAATTTTCTTGCCGCAAGATTGTAGGTTGTATCTACCCTTCTGATAAAGCTTTCAGTCATTTTCCCGCCATGAAAATTTGAAAAGTCCCGGCGATGTTTCGACCACCAGAGATGACTCCAGAGATGCAGGCTCGCCACACCTCTGAAATCCGGGTCGCACCCTTGAAGTAGGGTATGAAGCCCTTCAGTGGTCCACATATGCCGGTAAAACGTTTGAGACGGCTCTATATGAATCAGATCCGGATACTGTTCACTCAACTTACGAGGCAAAAGAGTGGAATGGTTGCTCCATGTTCCGTCAAATGCATCGGCCATTTCGCCCAGCCATTTTTCGCCGAAAAGTGCATGCCGCTCCGACATAATGACCGCATTGCACAAGGAAGGCCTCTTTTGCTTTGATCCGGGAGACTCGATATCATCCTCCTTTCCGAGGACAAACGCTTTCGAAAAAAGAGAGTCAGGAATTTTATTGACAAATATCGTATCGATATCCGCGTATACACCACCATGTTCAAAAAGCACTTCAAGCCGGACGAAGTCCGAAATATGGGCATATCGATACTGATCAAGATTCTTATCCTGATACTTATACTCATTCGGAAAAGCCGGGAGTTCCACCTTCACAAGTGAGAGTCTGTCACGGATGAGATCCCAATATTTCCCGTACGGTTCATAATGGTAGTAAAAGGTAATTTTATCCGGATGGTTGACAACCCGGCAGGACTCCAGACAGAGATAATGCATCAGGTGAAAAGGCATGGTCTGGGGCTTGAGCCCGAATACAAAATGGAATTGATTTGGAATTTGACGGGATGTAATACAGGTCATTTCATTGGCCATAGGACAACAACTTTCACCTCAAAAAGCGTCTGATCCGGTAAAGGAGGGAACGCAGGAATAAATCAGCCCGCACTTGCCATTTCTTCTTTACATAGAGACCTTGATTTCCCGTTTCATTTCCGATTGTCTTCCAGCAGGGAACCGGATTCAAATGGAATTTTATGAAACCGTCAGTGTTGAATCCGACCGCCCTTGCAATCGCGCTGCATTCCGCGGATAGTGCATTGATCTCTCTGCCGCCGTTTTTAAGATCGGAACTGGGGGAATCGAGGCCAGGATAAAAAATGTATCCTTTCACCGAATATGGATCGGGATTGACGAGTTCTCCCGTCAGGTTTCGTACCCAGGTGTTGTGCCAATAATGGATTCCGTAAGCTCCTTGTCGAAGACATGATACTTTAATACGATTGCAGTCTATACCCAGCGTCAGATTTTTCATCTCCGGACTTCCACTCGTGAAGGGATAAAAGACACGACTGTCCAGAATTCGTATCTCATGGTCACCAATCCCTTTCAGGGCATCGGTGACCATCTCCGGTCCGGTCGAAGAAAGAACGTCCCTGTGGCTGACAATGCGTGGAGAACGGATTTTCAAAGTCTTGATGATTCGATCCAGGCAATGACTTCCGGGCACCGAAGCCATAAAGGCGTTTCCAAGCATATAGGATTCCCCCAGTTGAACAGCGTGAGCGTTGGGTTCGCAGGCAAGCACGAAAGGCCGGTTCAGAATGACGGCGTCCATGGGGCGAAGACATTCCAGATCCAGATCCGCATAGATCCCGCCAAAGTGGCGCAAAATGAAATAACGGACAGCATCGGCCCGTTGAATGTCATAAGAATAAGTATCATAAATGTCGAGAAACTCCGGATAATTCTTTTGGATAAAACATCTGTTGTCGGCATCGGTCCAGAGTATATATCGCCAATCAGGATGAAGGCGCTGCCATGATTCCTGGAATTCCTTCCATTGGATCGGAATTTCGATTGTTTTCCATGTTTGATGGATGATTTTGGGAATATCTGAAAACATCTCATCTCGCTCTATTTTGTGTTGCGTGAAAATTTTTTATGCATTCGATCATTTTCCCGGCCACGGCCATTCCGTTGAAGCGGTGATGCAGTTGCGTCTTGAGATTCATCCCCATTCTCTCGGCTGTTTTCCTATCATCGAAGACGCGTCTCATGAGCCTGGAAGCATGAACAATATCCGGTTCCGCCCAGTGTTGATCTCCTTGGTATGACTGTCTCCCAGCTTCATCCTGTACGGGGATCAATCGGTAATCCACCAGAAAGGAAAGATCGGGGGTTAAATAATCGAGATGGCCGCCGTATCCGGTCATGATAACCGGTTTGCCAAAACCGGCCGCATCGAACGCGCCCAGACCCCACCCCTCAGACCGGCACAAGGAGATATAGCAGTCTCCCCTGGCATGAATCTGCAATATTTCTTCATCCGCAAGATTCTCGGTTATGAAGTAAATCGCGGCCGGTTTCCTGTAACGCACAGTTTGCCTTCTGAGTGCCCATCGGGTGCTGCTGAAGAATTTTTTCAAACGGACACGGGTAAAATCTGTAGGGGTTGTTTTGATCAATAAACCTACCGGATCACTGGATGTGAAAGTATCGAGGAAACAACGGATCGTATGCCACAGGGCTTTTCTTTCCGTCCATGTATTAATGGTATAAAAAAGAAAGATCCCGGCCGGTATGTCCAAGACATCCTGCCTGGCAGGGAGGATGTCCTCCGAAAGGATGTGGGGAACGACCTCGATGGGAACTGTCACGCCGCACTGTCTGAATACGTCCCTATTCCAGGCACAGGGAACGAAAAGGCCGTCCATACTGTTAAGCAAGGGTACCCAGTGGGGGGGAATCCGGTCTGTTTCCCAGACCGTACAGCCCCAGATTGTTTTCCCCGCTTCGAGGCTTTTCCAAAGTGGAAAATATTCCGGAACGGTATGAAGGATGACGGTATCATATTCAATCGGTTTGTTGCATATGGCGTCCAATTTCTCATTGCCCACCGATTGTCCTTTAAATGGCTCGTACCCCAATCCCCATTCGAAACCCATAATCATAGGCGTCCACGTTACCGGAATACCACTGTTTATCAAGGCGATGATATTTCTTCGGGCAGCGATACCATATCCGCTGTCTTCATGAAGAGATATATATTTAACGCCCTTTCTATTGTTCACGGTTCCATATGGAGATCTCTGGAGCATTTACAATCTCTGTAAAGCAATAATGATTAAGCAGAAGTTTTTGAACCTTCCCGGCACCGCGGAAATGACTTCTCCTTAAGCCTCAATTGACTGTTCATTGATTATATTGAGAGATATACATATGAAACGTGCTTTTGTTTGTCAAGATAATTTTGGCAAAGCATTTCGGCATCCAACAGGGAAGTCCTGATTCCGGATACATTTTTTGATTAATTTGCCGTTGACACGCAAACACGGACTTTCTATAGTTCAAGTATGATAATGTATTTCAGGAGTCAGGCAACCTTACCATGAAATATTTTCGGGACCGTTATAAAAAGCTTAAACAAATTCTAATCCGGAAAACCTGGCAACCGGAGTTGGAATATAATCCGCCCTTTCTCTGGTCAAAGGGAATCAGCCGGTATTGCGATTTCAGAGGGCCAGACTCTTATTGGCGCGAAAATACTGAGTCATGCCAGCCGGAATCATTTTTTCACCGGTACTATGAAAACGCCGGTGGCCTCGTGTGGGTACGATTGAGTACACAGTCACGGGATGGAAAAACGTGCGATCTGGACAATTTTGTCCGGGGGGCGCTGCCCGCAATCCGGAAGCCGTTCTCCCTGATTACCACGGACGGTGACGCGTCGGTCCCTTCCGATCTGGCCAAATCAACCGCAGAGGCGTTGCTTGACTGCCCCCGGCTTATATCCTGGCACACCCAGAACTATGACGGATATGTTCATGATAAGCTAGCGCCGTTCCCCATGGGAATTGATCTTCACACACCGCGCTTCTGTTACAGTCCGAGCCGTATCACAGCCCAGTTAAAGCATATCCGCAGACACCGGCTGCCGCCCGGGCAATTGCCTCTGAGAGTATTCTGCGATCTTGGAATCAGCGTTTCTTCCGAAGAAAGGCATCGTGCCCTCACCGCGCTCTATAATTGCGGTCACGTCGATTTTCTGACTAAGCGTTTATCGCAATCTGCCATCTGGCAGCGTTATGCCAAATATCCCTTTGTCCTGAGTACGGCGGGAAATGGACTCGACTGTCACCGGACATGGGAATTGCTCTATCTGGGAAATATCGTCATCACAAAAACATCGTCACTCGACCGCCTATACAAAGGACTTCCGGTTGTTATTGTTAAAGACTGGAATGAAGTTCGCAATGAAAAAAATCTTGCTGGATGGCTGCAGCAGTATGGCGGACGGACCTCCAGGGAAACAGTCTGGAACCGGCTTGATCCGGACCGTCTGCTTACGCCTATTCGGGAGGCTCTGTCAAAGTCCTGAAATTAGCGCCGGCCCGGCAGTACAACAAGATTGAAAATCATTATCCAAAACCGAATAGATATAACGGACGCTGCCTGACTTTGCTAACGGTAATATCGTGATTGAATTTCATATAAGTGGGCATAGTACCCACCCTGTTGAATCAGTTCCTTGTGACTGCCGTATTCCACGATTTTTCCTTCATTAAGAACGCAGATCAAATCCGCCATCTGGACAGTGGAAAAGCGGTGACTTATCAGAAGAGCGGAACGGCCATTAAGCAATTTCCGGAACGCCTCAAAAATCTCATATTCCACCCTGGCACTCATGGAACTGGTAGGTTCATCCAGGATAATCAACTGGGCATTCCTTAAAAAGGCCCGGGCAAGAGCCACCTTTTGCCATTCACCGATGCTGAGTTCCACTCCTCCATCAAATCGATTCCCCAATATTGTTTCATATCCATTCGGCAATTGACCGATAATTTCGTCTGCACCGGACTGCTGCGCCGCGTTGCGGATGCGACCGTCATCGGGATTCAGACGGACATCGCCTACCCAGATGTTTTCTTTGGCCGAGAAAGGATAATGGATATAATCCTGAAAGATCATACTAATCTCCCGCCGCAGGCTCTGTAAATCGAAATCACGGAAGTCATTACCATCCAGGGTAACCCGTCCGTCCGTGGGATCGTAAAGACGGCACAGCAACTTGGCCAGTGTTGTCTTGCCGGCACCGTTATCACCGACCAGTGCTACGATTTCTCCGGGCCGGATAGTCAGGCTGATGTCGTGCAGAATTTCACTGTTTGTTGCAGGATACCTGAATGATACATGCTCCAGTGAAATCCCCTCCCGCATAGGCCGGGAAATGGATATACTTCGCGAAGACACGGCCATCTGCGGCTTTAAATCCATAAAGTCGTAAAAATGATTCAAAAACATGCTGTCTTCATAGAGACCGGCCATCCCTCCCAAAATCTCACTCAAGTAGCCCTGAGCCCGTTGAAAGGCTCCATAATACATCACCATATCGCCCAGGGTCATGGTACCCTGGACCGTTCGCAGGGCAATGAAAGCGAGCATTCCGAATAGCGCCAGTATCGTTCCGGTCTGGGCAATAAACTCGAACACGGAACGGCTCTTTTCAAGTAGCAGTTGTTCCAGCCGAAGCTTTTGCCTCAGGTCCATGTATCGTTTCCGGAAGATATCGCCCAGATCAAAGAGACGCACTTCCTTGGCATGTAATTCATTCGTCAACATATTGTGATAGTCGTCAGCACGCCGTTCCATCGCCGCACTGCGGCAAAACCATTCATAACGGCGATCGGCATAACGGATCTTGACGATGACACCGGGGAAAACCGCGATAAACAAAATAAGGGCGATAGCCCAGTGCAGATAAACTAGAAGCCCCGCCAATGTCAGGAGGGAAATACCGTTTTGTACCAATTGTGTCAGGGAATTAACAATATTGTTGGGCCTGTACGGGGCATTTTGCTGTGCCCGGTATAGTGTGTCATGATAGACAGAATCTTCATAATAGGAAATGTCCACCGCCGCCGACTGGCGATGAATCAAATCCGTAACGTGATCGGTAACCAGATGGCTCTGGTTTTTTTTGATAATCTCGGACAGAGCATGGCACCCGGCAGTCAAAAGGGCCACAGCGGCAGTGAGACCGACCCATAAAAAGACCTGATGAAGGGCTGCTACCTTGTCGGGGGCACTTATGCCTGCGGCAACGGAATCGACCGTCAGTTTCATAAGATAGAGCGCCAAAAGCGGCAGAAAAGCCTGAATCATCACCAGTCCCAGACTCGCTATCGTCCATGCCCTCGCGCTATCCCAGACCAAAATAAGAACGCGGCGCAGCTGCATCAGCCCGCGGATCTTCTGCGAATAACTAACATTCATAACATACCTGTTTATAATTCTGAATCAACCGGCGAAAAGCCTTTTTTATCTTTTTCAATCTTCGCAATCAATATTTAGGAATAATTGTGTCTATCCGCCTTTTTAAAATTTGCCTTCATATATTTTTGAACAATTTTATTTTTTACTTTATCCATGGCAGATTTTAATCCATGATAACGCCAGGAAACGAAAAAAGAGTACGGTAAGTTTGTCAAATGACTTACAGCCATGATTTCCCGTAATATTTTAGATTTTCGTCTTAATTTATAAAATCGATAAGGCGACTTTTTAAAATACGCATCCCATTCACCGGCATAAACGGCATCGGAATAAATCCAAGGCTTTTCATAGCTAACAAAATGCATAATGCATGAATCTTTTTTAATATCCTCCATCGATAAATAGTTTGTTTCATAAAAACTGTTTATAAAATCAGCGGTAAATTTATCTTTATATTTTAAAAATAAATTATAAGTACAATTATATTTAATCGGCAAATATTTGACCTTATTATTAAACAGGATATTAAAGCAATCCTGATCCATAAATTTCAGGTTACCCACCAACCGGCCAATATTCAGTAATTCTCCGGACGTTTTATTTTCTCTCATCAGCTTGAGATTCAGCAGCATGACGCCGGAATTAAAATAATTTTTGAGGTTCAGATGATTATCAATCATCCCGATACCTTTTACGGCAGATGCATAACACTCTCTGATATCCGTTTTAAACAATTCGCAGAGATCCTTTTGTACTATAATGTCACCGTCCAAAAACAGCAATTTATCCAGATGAGGGATCAATTCCGGCAAATCGAATTTCAAATAAGCGGTAATACTTACCAATCCATATTGTTGCATGCCTTCAAGTTTCTTTAAAGAAACTTTTATTAAATGAACATCCGTTTTATTTCCTTTGAATTCATAAAACCTTTCCGTTTCCTTTTCCGATAAACCAGTCGTTATGACATAAATATCATAAAAGGTATCCGGTTTCTTATTACAAACAAGGGAAGTAACGGCCACAGCCGTAGGTATTAAATAATTTTTATCACAAATGAAAGCTATTGAAACCTTTGTCAAACAAATAATCTCCTGATATTTTTTAAATACAAGCTGATTGAATGTTCCTATAGCTCAGCAGTATAAAGTTCACGGAATTTTTTGATAATTCTTTTTGTTTCACTTCCCGGATTTATCAAGCATTCGCCTTGAATTCCGATGCTGTAAATGAGCGAAAAAAAATGCAAGAGGTTCTGAAAATCTTCCAATCCACCAGAAAAACCTCCACCAGGTAGGAACTATTATTATGCCTCTGTTTTTTGTGACTTTATTAACGACTTTTTTGGCAAATATATCGGGAGCCATCGGACGGAAGTATCTTTCCATTTTTGCCATGACGGCATCCGGGACATGAACCAGCATCTTCCCGAATTTGCCTCCGTCCATAATCGGAGTCCTGATAACTCCGGGACAGACAACGCTCACCTTGACTCCATAGGGCCGGGCCTCAACACGAAGCGTTTTGGAAAGCCCCAAAACCGCGTATTTGGTGGCAACATAACTTAAAAGATAAGGAACGACTATCAGGCCTGCCATGGATGCGGTATTAACGATATGACCGAAGCCCTGTTTGATCATAATGGGATATGATGCCTCAACACCATGAACAACGCCATGAAGATTTACCTTGAGCACTTTCTCCCAATCCTCATGCGAATACCGGATGGCTTCTCCAAAGATGGCTATTCCCGCATTGTTAAACATATAATCCAGGCGGCCGTGTTTATGATAAACCTCTTCAACCAGATTCTTCACTGCGAAGGCATCGGTTACATCCAGAATCAAAGCGTCTGCCTTTCCGCCCCGAGAATTGATTCCCGCAACAACTTCACGGGCAAGGTCAATCTGAAGGTCTGCTATAAAGATCGAGGCGCCACGACCCGAAAGTTCCTCTGCAAGCGCCCTGCCTATTCCGGAAGCACCACCGGTAATAATCACTACCGCATCTTTGTATGTTCTCAGTTCATTTTTCATACAAAAGTTCTCTATGTTTTTTGATTGCAGATATCCGGGCTCCGGTTAAATACATAAAGAAATATCTCCCGCTCAATGGTTATAAAAAATTCTACTATTCCGTGCCCTGACTTGCTTTTTTGGCAACATCTTCAGCGGACTTAGTCAAGTTGTCCATAGAAGATTTGGCTTTCTCGGCTTTGTCTATAGCCGGTTTTGCCTGGTCGGCACCCTGCATCATCACCGTAGCCGCGGGTTTGGCAAAATGTTTGGACCATAAATAAGCGCCGCCGATAACCAGTGCGATGATCAAAATGATAACCCACGCCGAAACACCTTTTTCATTACGCATTTTTTCAGTTCTCCTTAAAAATAAAGGTACGTTGAGCTATTCACCCTCCGGGCGACAGCTTCTTTGCTGACATTTTTTCAATATTTTTTTTCATGTAGACGCCGGGATGATACATTTAAGTATAGAGTATTGTAAATTAATGTTGTTTATTATAGACATAAAAAAGTAATTTGTGTCAATGAATATTCATGTAAGTTAAGGAGCAGGAAACAAGATGCCGCAAGTCTACCAATATAAACTGACGGTTCCCGATAACGCCCTGGATATAAACGGCCACGTCAACAACATTGAGTATTTACGTTGGATGCAGGACGCCGCTGTGCTTCATTCCGATGCGCAGGGATGCACGAAAGCAACGATAGAAGCGAAAGCGACCTGGGTTGTCCGGACGCATTATATCGAATATCTGCGCCCCGCCTTTGCCGGAGAGGAGATTGTCGTCCTGACCTGGGTAACCAATGTTCGCCGGGTACAGTCTTTACGGAAATACAGAATCGTGCGTATCACCGATAACACCGTTCTGGTAGAAGGTGAAACAAACTGGGTTTTTGTTGATGCCAAAACAGGTTCTCTTCGTTCAATACCTCGCAATGTTATTGACTTATTTGAAATACTGTCCAAAGAAAAGGAATCGGAAGCTATCCGCCTCGTCAATGACGAATCCTGAGATGAAATCTGTGATAAAGCAAAATATAAGATAACTTTTTAATAATTGTCTTTTCGCTTGACACTCATTTATAGTTTTTTTATCATAAGAAATTAAATAGAATTTATTTTTTTAAGATAAATTCCCGTTAAGAATTTTTTGGGAGAGTACATCATGGCGGAAGAAGATTTACAAAATAAAGCAATGGATGCGCTTTTACTGATGAGTACGGCAATAAAAAATGCGCAATTATATCCGCCGGCCAGTCCCACTGCAGCCAAATCTATCGAAAGGTTTTATCAACTTGTTCAGGAAATATTAAAAATGGAATCTCCTCTCATCTTTGCGGAGTCGGAAAAGAAAATCAAGGTCAGAGGAAAAATATTGAGTTTTAAGGAGCAGGAAACCATTCATGTCACCTCCATATTGGAGATTCTTATTAATTTAAGCGTCAAAGAAATTTATTTTGATAAGGGATTAAAAAAGGAAGAGGTCGAAATTTTCATAGAACAACTTGCCAAAAAACCGGAAATTATACTCAGGGACGGCGGCTTGACCAGTCTCATGGAGCATAATGATATAGTAAATATTCATCTTGATAAAAAAGTTCCGAAAGCATCAGGAAGGAACAAGGAGTCGGCTTCCGGGAAACACAAGGAACAGAGTTCCCCAAACGCCGATACATCCGAGACTAATGATATGATCAACAATCTGGTTGACTATCTTTTTTATGAAAATTCCGATACACGCAATCAGGCATCGGCTGAACTGGCAGCGGTTATTGAATCATTTCCTGTGCAGGGTCAAAGGAATCTGATTAAAAATTTTTCCGGAAAACTTGTTGAATGGATAAGACTGGAAACGCTTTTTACACCTTCCTATAAAAAAATCTGTTCAGGGCTGCAAAAACTTACTCAAAGTTTTATCCTCGATGAACAATTTGCCTATGCTATCCCCATCATGACTGTTTTCAGCGAAATTTATACCGAAAAACTGAAAAAGAATGATCAGATACATCAATTAGCCACAGAAGTGCTCAAAGACCTGGCATCCGAAGGCAATGTGGAAATTCTCTTTAGAGAACACAATACCAACGAAAAAAATCAGAGATCCCAGGCCGGTGAGATACTTGAACAATACGACGACATTATTATAAGCAAGTTAATGGATCGGGTAAAGGATGTCAAAGACAGTGACGAACGGGTTCGTATCATTCATCTTATCCGTAAACTGGGACATAAGGCCATCCCCGCCATTAAAGAGCGGATAAGCAATATTAACGCGCCCTGGTATTACCTGCGCAATCTCGCCTATATCCTGGGGCATATAGGCAATGAATCCAGCGCCTATATTCTTCATCCTCTTTTACTCCACAAGAATGAAAAAGTCCGGATGGAAGCCCTGAAGAGTGTTTACAATACAGGAGGAAATCAAAGAGGGCAGTTGCTGCTGGCTGTTCTGCCTCAGGCGGACGACGAATTAAGACTGAACATCATTGAAATGCTCGGCAAGTTAAGATTTACAAACGCTGTTATCAATCTCATTGATATTCTCAAGAACAAAACATTGACGTCTAAAGATGATCATTTGACTTTACAGGTAAAAGTATGCGACGCGCTGGGCGCTATCGGTTCCCCCGACGCGATACCGCTGCTTATGGAAATATCCGAATCAAAATCCTTCCTGGGCATTGGTTCTTATCCGACAGAAGTCAAATACGCCGCAAAGAGAGCATTGGCATCGATTGAGAGAAAACAGAAGGAAGATGCAAAACGCTAAAACCGATTAAGGATGCATCCTTCATCAAACATCAGACCTCTCCCTGATAAACGCCCCTCTATTTAAGGGGCTGACTTGATTATTTCGTTAATTCTCCGTGCGGCCGCCTCAGGATTTTGAGCGCTGCAAATAGCCGATACAACAGCAACGCATTGAGCTCCGGCTTTGATAACGTCCTTTACATTGGATTCTTTAATTCCGCCTATCGCAACCAGCGGATGTTTACTGAAAGCTTTAATGCGGGCAAGACCTTCCAGACCCCAGGCGCCTTTGGTGTCCGTTTTTGTAGGCGTGGCAAAAACGGGGCTGACGCCTATATAATCAACATCGAATGTCTGGCTTATCTCAACATCTTCCCATGTTTCAACAGAAAGACCTATGATCGCTTCCCGACCCATCAGTTTGCGGGCAATTTCATAGGGCATGTCTTCCTGCCCGATGTGTACGCCTTCAGCGCCACAGGCCAGAGCCACATCAAGACGGTCATTAATGATTAAGGGAACCTTATAAGGCCTCAGAAGTTTTTTAATCTTAATGGCCTCTTCCACAAAAGCGCGCGAGGAAATTTCTTTTTCCCGCAATTGCACGTAAGAAGCCCCGCCCCTAATCGCCTGTGTAATAATCTCTTCGACAGGTTTCTTGCCACACAATCCCCTATCAGTAACCAGATAAAGCCCCCGCATAACTATTCCTCAATTTTTAAGCGACGGCTGATGTCGTCTTTTGATAAGCGATAAAAATTATCCAGGAAATTCAGTTGGAGACTTCCCGTCCCGGCAGCCGTCTCGGCGGCCATTTCGCCGGCGATGCCCATGACCGCCATAGCACAAACCGCGGCGGCAAAAAAATCTTTTTCCTCCGCCGCAAATGCCCCGCACAAAGCCGAAGCCGTACAGCCCAGTCCAGTAACTCTGGACATCATCGGGTGCCCGTTTCTGATTTTTATGATTTTTCCCTTATAAATAATATAATCAACGGCTCCGCTAACGCAGACGACACATTTGTGCGTTTCGCTTAATTTTTCAGCAATATCAATTGCCGTATCCGACGAAGCGGCGCTGTCCACGCCTTTTGTTTTGGATTTATCATCACTGAGAGCCATGATTTCCGAGGCATTCCCCCGAATGATAGCAGGCACTTCGCTTTTAATCAATTCTCTCGCCGTTTTAGTCCTATAGGTCGTTGCTCCCGCGCCAACCGGATCTAAAATAATAGGAATGCCTTTCTTTCTGGCCTGATGTGCCGCCTTGAACATTGCCTTTATCCAATGTTCACTGAGCGTTCCGATATTGATGACCAGGGCGGAAGCAATGTTCACCATTTCCTCAACCTCTTCCTCGGCGTGCGCCATCACCGGAGATGCCCCTATCGCCAGAAGAGCGTTGGCTGTATTATTCATGACAACGTAATTAGTAATATTATGCACCACCGGAGAATGAGTTCGAATCAATTCTATGGATTTGTATATTTCATCTGCTGTTATTTTCATATCTTTCAAATCCTCACAATTTTATTTTCTGTAAAATAAATCAAATTTAAACTAAATATAAAACCCTTCCATCTACAGCAGAGAAGGAAGGGTCGAAAGATTTCAAACTCTTCCCTACGCTGGCATTATCCAGATCAGGTTCAATGGGTATAATCTCAGATTCGCTTTTTTTCCGAACCACCCCTTGAATGTTGTTTATCAATTCATCTTCGTTTCGTCAATCAGATTTAATTTTCAATAATTTGATGCATACCATCACCTTGCTTTTCATTTGATTGCCAATATTTGCTTGACATAAAAAAATATTTCTCTATAAATATTAATAGTATAGGGAATAAGAACATCTCATATCAAGAAATTTTTTCAAAAGACCGCTGGATTTCCCTCGGTAGTTCAATCGGCTTAAATGAATGATACATCCTGATAAGGGGATTATGGATACCCAAAAAACAGATTTGGAAAACCCGGACTCCGCTCAGAATATTCCGGACACCATCCTTTCCGCTATTTCCAAAACCAGGGTTAAACTGGAAAACTTTTTCGAAGGCGGAAATAAAATCCGTACATCCGACGGCAAAATTATCAAACATCAGGAAATCTTTGTTTTCCGGTCCATTCTCGAAAAACTAGCCTATATTAATCAGGAAGATTTTACCTGGACTTGGGATCATGAGACCCGACACTTCCTCATTCAGGCACAAAACAATGTGATTCAGCAATATGTCATCATTCTGACCTACGAACTGGGAGCTGCTCTGTGTCTTCATTTAAAACGCGCATCCATCATTGTCGATTTACGTCCGTGGAAAACCAATCCTGAGAAAACCAGTCTGAGAATCGGATTCGAGGGGAATCCCATTCCTCCCGAACTGGGCGGCCATACAGGACTTCAGGATCTTGTCAAACTTCATTACGTATCGCGTCCCGATGACGCTCCGGAAATTCAAAAGGCCCTAAAAGAGTTCAGGCGTACGTGCTCCCGGATTGATAATATTTTAAAAAGAAAATACGATTGGATGTGGGAAAGACACTGGAAACCCAACGGCCTGTCTTTCGCTGTTGTCGAGGCAACCGACTGGTTGGGGAAATATATGCTTGTGGAGAAAGAAATTGAACTGTTCAATCACTCCGGAGCATGCAAGCAGGCCGGGCTGCATGTCGAACTCTCGACCTACAATCGCGGAACTTCTTTTAATGTGCGGATAGCACTGGAAGACTTACCCGATAATCTGCGGACGGATACCCGTATTCTCGAAGTTTTCGACACGCACTTCGCCGCTTCGATTAAATAGACAGCCTATGATATCTCAATAGTGTTCGGTTGATTTAGCCTTCCCCTTGAAAATACGGTAAACAAAAATCGTGTAGGCGATGACCACCGGCATTCCGATCAGAGCGATAACGCTCATCAGTTTCAGCGTCTGTAAACCGGTGGAACTGTTGTAAATGGTCAGGCTCAAAGCCTCGTCGTTACCGGCTTTAATCAAATTGGGAAAATGAACCGCCGCCACCGCAAGCCATAGTCCTACAAAAGCGAAAGATGATTCCCAGAAAGGAGCGGAGTCGTTTTTACTTTTAATTGAAAAGAAGATTGCGGAAAGCCACATCAGATTACACAAAACAGCCAGATAGAACAGCCAGTTTGTCACGACATCCGGAAAAGTTAAAATTATGGTTACAAAATAGGCAATGGCCGTTACAAGATTTATGCACACGAGAACACCAACCGCGCGAAAAGAACTCTCCTGTAATTCCCCTTCCGTTTTCATCACGGCATACGTGGCGCCCTGCAACAAAACGGCGGCAAAGCCGGTTATACCGAATATTAGCGGCACAGGTCGAAGCAGTGTATAAAAATTCCCGGTAAATTCCATATCACGATTCAGCGGCACACCGTAAACAACATTGCCCAGCGCCACGCCAAAAAGCAAAGCTGCCAGGGCGCTTCCGGCAAAAAACGCCTTTTCCCAGATTCCTGCCCTAGCGTCATCATTGGCGCGAAACTCAATGGAAACGGCACGAAATATGAGTGCGAGCAAAACGAGCATCATCGCCGGATAAAAACCGGAAAAGGCCGTGGCATAGGCCTGGGGAAAAGCGGCAAAGAGCGCGCCGCCGCCGGTTATCAGCCAGACCTCGTTGCCGTCCCAGACGGGACCGATGGAATTTATCAGGATATCCTTCTCCTCTTTTGTCTTACCGATAAAAGGCAGAAGCGTTCCGATGCCCAGATCAAATCCATCCAGAAGAGAATAACCGACAAGCAGTATTAAGATAAGAACGAACCAGAGTTCCTGATAGTTTTGTATGTTTTCCATAATGCCTCCAAGGATTAAGTAGCAAAGTAGCAAGGGTTACAGTGGGTCTGTTGAATAATACTCATCTGCTGTGTTGCGCTGCAAACCGCATCGCTCAATGTATGTTCATATACGCCTCGCGGTTCGGTTCTCGCGCGCCTTGCATCTAAGCATTTTTGAACAGCCTTCTCTGAATTTAGATAGATAAAAAGGAGATCAATAATTATGTATACTGTCCCCCGAATTTCTTGATCACACGGAAATCAGCAAAATCATCAACCACCAACCTAATGTAATCCTTATCAATATAAATGTTCCCGCATGTGCAACCTGTATTGTCTTTAGGCATAGACGGTATTCTATCGCCACATTTAGTACAAAGATAGATTAGGTCTTTACCTTTAGGAACCTCTCGTGTATTTTTAAAATTTCGTTGAATCAATTCTTCATTATTGTTTTGAATGGAAATAATGGGAACTGTTCTATTTATTTTCAATTCTTTACTGTTTTTCTTTTGCATCACGCTGCCGGGCCTTTTTTGACGATTTTTACAAACAGTTTGACGAACATCACCGCCAGCAGAAGATAAACAAGCGAAAACATGATCAGGCTGAATGTTATGGCGCCCGCGGAAACCACAACAGAGGCGGCATCGGAGGTTTTCATCAGCTTATAGATAATCCACGGCTGGCGTCCCAGTTCCGCCGACATCCATCCTGTTTCATGAGCGATATGTGGCAGGGGAATCAGAAACGGCAGCCCCAATAGATATAATTTGTTGTCATAGAGTTTCCCGCTCCAGAGCAGGTAAGCGCCCAGAAGGCCCAGCGCGATCAACAGCATGCCCACGCCCACCATGATATGATACACCTGAAAAGTAAAATTAACCGGCGGCCAGTTCTCTTTGGGGAAATCCTTCAATCCTTTTATTTCCGAGTTCCAGTTGAAGTTGTATAGAAAGCTCAGGGCTTTGGGAATATAAATTCCATAGGTCTTTTCATCAACGTAACCCAGGGCGTAAAGCGGCGCTCCCTTCGATGTTACAAAATGCCCCTCCAGCGCAGCGGCCTTTTCCGGCTGCATGTTGATGACTTCTATCGCGTGCCCGTGTCCCGCGCCCAGCTGCAAAACAGGCGTCACGGCAAAAAGGATGATGCCGATTTTCAGCATGGTTTTCGCAGTTTCGCCGTACAGGCCTTTTCTCACGTAATATCCGGCAATGCCCGCCACCATAACGGCGCTGGTTATCCACGAGGCAATAATCGTGTGAACATAGCGGACGATTGTCGAAGGATTGAAGACGGCCTCCGTAAAATTGCTCAGAACTATTTTACCCGCTTCGTTTAACGTGTAGCCCGCCGGGGTCTGCATCCAGGAATTGGCAACGACAATCCAGAAAGCGGAAAGATGGCCGCCCACGAAAACCAGCAGGGCCGACAGCCAGTAAACTTTGGGGGAGACTCTGTCTCTGGCAAAAAGAAGGACGCCTAGAAACACTGACTCCAGAAAAAAGGCGATAACGCCTTCCGCCGCGAGTATCGGCCCGAAAATGTCTCCGACAGCGCGGGAATATCCCGACCAGTTCGTGCCGAAGGAAAATTCCATGACAATGCCGGTTGCCGCTCCGATGACAAATATCAATCCCAGCAGTTTGACCAGAAAATCCGTTATCTTCTTATAGGTATCATCCTTTTTAACTAAATAAATGGTTTCGGATATCAGGATAATCAGGGTTGTTCCCAGCGTCATGGCCGGGAAGAGAAAATGGAATCCTATCGTAAAGGCGAACTGGATGCGGGCAAGGAGTAACGCGCTCATACACACCTCATATTGAAAGTTAAAATTAATAAAATCAAAGGACTTACAGTTACTCTAACTAATCGGGCATAAGTTTTCAACAACAAAATTTTTTATTGTTATTTAGCCTCCCAATGTATTATCATCCTCATACAAAACAATAACTGAATTTAAATTTTAAGGAGGTCTGTCATGAAAAGAACAAATCAAGTTTCCAAAATTATTTTTGCCCTGTTGGTTTTTGCCCTGACAACTTTTTATTTCTCCGTGCCAATCTCTTATGCCGACGCGCCCAAGGATGTAACCATTAAATATGATTCCGACGCGCAGACGCTTTTGGTAACCATCACGCACAAGTCTTCATTTCCGGGCATGCATCACATTAAAAGCGTGGAAATAAAGAAAAACGGCGCTGTTGTCAGCACGACCAATTATGAAACGCAGCCTAAAGACGTTCCTTTTGCTTATACCTTTAAAGTGGAAGCGAAAAATGGCGACAAGCTCGAAGCGACTGTAATCTGTAACTTATCAGGCAGCAAAACCGCCTCTATAACAGTGACAACGGCGGCAAATGCAGGAAAGTAACCTCGACATCATTATTACCGGCGGAACGCTTTTAACCATGTCCGCCGGAATGGAAATTATCGAAGATGGTTTTGTCGGCATCAAAGACAGTGTTATCGTCGCGGCGGGCGCGAATAAAGACAGCGCGCACGCCGCCTTTCGGGCAAAAGAGACAATAGACGCTTCCGGCTGTGTCGTCATGCCCGGTCTGGTCAACACGCATACGCATCTGCCGATGGTCTGCTTCCGGGGAATGGCCGACGACCTGCCCTTAATGAAATGGTTAACCGGGCATATTTTTCCGGCGGAAGCTCGCTTCGTCAACAGGAAAATGGTTTATGACGGCGCGACGCTCGCCATGTCGGAAATGATTCTCTCCGGCACGACGACGTTCTGCGACGGCTATTTCCATGAAGACAGCATCACCGAGGCGGTTGACGCCGCCGGAATGCGCGCCGTTGTCTCACAGGGTTTCGCCGATTTCGTCATGCCGGATAAACTCGCGGTTAAAAAAATTATGGCGGCAGCCGACCGTTTTGTCAAAAAATGGCTGCCCCGCGCGCCGCTTATTACACCGGCATTTTTCTGTCATTCACCCTATACCTGCTCTCCCGAAACGCTTGTCCGCGTGAAGGAAGCCGCGCGCGAAGCGGGAATTCTGTACCTGATTCATCTGCTGGAAAACAAGGATGAAACTCAAACCATTGTAGACCGCTTCGGCAAAGAACCTGTCAGGCATTTACTGGAATTAGGCGTTCTTGATGAACAGACCATTGCTGTTCACTGCAACTGGCTGACACCGGGAAACATCAACGTCTTTGCTGATCTGGGCGTCAAGGTTTCGCACAATCCGGAAAGTTCCATGAAACTGGCGGCAGGCGTCGCCCCTGTCCCCGAAATGCTGAAAAAAGGAATAGCGGTTGGGATAGGAACCGACGGCTGCGCGAGCAACAACGACATGGACATGTTCCGCGAAATGGACACAGCGGCCAAAGTCCACAAAGTAAAATCTCTTGACCCCACGTTAATGAACGCCCAAACCGTCTGCAAACTAGCCACCACGGGCGGCGCGAAAATCCTGGGATTGGATAAACTGATCGGGTCCATTGAAATGGGTAAAAAGGCCGACATCATTTTAGTGGATATGAATCAGCTTCACCTGACTCCGCTTTATAATTACTATTCTCAGATTGTCTATGCCGCGCGCGGCGCGGACGTAAAGACCAGCATCATCAACGGCCGGATTGTGATGAAAGACCGCAACCTGCTGACCATCGACATCAGTACGGCAATGAAGAATGTGCGTTCCGTCGCCGCAGAAATAATCAACAGCAAGTTGAATTAATCCCACTATGTAAAATCATTCAGTTAGAATATATTTGACACAAAAAATAAATTTCCCTATATAGCAAGCACGTAAAATTTTGCCTGCGGGCAGATGAGAAAGGTGGATTTATGAAAATTATTGTTTCCGGATCAATGGCTTATGACAGGATTATGGACTTCCCCGGACATTTTTCCGAACACATCCTGCCCGATAAAATTCACATGCTCAATGTCTGTTTTCAGGTAAACGGCATGAAGGAAAAATACGGCGGCACGGCGGGCAACATCGCCTACGCGCTCAAGCTGATGGGTGAGAATCCTTTTATCAGCGCCACCATCGGCCACGATTATCAGAGATATTTCAAATGGCTGGCGAAACACGGAATTTCCACGGAAGGCATCAAAATCATCGCCGACGAATTTACAGCCGGCGCTTATATCACCACCGACCGCGCCGACA
>CAYMWM010000031.1:0-33566 GCA_964394185.1 uncultured Smithella sp.
AAGACGGCCTCACCAACTCGGATTTGGAAATAGCCAGACAATTGAGAGGGAAGGGCAAAACAGTTTATTATGTCGCCAACAAGGTTGACGGGGACCGCCACAAAGAAATGCTGACCGATTTCTACCGGTTGGGCATCGATGAAATCCATTCCATTTCCGCACAGCACGGTCTTGGTGTTGATGAACTTCTGGCCGTTATCGTCCGCGACTTTCCCGCTGCCGCGCAAGACAAAGATGAACAGGATGACCAGATTAAAATCGCGATTGTCGGCAAACCCAATGTCGGCAAGTCCTCGCTGCTCAACCGGATACTCGGCAAGGAAAGAAGCATTGCCAATCCGACGCCCGGTACGACACGCGACGCGATTGACATGCCGGTCAGGGTGCATGGAAAAAGTTATCTGCTGATTGACACGGCGGGCATCCGCAGAAAAAGCAAAGTGAGCCAGACCCTCGAAAAATACAGCGTCGTTCAGGCTCTCAAATCAATCAACCGTTGTGACATTGCCCTGGTCCTGATTGACGCAGAAGAGGGTTTGACCGATCAGGACACGAAAATAATCGGGCTGGCCTTCGAGCGGGGGAAGGCCTGCATCATCGTGGTCAATAAATGGGACAAGATTAAAAAGGACAATTCCACTGTGGGGAAATTTGTGGAGGATATTCATGATAAAATAAAGTTCATGGACTATGCGCCCATTATTTTTATCTCAGCGGTTACCGGACAGCGTGCCCCGAAAATATTTGATCTGGTCGACAAGGTTTATGATCAGTACACCAGAAGAATAGGAACATCACCCTTGAATGATCTGGTGGAAAAATCCGTGAGGAAAAATCCAATGGCGCGCTATTCCAACCGGCAGATGCATATTGCTTACGCGACACAGACGGACATCAAACCGCCTACTTTTGTCTTCTTTGTCAGCAACACTAAAGGCATCCATTTTTCCTACGAGCGATACCTGATGAATCAAATCCGTGAAACATTCGGATTTGATAGCGTGCCTTTGAAGCTTGTATTCCGGAAGAAGCGGTAATAAATTCAAAGTGTAGAAATAAGAGTCGTTTTATAAAGGAATGTAGTGACTTATCACAAGGCTAGTGCTGCGTACTTGGCCGGTGCTCTATCTCTCTGAGATGCAATTTTACCGCAATATAAATTAAATTAAAAATGAATAGTGTTGTTACGACAAATCCGTTGGAAATTACGCCAGGCATGAAATGCGACATAGTAATTTTAATGCTTATAAGAATAATCGTATACATCAATATTATGAATGAAAGTTCTTTGTTATACCTTAGCATGCACAGTAATATTATCGCTAATACCAGAAAGTAATATTTAGTCTCTGCCATAGCCGTAAGAAATACAAGCAACAAGATAAGCAATAGATGTTCCAATGACATTTTTCCCTTAATAATGAAATAAATATAAAAAAAGATAACGGCCGTACCGAGCCATCCGCTCATTAATCCAGCCGGTGCAACATCGCCTCCCTCATAGAAAAATACCCTCCACCAATGCATATTCAATGCGGCTGTTTCAATCGGTATGCAGATGAAGGTCGAAAAAAATGCCGCGATAATGATAAAATCTTTATAATCCCTTGCCGTCTTTGGTTCGATAAGTTTATGTGTGTACTCATAGGCCAGATAAAATGTGAAGACCCAGCCCACAGGGATGAAAACAGGTACGTTCAGCAGCGTCACAGGCATATTGGGGAAATCGTAATCTTGACAAAAATAAAAAAAGATAAATTCACGCACAAAACCAAATAGCAGTCCTCCACCGAAAAATTCCAGGGTAAAATTCCAGCCTTTTGTCAAAAGGCTGTGAATAATCTGGAGAGAGAAGGCTATGGCGACGGAAATGATAAAAACTTTAAGCATCGTTTTTAGCCTCTCTTTTTTTATTAACCCGATAGGTGATGAAAAGAAAGAGAATCAGAGGCAGCAATGTCAGGCCGGTTTCTATCGACGGCAGCCAGACGGCAACAAAAATTATAACTCCGCAAAATATTAAAACTACGGAATGAAGCAAAAGATCGAATAGAGTATTCTTACTTAACATTTATCTTAACTCTGATTTTTATAGCTTTTTTAAAGTGTTTTTATATTCTTTATACAGGCAATTCAGCATGTAAATATTTGTTTGTCAATATATTTTGATTTTAAAATGGATGGTGATGATTTGGGGTAAGGATAAATTCATTATACGCGATTCGTAAATTAAAAAGTATTTTGCGTCTTTGCCAATGAGGTTGGCAAACTTGGAACTTTTCGTGATTTATAGACCAGTGATCCCGTGACAATAGTCCTTAATCATTGTCCTTGTGGTTTTAAAATAAATTTGCCATATAAGCGCATATTCATGGAGGGCATTATTTTTTGATTTACTTCCGCAACGTCAATCTATCTTTTCTGGATCAGAAACTGTTCGACAATATCAATTGGACCATTCATCCCCGAAGCCGCATCGGCCTTGTGGGTGAAAACGGCACCGGCAAAACAACGCTGTTTCGGGCGATTCTGGAACAGGTTAACCTGGATTCCGGTATGATTGAGATTCCGGGCAGGAAACAAAAGGTATTTGGTTACCTGCCGCAGGATCTGGTGGAACTGGAAGCTATTCCTCTTCTTGATTTTCTCAAGAAAAAAAGCGGAATTGCAGCTGCCGAAGAATGCATCAGGGATCTGGAACATCAGCTGTCCCACGTAAAACAAAATACCGCCGAATACAGCGAACTTTCGCAGAAATATTCCGATGCTCTGGCTCATTTCAGCGCCATGGACGGTTACGCTTTTGAGGTCAGGGCCAAACAGGTGCTCAAAGGTTTCGGTTTCAAGGAAAGTGATTTTACACAAAACTGCGATGTGTTTTCCGGCGGCTGGAAAATGAGGATTCTTCTGACATCCATTTTACTGTCCAGACCGGACATCATGCTGCTGGACGAACCGACCAATCATCTGGATACGGAGAGCATGGAGTGGCTGGAATCCTATCTGAAGGACTATCCCGGAACCATCATCGTTATATCCCACGATCATTTATTCCTCGATAAAATAACTCAGCAGATTGCCGAGCTCTCGTCATGCAATATTCATATCTACAAGGGAAACTATTCCTACTATCTGGATGAAAAGGAAAAACGGCATGCCGCTTTGAAAAAAGAAATGGAATTGCAGCGGGCGCAGATTAAGAAGATTGAAGAGTTTGTAGAACGCTTCCGTTATAAGGCGACAAAAGCCTCGCAGGTGCAAAGCCGTGTAAAAATGCTGGAGAAATTTTCCGCCGTGACCCTCGAAGGAAAAACCAGAAGCGTGACTATGAAATTTCCCGAAGGCAAAAAAAGCGTGAAGGAAGTGGTCAAGGTGACTGATCTGGGGCATTGCTATGGTGATTTAAATGTCTTTAGCGATTTAAGCTTTACCCTGTTTCGCGGCGACAAGGTTGCTTTTGTCGGCGTAAACGGTTCCGGTAAATCAACCCTTTCACGCCTGCTGAGCCTTTCCGAAAATCCCTCGCAGGGTGAAGTAAAATACGGTGACGGCGTCAATATGGCTTTCTTTTCCCAGGAAAGCTCGCAGAATTTGAACTACCAAAACACCATCTGGGAAGAAGTGAATTCCGTCTCAGCCAAGGCTTCCGATCAGGATAAACGCAACCTTCTGGGGGCTTTTTTATTTTCAGGAGATGATATTCATAAATCCATATCCATTCTTTCCGGCGGAGAGAAATCGCGAATCGCGCTGTTGAAAATCATGCTGCTGGACACCAATTTTCTCATTCTGGATGAACCGACCAATCATCTGGATATAAAAACCAAGGATATTTTCCAGAACGCGCTGATTAACTATCACGGTACGGTGGCCATCGTTTCCCATGACCGCTACTTTCTGGATCATCTGGTTAATAAGGTTTTTGAATTGAAAGACGGTTCCATCAACGATTATCACGGCAATTATTCATACTTTATTGAAAAACGCAGCCAGACCACTCCGGCACAAAAAGAAAACGGGAAAGCAGATGAAAAAACCGCCAAAGATACGGCCTTTAAAACAAAAGAGCAAAAGAGGCTGGAAGCGGAAGAAAGAAATAAACTATCAAAAGTGAAAAATACCTTTAAGAAGAAATTAACGGCCATAGAACAGAAGATTGAACTGCTGGAAGCAAAGAAAACTCAACATGAGAAAGCATTATGTGATCCGCAGACACACAGGGATTCCGCCAAAATTAAAACGATTAATCTGGAATTGAAGGATATTAACGCCGAGCTGGAAAAGGCCTATGATACCTGGACGGAACTCCATTCAAAACTGGAACAAATAGCTTCCGATCAAAACTAAAAGGTTATCGGGTTTACCCACCATCCAGCGTTGTTTTTTCCACATTCTGATACCAGGAAGATGGATCAGTCAGGAATTCTTCGGTATCTCGCAGGGAAAGGAAATGCTGGCGTTCAATGCCGGCAAGCAGGTTGAAAAAAGCTTTTTCTTTGGGGTCTTCGCTTCCTTCTTCCAGTTTGGTATAGAGCGCCATTCCCCGCGCTTCGAAGTCGATCGCTGCACGGACAGCTTTCAGATCATCTTCGTCACCTTTAATACGGGTGGCTTTTTTATCGGCCATGGATTTTAAAATATTGCCTGCAAGGGATTTTCTGACCTTCAGGGGAATTGTCGCCGGCCATTTCTTTTTCGCCTCCCACTGATCATGCAGCTTTTTTAACATTTCGAAATGTTCTTTTTCTTCGTCAGCGATTTGTTTGAACATATTCTTACCGGCCAGATTCTTTATCCGGCGGGCGTTAGCCAGATAAAAATCTCTTTCTTTCTGCTCATTTTCCAGAGCAAATTTCAAGGCGTTCATTCTTTTATTCATGATCATGCCTCCCTGCATGGAAATTGAAAAAACCAAGCCTGCTTCTAAATCAACTGTCCTTTTGCAAAGTTTGCCGCTATGTATAACCGGAAGATCACAGGGGCGTGACTGTCGGCTGAGGTTCCGCTTTGATTTAGAAATGCCTTAAATTGCAGCCATTATAGAAGATATTGGGGATTAGTTCAATACGTATTTGTGGGGAGTAGATCAAAAGGGGAGAATTCTTATAAAAACAAGATGAGGTTGAAAACAGGACTCTCTATTCAAGAGAGGCGCTTTTTTAAATCTATAAATTGCAGGTATTTCCCTCAATATCCAGAATGTATTCCGCGATATTGTTGCAATGGTCGGAAATACGCTCCAGATGAATAAGCATCTCAACAAAAACAAGTCCGGCTTCGGTCGTGCAAAGATGTTTATGAAATCTTTTGAGATGTTCATTGCGCGCGTCCTTCACCCTGATGTCGATTTGTTCTTCCCTTTGAATGATACCGGTGAGTTTCGCATCATCCGGCGCTTCGATCATCAGCATGGCGACCATGAAAATGATTTCCTGCAGTTCTTTCGTGCCGTTTTCCGTGAATTTGACTTTACCCTCCGCTTTCTGCATAGCCAGCTCGGCGATCAGCACCACATGATTGCTTATGCTTTCAATGTCTCCGGCTATTGCCGTATAAGCGAAAACTTTCGATGAAAGGTTGGTCGACGTATCCCGCGCGGAGATTTTCCACAAAAATTTGACAATCTGAGCGCGCAGGTTATTAACGACAATCTCGATATAGGAAATATCCTTTATCCTGCCTTCCTGCGGTGAGTCAATCAGATGAATGGCGGTCGAAAACATTTTCCGCGACAGATTGATTTCCCTCTGGAGTTCCCTTTGCACATTATCCAGCGCTTTTCCCGCATTGAGCAGGTCGCTGGGGTCAAGAAATTCAGGCCAGAGAGGCAGCGTATCGTCCTCACCTTTCAAAATTTTCTGCATGAAGGCGGCAAAGGGTTTCAGGAAAAGAATGAAGGCAAGTACAATAACCAGATTAATTAAAAAATGCGATAGAACAACCTGTTGGGCAACGCTGGGGGACAAATTCCTCAATACGGTCAGAAGATACGGCATGAAAAGGAAACACAGGCCGACACCCATGCATTTGAAAATCAGGTGAGAAAAAGCGCTCCTCTTGCCGTTTACCGTAGCCACCGCTCCAGCCATCAACGCCGTGACGGTTGTCCCGATATTCGCTCCCATGACCACGGGCACGGCCATATCCAGCGAAACCAGATTTTGCTGGGCTAAAATCGCCATAATGCTGATCGGGATGACCGAAGCGTGAATTATGCCGGTTATGGCAATGCCCAGCCCGATCCCGATCAGGGGATTTTGGGTTTGCGTAAATAAATTCACAAAGGCCGGAGAATTTTTCAGCGGCTCCACTGCCTGCGAAATCAGGCCCAGACCGAAGAAAAGCAGCCCGAAATAAAAAATAGTCTTGCCGGCGAGTTTCCAACGGCTACGGTTAATCAGCCACAAAAGCCCGCCGATGGAAATAAAGACAGGTGATATATCCGTAAAATGCCAGATGACGAACTGAACCGTCAGGGTGGTGCCGATATCGGTGCCAAGGATAATCGCCAACGAACTGTAAAAGCTGATTAATCCCGCGCTGACCAGTCCAACGGTCAGCGCGGTTGATGCGGAAGAGCTCTGAAAAACAATGGTGGAAATAACACCGGTGAGAAGCCCGTAAAGGGGCTTATCCACGGCGTATTTGATATATTCCTTTATGCGAACATCAATGAATTTCCTGACGGAATTGGTCAAATTGACCATGCCGATCAGAAATAAGATGACGCCGCTAACAATGATGATAAATTCCTTCATTAATGATCGTTAAACAGGAATGTTGATATTAATCGACTTTCCTGAACATCTTGCCTTTGGCTCCACATACCGGACAGGTTTCGGGAGCTTCTTTTTCCGCCGTAAAGCCGCACACGGGACAGACGTAGTAGTTGTATGATTCCTGTGCGCCTCCCAGTTTGTCGAGCATCTGCTGATAAAGTTTGGCGTGAATTTTTTCCACTTCGTTGGCGAAATGGAAAGTCCGCTCGGCCTCTTTGTTTCCTTCGGCTTTGGCCGCCTCGATCATGGCCGGATACATGCTTTTAAATTCATGGGTTTCACCGGCGACCGCTTCCATCAGATTTTCCTTTGTAGATTTAATGCCCTTCAGCGCCCGTAGGTGAGCATGGGCATGAACGGTTTCCGCTTCTGCCGCCGCCCTGAACAGTCTTGCCGCCTGCGGGAATCCTTCCTGGTCGGCCTTGGCTGCAAAGGCAAGGTATTTCCGGTTTGCCTGTGATTCTCCGGCAAAAGCTTCTTTTAAATTATCTTCCGATTTAGACATAAATTTAACCTCCAATTATTTTTTAATGGATATTCCTTATTTAATGAACAAAATTAAAATTAATTTCCCGCAGGATTTTTCTGAACGACGGCACGGATATGCCGTTTTGCAAGCATCAGAGAGGGAGCGCTCCAGCCGCGTCCGGAACCATCAAGCATTTCCATCTCAACATTTTCCAGACGAATAAACTCTTCATTGATATTGTTTAAGTGGTCGGAAAGGGCATTGCGATAGCCTCCCTGAGGCAGCGCTATGTCGCCTTCCACCCGGTACATATCGGTTTCTACCACGATTCTTTCGTGCCGTACATCCAAGGAAGGCATTGGATTCATCTCCCCCATAGCTGGTGAAAACCTTTTCCCCGTTGAATCGAATGATTTCACATGTTTGATAAAGCATTAGCCATGTTGCTATTTTACTATGAAATAAATGATTGTCAAGGCGGAATCGGGTAAGGATAATCATCGGAAGCATGATTTTACCGTAGCGGATTGATAAGCTTCATGACGGGAAGATACACGCTGTTTCAGCCGGATGTTGGAATCAAATCATTTATGAACCGTCATCTGCCCGAAAGATCTGGCTCTCCGCAGTTTTTCAGGATAAATTCACGGGCGGCATCCCGTAATTTTATCGCTTTGATCCATGAATCCATTGTTGAAGCATCTTCTCCGCGCGGCGGTTCAATAGTTTTCCCGATGGTAACGGTAATTTCCCCGCGCCGCGGGAACAGGCTCACATCGCGCAGCATGGACCGCGTGCCGCGAATCGCAATGGGAACCACGGGAACATCGGCCTCTACTGCCGTCTCAAATGCTCCCATATGAAAAGGACGAAGCCCCGGAATGCGTGTAAAGGTGCCTTCGGCAAAGAAGTATACATCACGGCCTTTGCGCGCCGCAGACACGATTCGGCGGGCATCATCGACACCTTTTTGCTTGTCGAACCGCTCCGCAAATTCCGCCCCGATGCGCTTCAAAAATATGCGTGACACGAAATTGTTTTTAAGTTCCGCCTTGGCCACAAAACTGCAATTCAGCGGAAGGGCGGCAACCATGGTAAAGTTATCCAGATAACTGGCATGATTGCTCACCAGAACATGCGAGCCAGTGCCTGCAAGATTTTCCGTACCCTGCACGGTAAGCGGTGTGAAGGTCGCTCTTGCCAAAAACCGCGCCATCACTCTCATGAAAGACCAACGCCATTCAAACTTCGGGAGCAAAACAACTGTCAACCAGACAATCGGAGCCAAGATAGTAAACAGCAGCCAGCAATGGGCGGCAAATAAGCCGCTCTGCAGACCGTGCCACATTCTACTGAGCTCCGGTCCAAGGCCGGATGCGGCAAGCCGCACAATCTGCCACCAGGCCGCCTTGTATTCCTTGCCGATACGGCCGCTTAAGTAAAGACTGCGGTTGCCGGCGCGGCGGATTTTTCCGCTGGATGTTTTCAGGACGGTCCCCGGCGGCGCCAGAACCACTTCATCCGCCGGTGTTCCCACCAGATCCATAGCCAGCGTATTTATTTCCTCACGCAGGGTGTTTTGCTTTTCGGGATCCTCCTCCCGTGTTTCCGCCATCACCACCAGTTTTTCCGTGCGATTGATTTTATCTTCCGCGGCAAACACAACGACATTGCCTTTGCGGATGCCCGCAATCTTCCCTACAGCCTCTTCCAGTTCCTGCGGATAAATGTTTCTTCCGGCGCGGATGATAATATCCTTTTTACGCCCGGTGATGAATATATCGCCGCCCGCGATATAAGCCATATCGCCGGAATCCAGCCAGTCGCCCTCAAAGAGCATCTTCGTTTCCTCGGCGTTGTGATAATAACCGGCAGTTGCTGATGGTCCCCGGAAATGGAGTCTTCCTTCATATCGTTCCGGCAGTTCCAGACCGGCGGCATCCACGATGCGGACTTCATGACGGGGCAGCGGATGGCCGCAGGCAACGAACCGCAACACCCGGTCATCGGATTCATTGGATGAAACGGCATGGCCGGTATTGACGAAAACGTCGCGATTGATTCTGTCGATAAGGGGACCGCGGTCCATTGGCGGAAAAGCTAGTCCGACCGAACATTCCGCCAGACCGTAAACAGGCATCATTGTTTCGCGCCTAAAACCGTACTTTTCGAATTTACGGCAGAAATTTTCCACCGTGTCGGGACTGACCGGTTCCGCTCCGTTGCAGGCAATTCTCCAGGAAGACAGATCAATGCCCTCAATATCCTTATCCGTCAACCTCTTCAGACACAGTTCATAAGCGAAGTTTGGCGCGGCTGATATTGTGCCCCGAAAGCGATGAATGGCCCGCAGCCATCGCTGGGGACGCGTAATGAAACTCAGCGGAGACATGACGACAAGCGCGGCGGCATAATAAAGGCTTGAGAGCCAGGTTCCTATTAAACCCATGTCATGATAGAGCGGCAGCCAGCTGACAATGACATCCGTCGACTGCACCTGTACGACCTCCCCGAGCGCATGGATATTGGCCAGCAGGTTGGCATGGGTGAGCATGACCCCCTTGGGATTGCCGGTACTGCCGGATGTATATTGAAGAAAAGCGATGTCGTTTGCAGACAGAAGAAATTTTGTATAAACCGCATGGCCGGAAGTCAGTTCCTCAACGGTTGCCAGCGTGTGCATGCTTTCAACCTGCGCTTTAAGAACTTGGGCAAAGCGTTTAGCTTCAGGAATGATGACCATCATCGTCGATCCGCAGTTTTTGAGAATGGCGGTATGCCGCCGCAGATGATCTTCCAGCTGATTCATGCGGAAAGGCGGATAGATGGGGACGGGAATGCCGCCCGCCAGCAAAATTCCCATGAAGGTGAAAAAGTATTCCCGGCTCGTGGGCAGCATGATAGAAACCGGATCTCCCGGCAGCAGTCCTTTTTCCTGCAGACCCGCGGCGATGGCCGTTGCCCCTTCGCTCAATTGGTAGTAGGTTATGATTTCGCCTTCACCTTCATCGCTGTATAAATGAATATGGGGTCTATCGGGATGAACCTCTATATGCCAGTTCAGAACATCAACCAGCGTTGTGGCATTATAAGGCAGGTTAAGTGTTTCACCCGTTTTGACTGCTTTAATTTCCTTCGCTGCCGGGGAGGCTAAAGAAGTACCGGCGTTGATGATTCCATCCCGGATGTTGCGTGGTGTTTCCGCTTCGATAAATATGACTTCGGGAAAGGTGACTGAGAAAATGTCTTCGACGCGTGCAAGCAGTTCCACCCGGGCAAGGCTGTCGAGTCCCAAGTCCTGAGTCAGTTTGCTGTCCGGTGAAATTGGTCTGGTTTTCGACCATGCAGGGTGCAACTCGTAAACCAGCTCTTGAATGGTTTTGAGCAAAACATCCATTAAACTGTCGGAGTCAATATTACGGTCCATAAGATTGCCTCATTAGGTTTCAAATTGTACCAAAAACAATCTTTTTATACAAACAGGACGTCTGCCATAAACGGATACGGCTTTCAGAGGAAATTTCTCTCCGTAATCATTCCCCGGCGTGTTTGTGCGCCATCATCTTGCCCCTTTCCTCGTTTACGAAAAGAACTATAAATAATGATATCAGGAAAAAAACCAGACAGATGAGGATGGCTTTCTGAAGGCCAAAGAGCGTTTGCAAAAAACCCAAACCCATGAGTCCCATAATGGACGAAAGACGGCCGACAAAACTCCACAGGCCGAAAAACTCGCCGGATTTTGTATCCGGGGAGAAAAGTCCCACCATGGCGCGGCAAGCCGACTGTGTGGAGCCCAGTCCCAGGCCTGCAAGGGATCCGACAGCAAGAAAAATATATTCTCCTTTTATGGTAGTATTCATCATGCTGTTTATGAAATCCGTCACCTGATGAATCCCGTAAATCAGACTTACGGCAACCACCCAGAGCCCGAGCGTCAGAACGAAAGTCTGCTTGGCCTTCCATTTATCCTGAATGATGCCGAAAAAAAACGCGCCTCCCGCCGCCGTGAACTGTGTGATGACGAACATGAGAATCTGGGTTGTGCTTGACCATTTGATAACCTGGTCTCCGTAAATGAAGGCGAAGGCGATAACAATGGAAAGGCCGGCATAGGAAAAAAAGAAGGATGCCAGAAGAATCATCAAATCTTTGTAATCTCTGATGTCCCGAAAGGTCTTTTGCAGTCTTTTCAGTCCGACGGTCAGATAGTTTTCATTTTCCGGCAGTGGCCTGGGAATGTTGCGCTCTTTCACCCACAGGAAAGTGGGAATGGCGGCTATGAGAAAAAACAGGCCGGTGGCCGGTCCCACCAGCCGCAGGTTGGAAAAATTAGCCAGGGTGTATTCATTTGCGCCAAGGGCAAACATGACGATGGCTGTTGATGCAAGGCCGCCGAAATAGCCCAATCCCCAGGCGTAGCCTGAAATCTTGCCCAGATCTTCCGGCAGGCCGAGATTGGGAAGAAAACTGGCGACGAATGATTCGCTGTAGGAAAAACCGATATTGGATAAGATAATAAGCATCATTCCCCAAATAATATCTCCGGGACCGACGAAATAAAGAGCCGCGGTGGCGATGACTGTGAGCAGGTAGGTGCAAAAAAGAAATTTCTTTTTTGATGCGGAGTAATCCATAATGGCGCCCAGGAGAGGCACTGAAAGAAGCACGACCAGATAGCTGATGGAAAGGGAAACGCTCCAGAGGAGATTGCCCAGATGATAATCCGGTGCGTCTCCGACAATGATTTTAGGGAATATGATGCAAAAAACAACCGTAATGATGACGGTCGTATAGGACGAGTTGGCAAAATCAAACATTGCCCAGCCGAATAGTTCCTTGCGTGAAGCCCTTTTGATTTCCGCCATAATTTGACCTATGGAATTATTTTAGAATATGTATGCTGTTCGCTCTGTGCTTTTAATTATAAGTCTGGAATGTCTTATGAATTAAAATGTCCGATAAAAAGACAAAACTTTACCTGACATTTGATCGAATGATGAAGTCATATGGCTGTTCCAATCAGTTCTATGAACCGTATTGTTCACTGATCCATGCCTGATAGGCGCCGGTTTTGATATTCTCCACCCATTTTTTCTGGTTTAAATACCACTCGACGGTTTTGCGCAGGCCTGATTTGAAGGATTCTTTCGGCGTCCAGCCCAGTTCTTTTTTTAGTTTGGCAAAGTCAATGGCGTAGCGGCGGTCATGGCCGGGGCGGTCCTTGACGAATGTTATCAACTCACGTCTTGGCTTTCCGTCTTTTTCCGGTTTAATTTCATCGAGAATGTCGCAAATCAATTGGACGATGATAATATTTTCCATTTCGGCATTGCCGCCGACATTGTAGGTTTCTCCGGTCCGGCCGGATTTCATGATGGTCCAGATTGCTTCGCAATGGTCTTCAACATAAAGCCAGTCGCGAACATTTTTCCCGTCGCCGTAAACCGGAAGCTGTTCCCCTTCGAGGGCGTTGAGAACAATCAGCGGAATAAGTTTTTCCGGAAACTGATAGGGTCCGTAATTATTCGAGCAGTTAGAAATTGTCGCGGGCAGGCCGAAGGTTTTGTAATAGGCGCGCACCAGATGATCGGACGCGGCTTTGGATGCCGAATAGGGACTGTTGGGACGATAGGGCGTGTCTTCGCGGAAAAGGCCCTCTAAGCCCAGACTGCCGTATACTTCATCGGTGCTCACGTGATGAAACAGCCTGAATTTATCCTTGCGAGCTTTTGCCGCCTCCAGAAGATTAAAGGTGCCGACAATATTGGTCTGGATGAAATCGCCGGGTGTCTTGATGGAACGGTCCACATGTGATTCGGCGGCAAAGTGACAGACAGCGTCAATATCATATTGCGAAAATATTTCTTCAAGTTTCGCGGCATCGCAAATATCGGCTTTCTGAAAAATGTATCTCGACTTGAAACCGGCGGTAATGTCGGCCAGATTTTCCGGATTGCCCGCGTAAGTCAGGCTATCCAAATTAACGATTCTGCCGGAGAAATTGCTATTATTGATCAGGCAGCGGATAAAGTTGCTGCCGATAAAACCACAGCCGCCTGTTACCAGCAGATTTTTAAATTCAGCATCACGTTTGTTTTCTGTTGTCATCTTTGTTCTCTCGTTGGAATGATTTTTAATTACTATTTAAGAAAGCCCTGAATAATTCTATTGACCGCCTGATCGTAGGTGAGGCCGAGGCTCATGAGTTTGGTCAGCTGGTCGTTCGCAATTTTGCCTATGGAAGCTTCATGGGTCAGCTCGGCATCAGGATGGAGAGCCTTGAGAGCGGGCATGGTCTCGTTTGTACCGTTATCCATGATGATGGCGTCGCATTCGATATGTCCGAAGCACTTGTTCATCGCTTCCATGTTGGCGTGAAAAATTTGTTTGGAATCGCCCTTCATGACCGAACGTGAAATCATATTCGCCCGGCTTCCGGCACCACGCAGAATGATGTTGTTTGTGGAGATGGCAGACTGTTTGCCTTCGGTCAGAACTCTTTCTGTAATCAGTAAAAGACTATTCGGACCGAGCGTCGCTTCATTCAGGCGGTCGGCTTCATCAACGCCGCCTATTTGCGTCAATTCCATTTCCGCCGTCGCGCCTTCGTCCAGAAATACTTTTGTTGTCGGATTGAGTGATCGGCGACCGCTGCCTTCGCCCATGGCAAAATGTTTTTCCACATAAGTGACTCTGGCTTTTTTCCCGACGTGAAAGTCGTGAATACCGGCGTGTCCTTCCGGTTCGGGAGAACCGCAGTGAATACCGCAGCCGGCTACGATGGTTACTTCCGAGTTTTCCCCGATGATAAATGAATTGTAAACAACATCGTAAAGACCGGCCTGGCTCAAAATGACAGGGATATGAACGGATTCGTTTTTTGTGCCCGGTTTGATGGTGACAATAATGCCGGTTCCGTCGGCATTGGTTTCGATATTAATATTGGCGGAAACTTCCCGGTGAAAGAGTTTCCCGTTTTTCCTGATGTTGTAAGCCCCTTTGGGCAAATCTTCCAAATCGGCAACGGTTTTCAGTAATTTTTTATCTAAGGCATCCAGCATCCTGATCTCCCTCGCATTTATGATGATAAGCGCAAATGCTCAAGTCGGTTAACAGCGGCAAAGCTGTTTTCAAATCCCCCGTGTAAGCAATACGGCCCTTGTCGATAATGATGACGACGTCAGCCACATCCAGAAAGGCCTTGTTATGACTGACAACGATGGTTGTATTGTGCGGGGTGAGTTCTTTTTTCAAAAGGTTGACCATGGGGCCTATTGTCCATAGGTCGATGCCGGTGTCCGGCTCATCGTAAATGGCCAGCTTCGGATTGGAGGCGATGGTTGTTGCCAGTTCAATCTTTTTGATTTCTCCTCCGGAAAGAGTTGCGTTAACTTCCTTATCCAAAAAAGACAGAGGGCAGATTCCCACCCGTCCCACCATTTCCAGGAATTTTTTTTCATCGTCGATACCCGTGGCAATCGAGAGCAGATCCCGGAATGTAATTCCCTTAAATCGAGCCGGCTGTTGAAAACTATATGCGATGCCTGTTTTGGCGCGTTCGGTGATGGACATCCGGGAAATATCCTTGCCCTCGAAAAAGATGGAACCACCGGACAGGGTGTTGATTCCCATGATGAGTTTGGCCAGCGTGGTCTTTCCGCTGCCGTTGGGACCCGTAATGACGTAAAATTTCCCCTTTTCAAAATTGAAATCCAGACCGTCGATGATATTGCGCGGAGGGTCATCCCCGTTATCACCTGATGGTACGGTAAAGTATACTTTTTTTAATTCCAGCATTATGGATATGGCTCCTGTAAAAAAATCAGTCAGGCTTTCGTTCTTCATGAAGAACAACTTGAGGAAGCATATACATATTTTGCTTAAAAATCAAAGCCCAAAAGATAAAAGAAAATTTCTATGGAAGGAAATTTAAGCAGATTGATCTGTCGCCGGAAAAGCAATGGCGGTAACCGTTTCATAAAACGATTACCGCCAATTCTTGCTTTAACCTTTGTGGACAAAATCGAAAGAAAAATCAGCCGGACAATTCAACCGTGTCCTCTTCATGTTTAGAAGCTAAAACTTAAACGACTCAGAAAAACTTGTTACTTCTTTTTTGCCACTTTTTTCTTGGGAGCTGCTTTCTTTACAACTTTCTTTGCCACTTTTTTCTTGGGTGCCGCTTTCTTTACAACTTTCTTTGCCACTTTTTTCTTGGGTGCTGCTTTCTTTGCTGTTGCCATTAGGTGAAGCCTCCTTTACAAAAATTGTTGGATGCCATTGCATCCAATGTGATGTTATGGCTGAATTTTACTTTAATTTTTCTATCACGTCAACAAAAACTGCAAAATAATTAATATTTTTTTATGGCGACCATATGATGTAAAAATTATTTTTCACATCATATGGAAAAGAAAAAATCAAAACTGAAGAACATTATTATTTTTCATAACGCTGCAACCCTTGTGGATACTGCGTTTCCTGATGATGATATTTTGATGCTATCACTTATAAAAGAAGCGGATATTCGCGTGATGGATGAAATAAATCGTACTAAAACAAAATTATCGTTAGCAAAAAAAATTAAAATATTTTTTAAAATATGATCAAAAAAAATATTTTGCACAGTATTTTTTAATAAATTTGTTTTTTTACAAGATCAGAAATACGTTTTTGCGCCGACGAATTGATTGGTAAAGTAATCGGCGGAAAGAGAATCGACACGGATTATTCCTCCATGCGACGAGGCGTGAATGAATTTTCCATCTCCGATAAAAATTCCCACATGCGAAACAGTGTCTTCTCCTTTTACGGAAAAGAAAACCAGGTCACCTTTCTGTAAATCATTTTTGCGCACAGTAGTGCCGGCCTCAAATTGGCACGCGGAATTGCGCGGAAGATCCAAACCGTTTAGCTGATAGACCGTCATGGTCAGCCCGCTGCAGTCAAAACCGTTGTCGCGGGATGTTCCTCCCCAGAGATAAGGAACGCCGATAAAATCCTTTGCCGTTTTCACGAGGGCTTCCCTCAGATAACCGGTGCCGTAGAGCTTCTGCCTGGAGACGGAGTAATCTTCCGGCTGGACAATATAAAATTCTTCGATGACATTTTTTTTCTTCAGGCTCAGAGCTCTTTGACGGGCCATTTCCTTTGTCGTGAAATTTCCGAAACGCACTTTGAAGAATTTATCAGAAGCAAGAAAATACGTGGCATCAAGACCGTGTACGCTTTTCAGTTTTTCCGTCAAACGCACCGCGTTATCCACATTTTTAAAGGCACCGGCCTGAATCGTGTATTCCATCAGCGCCAGCGCCTGCTTATGTCTGACAGTGTGCGGAGGACAGGCTCTTCGCACAGGCCGGTGTGCGCAGGACAAGACAAACAGAAGAATGAAACAACAAATAATGATTAAGCCGCTTCTTTTCATGATTCAACCTTCCAGTTGGCTAGAACAAAGTTTCTGGCTTCCTCGGGTGTCAAAATTCTTCCCTCCAGTTGTTCCTCTTCCAGAGCCAGAAGAATTTCACCCATGATTTTTCCGGGAAGGAATCCGAGAACAATCAAATCATTTCCGTTTAGCAGACGGGGCGGATGCAGATCTTCGTTATCCATTTGCCGAAGCTGGTCACGGCAGAATTCATAATTATCCAGCATGCCGTGGCTGGCGACACAATCGAGGCGGTGCAGTTGAAGATGCAATTCGAAGTCAGGCATGCGCAGAAATCGTTTCAGGCGTCCCGGACGCATTTTCTGAATGTTCATAAAAATCATATGCTGAAGGATCAGGGCAAGCACCGTTTCCCTGTGCGCGCGGGAAAATTTCAAACGCTGCATAATATTATCGGCAATTTCTTCTCCCTTTTGGACATGCCCGTAGAAATGCACGCCTTTTTCGTCTTCAGTTCGGGTGAGGGCTTTGCCAACATCGTGTAAGAGAGCCGCCCAGGCCAGACAAATATTTTTATCCGATTCTTCGCTTTGAGGCAGCCCCTCCAGCATGATTAAAGTGTGCTGCCAGACATCGCCTTCCGGATGAAAACGCGGCGGTTGTTCCACACCTTTTAATTTATCCACTTCGGGCAGAACTTCTTTGAGGATGCCTGTCTCGGACATCAGTTCGAAACCAATACGCGCGCCACCGCGTGTTAGAATTTTGTTTAGTTCCTCACGCACACGTTCAGCGCTGATCTGATTTATTTTCGGCGCATGCCTTTCAATGGCTTTTTTTGTTTCCGGCTCAATGGCAAAACCCAAATTGGCAGCGAAACGGATGGCCCTGAGCATGCGCAGATAATCTTCATTGAAGCGGCTGTCGGCATCACCGATAGTGCGGATTATTTTTTTCTCGATGTCGGCGCGTCCCTCCACATAATCGAAAATATTACCGGTTGCCGGGTCTATTAAAAGACCGTTGACGGTAAAATCACGACGGAACACATCTTCTTTTGCGGAGGAAAAACGGACACTGGAAGGATGTCTGCCATCTTCGTATGTGTCATCACTGCGGAAGGTGGCAACTTCGTAAGGATGATGTTCGACAATAACGGCCACAACGCCGAACTTCGCGCCAATGGTTATCGTATTGGGAAATAATGATATGACTTCATCAGGGAGCGCCGATGTAACGATATCGTAATCACTGGAGGTATTACCGAGAATCATATCCCGAACGCAGCCGCCGACAAAATACGCCTCATAACCCGATGTTTTAAGCCGCGCGACGATTTCTTCCGCATGCTGTCGAATGTTATTTGCCATTTTATATCCAGTGTTCTGTTTATATTTTATCGGGCAGGGTTCTTCATTTCCAGTTTATGTTCAATTAAAACTTGTTTTAACTTCTCAAAATCTAATGCATAATCCTTGTTAGATAAAGATTTAATGATTTCTTTTTTAATCATTTTTTGTATAGGCTTTATTGTTTTTGAATTAAATTCTATAGAAATTAAAAAATTTTCAATTCCTTCCAAGACATCTCTTAACGACAATTCTATTGAAGATTTCAATATTTCAATGGCTTCAACTCTTTCTCCAAATTTAAATAAGATTTCTGCTTGGTCAAAAGTGTAATCGCGCTTCCATTCATCAATTTTTTTAGTAGCATTTAATAGAGTTAAAGCTTTCTTCTCCTTGCCTAGTGCTATTAACATTCTTGCTTTGAATAGCAGGGCTTCAGAGTAGTATGGATACTTAGACAAAAATTTGTCTACAAGAGTAACTGCAAATTCAACATTGCCATCATGTTCGATATATTTATTTAAAACTTCTTTTTTAAAATATACAGATAAATTTGGGTATTCTGATAATTTCATAATTTTAATCTCCCATTATCATGAAGATGAGTTGATAGACACAAGTGTTACGCTTGGATACACCATGCCCATTATTACATGATAAGAAACCAGATAACAATTTTTTATGTAAATGCAATGATAACAATGAACGCGTTATAAACGCATATCATCGATTTTCAGAAAGCCGAAAAAAGTACCGTTTATTTTGCGCGTTTCTTTTTGCCCAGTTTAATCGCGCACAGTTCGCCGCACATGGTGCAGCCTTCTTCCTTTGCGCTTTTGCTTTTTTCCAGAAGAGCAACGGTTTTCTCCGGGTCGATGGATAAATCCACCTGTCCCTGCCAGTCGAAATTCTTGCGGCACTGCGCCATTTTTCTGTCTTTTGCCCGTGCACCGGGAAGTCCCTTGGCTATATCCGCGATGTGCGCGGCAATGCGTGCGGCGATAACGCCGTCGCGGACATCGGCCAGCGTCGGCAGACGCAGATGTTCCGCTGGGGTGACATAACACAGAAAGTCGGCTCCGGCGGCTCCGGCAATCGCTCCGCCGATGGCGGAAGTAATATGATCGTAACCGGGTGCGATATCCGTAGGTAGCGGCCCCAAAACATAAAAAGGAGCGTTCTGACAAATTTCCTTCTGGAGTTTGATGTTCGTCACGATTTCCGTCAAGGGGACGTGCCCGGGGCCTTCAATCATCACCTGTACCCCGGCAGCGCGCGCACGCGCGGCAAGCGCGCCGAGAATAATCAGTTCCTGCATCTGCGCCTGATCTGTGGCGTCGTCTATCGCTCCCGGCCTCAATCCGTCTCCAAGGCTCAACACCATATCGTAGCGATGGGCGATTTCCAGAAGCCGGTCATATTCTTCGTAAAGGGGATTTTCTTTCTTGTTACAGTCCATCCAGTTGGCGGTCATGGACCCGCCGCGGCTGACGATGCCCAGAATTCTTTTTTGTGATTTGAGCGCAGCGACACTGAGCCTGGTCACGCCGCAGTGAACGGTAATGAAATCCACGCCGTCCCTGCCGTTTTCATCGATGACGTCAAAGATATCGCGAGCGGTCATTTCCGATATGGCTTTCTTTTGAACTATCATTTTAACTGCCGCCTGATAAATCGGTACTGTTCCGATAGCTACGGTTGATTTTTTCATGACGGCTTTTCTGATGGACGCCAGATTACCTCCGGTGGAGAGGTCCATCACGGCATCCGCGCCCGCATCAACGGCAATTTTCAGTTTTTTCAACTCCAGATTGATATCTGTGTGGTCTTTGGACGTGCCGATATTGGCGTTAACCTTGGTGGATAGACCTTTTCCGATGGCCAGCGGTTTGATGGATTTGTGTTTATTATTGCGGCAAATCACGATGGTTCCGTCCACAAGACCTTGTCGGATATATTCAGGCGCGACTTTCTCGACTCTCGCCGCGATTCTCATTTCTTCGGTAATCAAGCCCTTGCGGGCCTTTTCAAGCTGTGTCATTTCTTCCTCCAGAATGTATATATATCTAATTTAATCACTTATTTCTTAATTTAAATATTTCTCCGAAAACATTTACGGAACCGTAACCCTTTCCCGGACATATACCGTTTTTAATAGCGGATGTAATCATAATTTTTGCCTGCAGGGCCGCGTCAATAATACTGTCCCCTCTCGCGATTCCTGCCGCCAGTGTTGAGGCATACGTGCAGCCTGTGCCGTGCGTGTTGCTTGAGTTAATACGCTTTGATGAAAATTTATAATAATGGCCATTGTAAAGAATGTCGGTCACATCCGAGTTTTTGCCGACCGGAAGATGTCCGCCTTTTATCAGCACGTTTTTGACACCCAGCGCGTGAATTCTGAGCGCGGCCTGTTTCATATCTTCAACCGAGGCGATTTTCATTTTGGAAATTATCTCCGCTTCCGGGATATTCGGAGTGACGGCAAAAGCCAGAGGCATCAGTTCCTTTATCAGGGCAGTTTTTGCCCTGTTTTGCATTAAGGTCTTTCCGCCTTTGGCAATCATCACGGGATCAACCACCACTTTTTGAAGTTTATATTTTTTGATTTTCCTGACCACGACCCGAACAATTTCTTCGGTCGGGATCATGCCGGTTTTAACCGCGTCGGCTCCAATGTCATTCAAAACGGCGTCCATCTGCTTTCCGACAAATGCGGGCGTAACCGGATAAATGGCCGAAACCCCTTTGCTGTTTTGCGCGGTAACCGCCGTAATGACGCTCATTCCCCATAAACCGCAGACGCTGACAGCCTTTAAGTCCGCCTGAATTCCGGCTCCGCCACCGGAATCGGAACCGCCGATACATAATACTTTAACAGGTTTCATTAATCAAAGCGCCTCCGGAAAAACGTTTTTCTGCCGGTATTTGATAACCAGAAGTTTCCCTTTTTCAATTTTTATAACGGCTCGGGCATTTTGGATAACATTGCTGATGCCTCGGGATTGACCCATTTGCATAGAACCTTTTGTCAGGGGATAGGCAAAGCCCGAGAGCGTTATTCCCGTGACACGGAGTGTCAGAGCAATGAGGGAAACGGTTTTGCCTTTTTCACGGGTGAATACTTTACTTTTGTTCAGCATGAAAGCTTCGCAGTATTCATCGGCTAAAATTGTTTCGATTCCTTTTTCCTGTGCCCGTGCCAGTAAAAAAATGTTAGCCAATGTGTGATCGATTCTTCCGCCCAGTGCGCACCAGATGAATATTTTCTCCGGTTTTAAACCGATAGCGTAATCCAGCGCCAGTTGAGTATCGGTAAAATCCTTGTTTGCCGGATATTTGATGATTTTTGTTTTTTCACGCAAATAACCGGCAAGCTGTGCGGAATCAATTGAATCCATATCGCCGATGATGACATCCGGCTTGATTCCCGTCTTTTGCAGATGACGCGCGCCGCCGTCGCAGCAGATAATCAGGCATTTTCCCGATTTTTTGATTTGTTTGCTAAGAATTTCCGGGTTAACCGGACATCCGCCGCTTACGATGAAAATATTTTTATTCACAAAGCTTTTCCTAAACACTAAAATTCGTAAAAAATTTATTATATTAACAGGCAAAAAGCAAATTCTTAATTAAAAGATTAATTCCATTGCGTGGATTTTTTAATAGGAAGGAAATGTTTTCAAGTCAAATAAATCTTGACAAAAACAATATTGTTTTTTAAAAAAAACAACATCTTAAAGCTAAATATTATGATGTAATAAATAATAAATTCTTGTATTACAATCATATACAATTATCGAATGAAGGAGTTTGATTTAATGAAAAAAATATCATTTTTACTGATGATCGTTGCGGTGGCATTGTTAATGATTTCCTGCGGTAAGGATGAGGCGGAACTGACTTCAATTAATCCAGGACTTTATGAGGTTAATCATGATATAAAATACGGAGGACAGTTGGTTATTGTAAAGCAGCGGGTACGTTATAATACAGATGGAACATATGAAGCGACAAATTTCCAGAATAATGCTGCGATTGAAGAACTCAAAGGTAAATATAAACTGGAAAACAAGCGGCTTGTTTCTTACGATAATAAATATCGACTCATTGCTCAAGAAGGAAAATGGGAACAAAAACAATTGTCCATGGTTGATGTTCGTAAAATAAAGAAAGATGGTTTCCAGTATTATTTTAAATATCCAGATAATCAAACACGCGAAAAATTCAAAGGACTCGGTTTATCGGAAGGCTGGAAAACATACAAACGCATTAGCGACTAGAAATTACAACAACGGTAGCTTTGCTTTTATGGCCTGCATCAGTCAGGAAAAGAGAAGAAAAACGCCGGTTATACGAATAACCGGCGCAGGTATTAATATAACAGGAAAAGGATTCAATCTTTTTCCTGTTCTTTATTGATCAGGTATTTGGCGACGACAGCATGTGTCGAATAATCCTGTTTTTTCCCTTTAATCAACTGCCGCAGGACTTTTACATCGGATTTCCACACGATGTCGCCGGGTGCGATGAAACAAAAACTTCCCGGTGTGTAGGTCGAACTTATGATGTCGTTCTTAAAATAAAAATATTCTTTGCTTGTTTCCGTGGGAAAACTCCGTACAGTCGGCGGAATATCAGTAGGGAGGAACCAGAGTTTTATTTCCCGGTCCGCATCCTGGGGGTTGGCGGAAGCGTGAATCAGATTATCCGATCTGTCTCCAATAAATTTCCCTGCTTCATCGTACAGCGGAATGACGGTTCCCAGCGCGCGGATGCAGCCGGGCCTTTGCGCTCTGGCTTCATGCGGATTGGTATTGCCGCAGATTTCCCGGATGTTTTTGATGGCGTTGGGCCCCCGGTATATAATGGCAATCACTCTACGTTTTGAAGGATCATTCGGATAATGCAGATAGCCTCTGATGTAGTCCAGAAGCGAAGGATAGAAAAATTTTCCTTTATGCTCGGCGTAATGTTCTTCGGCCAGTGCCAGATTGACGGCGACAACCTTCAGCGCCGCGAAACGCAGGCCAGTGTGAAATTCGGAAAACTGCGAAAGGATATATCCCGTCAGTGAATTTTTCAGTGCGTCAGGTTTTATCAGCACGAGAGAACTTTCTGAAATTGGTGTTGTCATTGAAATTCCCCTTATTAATAAAATAGTTATAAAATTATTAAGTTAATCATCTTAACAAGCTTTTTTTGAAGCGCGCGAAGTATAAGAGAAGTCATTGATTGTGTCAATAGAATATATACGTGCGTGCGGGGGGGGAATTTATTGCTCCGTACGGGATTTAATTTGGCGAAATATATCAGATTAAGTTGCGGATTGTAATGCGTATTACTTGGATTTCATGTATTTATATATTTCTGCTATTAACCCGCTCCGGTCAAAATATACTTCGTTCCGTTTAATTTTCCCTCTACTGTCGAATTGAACAAAGCAGATCCCGACGCATTCGATCACTTTCTGACCAACCGGTATTTTTGCCAGCCATTTGTTTAAAAATCCGCCTTCCATCGGGATCGGTTCAATTTGTGTCCATATCCAGTCGGGGTTCCGGGCAAGCAGCCTTTTGAAATACGAAAGAAGTTCTGTTTTTCCGTTTACGCCGGCCGGAATAGCCGGGTCAAGGTAAAAACAGTCGTCAGAATAAAATTCGGCCAGCTTTTCGGGCTGATTTCCGGTCCATGCAGGCAGCCACTTTGATGCGAATTCTCTTGCTTCCTGTTTATTCATTTGCATGATGCTTCCTCCATTTGAGAACATTTAACAATAAAATCATTCGGAACATAGCAATCATCCGGATTGATTTTATTATATGTGTTTTTCAATGCAATACCTGCTTCAAAAAACACAAAAAAATAAAATTTTTACCAAAGAAGCATGAATGATTTATGCCCGCTCAACCCGGCACGGCACATAGCGGTGCAGGGGCGTCGCGGCCAGCGGATCGCGATACGTGTTTTTCGTCAGGCGGTTCACATTGATGCCGTAAGTTTTGCCGTTTTGCACAAGTCCGAAACCGTGGGGGATAAGCACCTGACCTTTGCGGGTCGCGTCGCTTACTTCGGCCTCAATAATTTCCGAGCCGGCCTCGGTTACGATTTTTACCTTTGAACCGTCAACAATGCCGAGCGCTTTCGCGTCTTCGGGATTTATCGCCAGCGTGCAGGCGCGTTTCCCTTTGAGCCACGCGGGGTCGCGCATGAGCGTATTGGCCACATTTTTGTTGTGACGTCCGGCATTTAGAATCAGCGGGTATTCGGAAGAGGGGATGAGCGCTTTCTTCTCGGATTCCGGATGAATGCGTTTGAGCCATTCTTCAAGTTCACGGATGTAGAGATTGATTTTTTTGTTTTCGGTGCGCAGTTCCTGCATGTTGGCTTCAGGCTCCAGTTGGCCTATCCACATGCCTTCGGGACGCGAGAGCAGTTCTTCAAAGAATTTGATGCTGAAACGAACTTCCGGTGCAAGCGCGGCAAAAGGCATGATGCTCCGGTAATTGAGCGCGGCGGCAAACGCGCGCATGATTTTTCCCGGTTCCAAAAGCGCGGAGAAGTAGGACGGATGTTTTAGTCCGGCACGCCGGGCACTTTTTCGCAGACCCTTGGGCATCGACATGAGCAAGCCGAAAAGCGCCGCCAAATGCGCCGAATCGTATTTTTTGCCGAGTGTCTCGGCAAGGATGAACGGGATGGTTTTCATGGACTCGAATCCATTTTTATCGTCAAGCTGCTGCCAGAAATCATCCTTGGCGAGCATGGAAAGCAGCTTCAGAGGATTTTTGCCCATGAAGGCGAGAAAGGCCAGCGCGTAATCCATCAGGTCCTTGTCCGGGCCCGCGGCATCATCGAGATAGGACGGTATTTCCGGCAGAACGCCCATCGCTCTGGCGATGCCGGTGTAAATTTGGCCGCATTCCTTTCTTTCACCCGGCGCGGGGAGCACCGGCTGCCGTATCTGGAAGAAGATTTCAGGAAACGTCCAGGGGAAGAAGGTCGCGTCATAACTTTCGTATCCTGAGCGCGCAGGAAGCACATAATGCGCCAGAGCCGCGGTTTCCGTCATGGCCAGCTCGATGGTAACCAGAAGGTCGAGTTTGGCAAAGGCCTGCTCATAGGCGGTGGTATCGGCGTAGGAGCGCAGGGGATTGGCGCCGCAGGTAATGACCGCGCGCGGTCGTTTGGGGTGATCACTCAAAATTTCCTCGGGCAGGACATTGGGCGGATGAAAACCCAGTATGGCGGGGAAATCAGTATGCTGCGTCCGCCAGGTTTCGCTGCTGCGTTCGTCCGTGTGCGTGCCCAGGGGCACGAGCGTTCCCGTGATGACGTTACCGCCGGGAACACAAAGCCTGCCACAGATAGCCAGAAGCATCATGACCAGATAGGAAACCACCGTGCTGTGGCGGTTCATCAAAATGCCGAGATCGGTATGGCAGCACCATTTCCGCACTGACATTTCCCGGCATAGATTTTTCACGTTCTCGTAATCCGCTTCGCAGATTTCCAGCGCGCCATGGACGTCAAAGTCTTTGAACCATTCCCTGATTTTGTCGAAGCCATCAAGATGTCCGGCGATGTAATCCTTCTTTTCCCATCCTTCGGCAAGAATGATGGCGATCATGGCCTTGTAAAGGAGCGCGTCGGTGCCGGGACGCAGTGCGATGTGGATGTTGGCGATTTCGGCGGTTTCGGATTTGCGCGGGTCGATGACCACGAGAAGCTTATCGGGATTTTTGGAATACTCCCTGAGCACCAGCGGAGCGCGCGGCATCTGATGGCTCTCCATGCCGTTCCAGCCTATCGCCACCATCATTTCCGAATGAACGTCGTCCGGCAGGATAAACCGGTTCTGCCGTCCCGCCATCTTTCCGCAAACCCAGAAATATCCGGTCAACTCCTGACCGAGGGGATTATAATGATAGCGTGAACCGAGGCTTTTCATGAACGATGTGCCGAAGGCGGCATCAACATGGCAGCCCTGGCCGCCGCCGCCCATGTACGCATAGGACTTCGGCCCGTATTGGGAAAGGATGGACTTCAGTTTCGCTGAGATTTCAGCGTACGCCGTTTCCCAGGAAATACGGACAAAACCTTCCGGAGTTTTCTTGAGAGGATAGAGGAGCCTTCCTTCGTGATCGTGATGATGGGCTACATTGATTCCCTTGACACATACATATCCCTGGCTGCGCGGATTATCCTTATCGCCCTTGACCTTGATGATTTTGTCGCCCTCTATTTCCACCTCAAGACCGCAATTCTGGGCGCACAGCACGCAACTGGTTTTGTGTATTGTCCCCATGAAAGCTCCTTTATTTGTTTGTTTTCGTCAAAGCCGGCTATACCGTACTATATTTAAATAAATTGTTTAAGTTATTTTTTATTAACGAGATTTCCCGTTTGGGATATATCAGGCAACATTCTGAGAGTTCATCCAGTCGTTCAAAGACTTGAGCGCCTGATTTACTAGGAAGGCATGCCGTTCCTTCTTTTTCATTTTTTTTGGAGGCAGCGCGTCCAGCAGGCCGAAATTAATATTCATTGGCTGAAATTTATCGTCTGCCGGAGTTGACGTAATGTAATGGAGCAGAGCACCCTGTGCTGTCTGGGGAGGCGGTGGCTGTAATTTTTTACCTTCCATAATATGTGCGGCGTTTAATCCGGCCAGAAGCCCCATAGCCGCAGATTCGGTGTACCCTTCGACTCCGGTAATCTGACCGGCAAAGAAAATATTTTCTTTTGTTTTAAGCTGCAAAGAAGTCGTGAGCAGGGAAGGGGAATGAATAAAGGTATTGCGGTGAATGCTGCCGTAGCGCGCGAATTCAGCATTCTCCAGTCCGGGAATAAGGCAAAAAATCCGGCGCTGTTCAGGCCAGGCAAGTTTGGTTTGAAAACCGACCATGTTCAAAAGCGAGCCGGAAGCATTTTCCTTGCGCAGCTGGACAACAGCATAAGGGAGGGCGCCAGTGCGCGGATTCATCAGACCCACCGGTTTCATGGGTCCGAAAGCAAGACTCTTTTCACCGCGCGCGGCCAGGACTTCTAAAGGCAAACAACTTTCAAAATGTTTTGCTTCTTCAAACGGCTTGGCAGCCACCTTTTCGCCTGCAAGCAATTCCCTGAAAAAATTTTCGTATTCTTCCTTATTCAAGGGGCAATTCAAATAGTCGGGTGTTCCTTTATCGTAGCGGGAAGCCCAGTAAGCTTTGTCCATATTGATAGATTCCACTTCGATGATTGGAGCAATAGCGTCATAAAAATAGAGATAGGAACTGTCCAGAATCCGGGAGATTTCCTGAGCCATGGCGTCTGAGGTGAGCGGCCCCGTGGCGATGATGGTCAAGGCGTCCCGAGGAATTTCCGTCATTTCAGCCCGGCTGAGTGTGAAGTTTTTTTGCGCCTGAAGTTGCGACTCCACCTCTTTGGCGAACAAAACGCGGTCGACGGCCAGAGCCGAGCCTGCGGCCACGGCGGTTTTATCCGCTGCCGCTATAATTAACGAGTTCAGCCTGCGCATTTCTTCCTTGAGCAGTCCGGGGGCGTTATCAAGAGAGTTGGATTTCAGCGAATTACTACAGACCAATTCAGCGAGATTTTCCAGTTTATGGGCGGGAGAAAATTTTTGCGGTTTCATCTCGTAAAGATGTACCGCATGGCCGCGTCTGAGCAGTTGCCATGACGCCTCGCAGCCGGCCAATCCGCCGCCGATAATAATGACTTTCTCTGATTTCATTGGTGAGACTCAAATGCCTGCCCGGGCAATCATCCCTCTGATTCGCCTGATTTATTCTTCGGCATTTTTTTCATACTTTTGCACTTGGGATAGCCGGTGCAGCCGAGGAACTGGCCGTAACGGCCTCGTTTGATGGCCATGGGCTTGCCACACGATTCGCAGATTTCGTCCGATAAGACGGGCTCCTGCGTTGTGCCCTTGCCGTCCTTGCCCATCTTCTTGATGTTTTTGCATTCGGGATAGCCGGTGCAGCCGAGGAACTGTCCGTAGCGGCCTCGCTTGATGGCCATGGGTTTTCCGCACAGCTCGCAGACTTCATCCGTTGTCGGCATTTCCTGCGCGACGATTTCACCGTTCTCGTTCTTTGTCGCGTTCATGGTGTTTTTGCATTCAGGATAACCGGAGCAGGCCAGGAATTGTCCGAAACGTCCTTCCTTGACAATCATATTTTTACCGCATTTATTGCATTTGATTTCCGTTGTTTTTGTTTCCACGTGTTTTACCTTACCGTTTTCGTCATGTGTGAAGTTCATAGTGTTCTTGCATTTTGGATAATTGGAACAGCAGAGAAACCGTCCGTTCTTTCCCCATTTAATGACCATGGGAGAGCTGCATTTTTCGCAGATCAGGTCGGTGGGTGTCTCCTCATTTTTCAGATTTTTCATTTCTGTCTTAGCTTTGCTGAGCTCGCCTTCGAAAAGAGAATAAAACTCTTTGAGTGTATCCAATCGTTTGCGGTCTCCGTTTTCAATGGCATCAAGCTTGTTTTCCATATCGGCGGTGAAAGCGATCTCCAGAATGGTCGGGAAGCTCTTGACCAGAAGTTCCGTGACCGTCATGCCCAATTCCGTCGGATGAAATTTCCCTTTTTCCAGAGAAACATATTCGCGTTCCTGAATGGTGGAAAGGATGGTGGCGTATGTGCTGGGACGGCCGATTCCTTTTTCCTCCAGCTCGCGCACCAGCGATGCTTCCGAAAAACGCGGCGGCGGCTGAGTGAATTTTTGATCGGTGTTCAGATTGAGAAGTTTCAAATTTTCTTTTTCTTTGACTTCCGGAAGAATCTTGTCATTACCATTGCCGTTTTCTTCTTTGTCGTCCTTTCCTTCCGTATAAAGAACGGTGAAACCGGGGAATTTAATGACCTGTCCCTGCGCGCGGAAGATGCAATCGGCTCCGGCTACATCAATGGTCGTCTGGTCGAAGATGGCCGGGTTCATCTGGCTGGCGACGAAACGGTTCCAAATGAGCTGATAAAGCTTGAATTGCTCGGCGGTCAGGTATTCTTTGATGTCCTGTGGTTTGTAGGTCATTTTTGATGGACGAATCGCTTCGTGGGCGTCCTGCGCTTTTTGCGCGTTTTTATATGCGTGCGGTTTATGAGGAAGATAATCGGAAGAATAATTTTCCTTGATATAATCACGCACGTCTTTGAGCGCTTCATCGGAAATCCGGTAGGAATCGGTTCTCATATAAGTGATAAGGCCCACGGAACCTTCCTTGCCCAGTTCAATGCCTTCATAAAGTTTCTGGGCGACCATCATGGTCTTTTTCGCTGAAAAACGAAACCAGCGGGAAGCTTCCTGCTGTAATTTACTGGTAGTGAAAGGCGGCGGAGCAGCGCGCTTGACCTCCTTCTTCTCCAGCTTCTCCACAATGAAATCGGCTTGCCGGATTTTGGCGGCAAGCTTTTGAGCCTGTTCGTCTGTGGAGACCTTTGCTTTTTTCCCGTCGACCTTGAGGAGCTTGGCTTCGAAAGGCGGCGGATTGTGTCCTTCAAACTGAGCCACCAGATTCCAGTATTCTTCCGGAACAAAACTTTTTATCTCTTTTTCCCGGTCGCAAATCATGCGCACAGCGACCGACTGGACGCGTCCCGCGCTCAAACCTCTTTTGACCTTATCCCACAGAACGGGACTTATCTGATAGCCGACCAGGCGGTCAAGAATTCTTCTGGTCTGCTGGGCTTCATATTTATTGAAATCAAGATGCAGGGGATTATTGATGGCTGCCGTTACCGTGTCTTTTGTCAGATCATTAAACAGGACACGATAAACATTTTTGTTTTTGGTGTTGATAACATCCGCGATATGCCAGGCAATCGCTTCGCCTTCACGGTCAGGATCGGGAGCCAGGTAAATATTTTCTGCACTCTTCGCCGCTTTTTTCAAATCATCGATGGTTTTCTTTTTTGTTTCGATGACATTGTAAGTCGGTTCGAAATCTTTTTCCAGATCAATGCCCAGAGCGCTTTTGGGCAAATCCTTAATATGACCCATCGAAGCCACGGCATTGAAATCGGCTCCGAGAAATTTTTTAATTGTTTTAACTTTTGTGGGAGATTCCACAATAACCAGCGAACTCGCCATAATAATCCTCTCGCTTCAAAATCAAACAGAGTGCCCCTATAAATGGAGAAAAATAATTTGTAAAGAAATTTTTATTTCATTAACGGTAACCCATTTTAATCATTCGATATTTTTAAAACATGCATCATTCTTTCAGCGAGAAAAACTTTCCCGGATATTGCTGAATCATTCCTTTTAGCTCCATTTTCGTCAAGCTGCTTAGAATTTCGGCGGACGTCAAACCTGTAGAAGAAATCAGATCATCAATATGCATTCGTTTCTGGGAAACATAACCGATTATTTTCTGTTCTGTATCGTTCAGTGATTCCGATATTATAACGGATTTTTCTTCTGGTATGGAAATGAAAGGTGTTTTGAGTACTGGTGTTCTTTCAATCTGAGGCAGGATTTCTTCCAGAATATCATCGGTATTTTCAATCAGTTTTGCGCCTTGCTTAATCAGTTTGTTGGTTCCGCGCGAACCGGCGGAATCAATGCTCCCAGGCACGGCAAAAACTTCCCGCCCCTGTTCCAGCGCCAGTCTTGCCGTAATCAGAGAGCCGCTTTTCTCACCGGCTTCAACGATGACAACACCGTAGGACATCCCGCTGATGATGCGATTGCGCGCCGGAAAATTAGTTGAGCGGGGAGGCGTTCCCAACGGGAATTCTGAAATCACGGCGCCGTTTTCAACAATACCGGCAAATAATTTTTCATTCTCCGGCGGATAAATGACATCCAGCCCGCTGCCTAAGATTGCAACTGTTCTGCCGTGTGCCGTTATGGCTCCGCGATGGGCTGCAGAATCGATGCCCCGCGCCATTCCGCTCACGACGGTTATTCCCCTGAGGGCAAGTTCGCGGCTGATTTTCTCCGTTGTATATTTGCCGTAGGTGCTGGCTATGCGGGAACCGACAATCGCTATATTGATATCATCTTTTTTCAGGCTGCCCAGAACATATATAAAAGGAGGGCGATCGTAAATATTCAGCAGCTTTTGCGGATAAAATTCGTCCTCGTAAGAGATGATGCTGATTTTTTGTTTATCAAGTATATCAAGTTCTCTATTAACTTTATCCCAGTCTTTAAAGCCGGCGATGGCTGAGGCTAGGGGGCTGGAAATACCCTTGATTTCTTTTAAATCGTGACTGGATGCTGCAAATACAGCAGGCAAAGAGCCGAATTGATCAACCAGCGCCCCAAAATTAACGTTGCCGATCCCATCGATGGATTTCAGCGCTATCCAGTATTTAAGTTTATCCTTATTCATATTGAGCTTATCCGCAATTACAGTATCATACAGCAGACTGCGTCAGGCTGATTTATTCTTATAAATATGTACACGGAAAATTGGAGGCAAGCTATATCTTGTTTGCCGTAAATGTCAAGTGTTTTAAGCCGCTTAAATTTTATTTTAATCAACAATCGTGGAATAGATATTTGGAAAACAGTTGCTTAATTTTATGCTTTGAGTTACTTAAACAAGAATATTTTTCAAGAGGTATCTATGTTTAATATAAAGAATTATTTTATCTTTATTATGGTCGCGTTTTTTGTTTGTTCGTTAGACGGCTGGACTCAAACCGCTGTAAATCCGGCAGCATCCAAACCTGCCGTTAAGGAAAAAGTCCAAAAAACGTTGGGCAAGGATGTCAAACAACTAAAACCGGAGCCGATAACTCCGGAGGAATTAAAGTTAGGTACCATTTCTTTTGATAAGCCGGGTCAGGGAATATTTACATTCAATAAAACCGGGACGGCCGCTGTTGAATGGTCAACGGAAGGCCCGATAGGCTGGAAAAAAACAGAAAAGCAAAAACTTTCCGGTATTTTAAAAGAAAAATCACAATCACTGGGAGTGGAAGTCCGCTTATTTCACAAAGAATCATCCGACGAGCGTAAAATCAAAAGATCGCTGGGTTATGTGGAAATGGAACTTGAATCCGAGGATGGAACACTTATATGTACAAAGGAAATGCCAGCAGGATTTCACAAGGAAGCTATTAAAATAAATTGTGGCAAGGAACAAAAAATAATATTTGTGACTTTTATTATTGCTTACACCCGGCATTCTCCTTTGATTAGTTTAAATCCCCTGCGGCTGGATATGGGAAATATCCCGCCGGATAAAAATGTTTCCAGAAAAATAATCCTGAACAACAGCGGCAAAGAAAATCTGACGTGGTCGGTGGCTCTTCAGAAACATGAAAAATACAGTGCGCCAGAAGCTTTTCAGCGGAGCAGATACATATCGTTTGTCAATGAGGAAGTGAAGGAAACGGCCGTCTATACCGCTTCCGGTTATTTAAAAGATATAGTTGAATTTACGGGAAAATGGACCGGCAACAACGGCTATCCCTCGTGTGCCGATGGAGAAAATGTAATTAAAATTAACTTCAGCGGAACGGGAATTATCCTTTATTTATCATCCTTCCGCAAAGAAGGGGATTTGGCCTTATCCCTTGACAAACAGTTGATCAACAGATTTGATTTGTATGAAGATCTGGAAGGCAATAACGGAGAATTGCTGGTGGCGGATAATCTTGTAGACGGTCCCCATGTTCTTGCAGTGACAAGCAAAAATAAATATCTTGTCTTTGAAGGTGTAAAAATTCTGGGTGTGAATACGTCATTTTTCCCCGAAAACAGCATAAAAATCGTGCCCAATTCCGGCGTTACGACCAGACAATCCCATTACCTGACCGTGACATTAAATAAAGGACAAATGCTGCCCGGATATTACATGGACGATATAATATTTATCACTAACGGCGGAGAAGCGGTTGTTGAGGTTTTCGGGGAAGTATTGGCGGATAATATCTCAAAAACTATAGATATTTATAGATATTTCAATGGAGAGGATTATCTTTTTACGGCTGATCCCCAGCCGGAAGCAAAAAGATTGCTTCAGAACAAATACTCCAAAGAAGGCATTGCTTACAGGCTTTTTAAACCGGACACACCGGGTACGGCGCCTTTTTACCGCTGGTATAATCCGCAAAAAATAAGTCATTTCTACCATAGCAATTATGCCGGAGGGGGAAAAAACATCGCGGGATATGTTTACGAAGGTTCCATAGGCAATATAGCAACTTCCAGACTGACCAATACCAAGGAACTTTACCGTTGGTATAACGCGAAAACGGGCCGTTATTTTTATTCCACCGATGTGCAGGGAGGCATGATTAACAAGAAGGGATACCACTTTGACGGCATAGCCGGTTACGTCAGATAAATGATTGGATTTTTTGCCGGGTCATTATAAAAAAATCACTCAAAGCAGCATTTAATCTTGACAAAAGAAGTAAGAGGGGCTATTAGGCTTAGTCTTTTTAGGCACAGGTAAAAAATGCGCCTGTAGCTCAGTTGGATAGAGCAACGGACTTCTAATCCGTGGGCCGAGAGTTCGAATCCCTCCAGGCGCACCAAGGCTATGATGGTGGGTGTAGCTCAATTGGTTAGAGTGCCGGGTTGTGGCCCCGGAGGCTGAG
>CAYMWM010000032.1:0-15937 GCA_964394185.1 uncultured Smithella sp.
GCTACCTTCACACGGTAGAAGTCGCTGGTTCAATCCCAGCACCGCCTACCATGAAAACAAAGGCTTAACCATTTACGGGTTAAGCCTTTGTTTTCATTCGTGATCAAATTGTGACCGGATGCCTGAAAAATGTAGTTTCCCAATTAATAAAAGCTATTAGAGTTAATTCACTTATCAGGTATAAAATATATTTAGCGAAACAGCGGAGCTTGGCCCAACCGAATTACTCTGATATTATTCAGCCGGGAAAAAAACTGTACTACCATGTGTTAAACACAATTTTATCGACATCGTAAATGTCGCCGTTTTTGACGACGATATCCGGTTTACGGCAGGTTTCGATTTTCTTCAGCGGGTTATCCCGCAGGATTGTCAAATCGGCGAATTTACCCGCGTCTACGGAGCCGATCCTGTCGGCCATGCCGATAATCCTGGCGTTATTGATGGTGGCGCATCGCAGTATTTCGGAATTGGAAAATCCGATGCGTCCCAGCATTTCCATTTCGCGCCATAGTGTTCCGTGATAAGATAGAGGCACTCCGGCGTCTGTGCCGCAGCCGATTAAGATTCCCGCATCTTTCATAGCCATTAAATTTCCGGGTCCGACGGAAAGGATATTGAAATAGATTTCCGGATTGGCCATATACTTGCCTTTTTGGTATAAATTGTTGACCCCGTATTTCCGATAGTTTTTCAGATAGGCAAGATTGGCTTCATGAATCGTTTTTTCAATGTAATCATCAAGTGAAGAGTTGATGTATTCGCGCCGGATGGCCACTTCGCGTTCAATAAAATCGGTGCGGTATTTTTTCGGAAGTTCATCGTAGGCTTCCGACGCCGCCATGATATGCGCAATAATCATGGTCGGAACAATGGCGATCTTTTTCCCGGCCATTGCCATGACCTCCTTTTCGGTCAGCACCGCGTCGGCAATGGCATGTTCCATCGAACCGATGCCGAATTGCACGGCCCGGTCGAATCCGAATTTGGTATGAATATGTCCGGCCACGGGCAGGTTTTTTTTCTGCGCGAAGTTGAAAATAATTTTCAGATGCTCGTCCGAATACACGGGGATTTCACCCTTACCGCTCAGACAGGACTTTTTATCCATGGTGAGTTTGATAAAAGATGCGCCGCCGGAACAGTTTTTGCGCAATTTTTCTTTCAGTTCCGTTGAATCTTTGAACCATAGATTCGTGTCACCGGTGAACAGCAAGGCCATCGGTGAAAAAAGGCTTACGTCCGAAGGTTTGATGTCGGGGTGACTGCCGTATATATTGGTGAATGCGTTGCAGTAAACGATACGCGGGCCGATGAGTTTGCCTTTTTCTATTTTAGCCATAAAGTCATGCAATACGTTCGGCATCGCGCCGATGTCGCGGATAGTGGTCACGCCGTGCTTGATATGCTGAGTATAGTTTCGCATCATTTGGCTGACCAACGCTGTAATACCTAATGGATTGAAAGCCGGTTCCCCGGGTAGTGTTGCATGGCAATGCGAATCAATTAAACCGGGGATGACGAATTTGGATTTTAAATCCAGAACTTTGTCGCCCTCCCGCGCGGAAGGAAGCCGGTTGTTAATGGCTTCAATAATGCCGTTGCGGATAGTAATGGTTTGGTCACAATTAATTTTGCCACGGACAACATCGACAATATTGCAGTGCGTGAGGAACAATGCATTTCCTTTGGCGATGCCTGATGGCCGGTATTGGGGAAGGGATGAGCAGCCGGAGATATTCGGTATTCCAATGAGAAAGGCGGATGCCGCAGCTGTCTGTAATAGTTTCCGTCTGGTTATGTCGGGAAGAATTCTATCCATGAATTACCGCCTCCGTTTCACGCTTTAAAAAGCGCTGATGCAATCAGCATTGAATTATATTGAAAAAGCGGAAGATTGCAAGAATGTATTGAAGGTATTAGTCGATAAAAAGTGGTCAAGATTGCCTTGACAGATAAAACTGCGTTTTCTATACTTCCTGTCAGTCTTGCGAATCACATAAATTTAAGCAAAATTCAGGTTTTGAGCCGGAGTGGCAAACAGCGAGATTTCTGCTTTGATGTGGGAAACGATTACTGAATTCACGTTTTGTACGGGATGACAAAGAAAGGATGGATTTCTGATGAGCGAAGAAAAGAAAAAGATAAGCGCTTTTTGTGATGATGCCTTGGGAACACTCGATGGAGTTGGAGTAGCACAAAAAATTTCCTCAGGAGAAATCAGCGCCACCGAAGCTCTCGAAGCGGCCATTGCGCGGGCAAAATCGGTAAATCCGCAGCTCAACGCGATTGTAACGGAAACTTTTGACATGGCCCGTGAGCAGGTCAAAAGTACTGTTCCCGGTCCTTTTGCCGGAGTTCCTTCTTTTATCAAAGATAACGATCTCATAAAGGGTGTGCCGACATTAATGGGTTCGCGGGCTGTTTCCAATAAGCCCGCCCGACACTCAAGCAAGTTCGTGAAACAATTTTTTTCGCTTGGCCTTATCAGTTTGGGGAAAACCGCTCTGCCCGAATTCGGCTTTACGGCTACGACGGAGTCGCTTTTATGCGGAGTTACGCGCAATCCGTGGAATACGGATTACTCATCGGGAGGATCTTCCGGCGGGTCGGCGGTCATGGTAGCCTCCGGTGTAGTTCCGCTGGCGCACGGAAACGACGGCGGGGGTTCCATTCGCGTACCGGCATCATGCTGCGGCCTTGTTGGCCTCAAATCTTCCCGGGGAAGGATGGAACTGATGGAAGGAACGGAGTTATTGCCGGTCAACATTGTTTATGAGGGGATGTTATCACGCACAGTGCGTGATACGGCCGTGTTTTATGCCGGTGCGGAAAAGTACAAGCGCAATCCGAAACTACCCGAAATCGGGCTGGTGCAGGGGCCTGGGAAAAAACGTCTGCGCATCAATTTTTTTACCGATACTGTCTATGGAACATCCGCGCATCCTGAATCGGCGGATGTGGTTTGCCGCACTGCGGCTCTCTGCGAAGAACTCGGCCATTCAGTCAAAGAAATTCACTGCCCCGGCAATGCGCAGATGGCTGATGATTTTATTCTTTACTGGGCGCTTCTGGCCTTCTCCTTCCAGTATTTCGGGAAATTACTGGTCGGCCCCGGTTTCGATAGCGGCAAACTTGAGGACTGGACGTTAAATCTCAGCCGCTACTTCAAGAAGAATATCCTGAAAGCGCCGGCCACCATAAAACGGTTGCGGGAATTTGCCGGTATATATGGTGAAATCTTCAACTCCTGTGACATACTGCTCAATCCGACGCTTGCCCATCCCGTTCCCAAAATCGGTTATATTGGACCGGAGCTCCCCTTTGAGGAAGCTTTTGAAAGGGTCAGAAATTATGTTGTTTTTACTCCGCTGCAAAATGTCAGCGGCGCTCCGGCTATAACACTTCCCATGGGGGGCTGTACTGACGGATTGCCTCTGGGAGTCCAGTTTGGCGCTGCCTATGGCCGCGAAAGGGAGCTTCTCGAACTTGCCTTTGAGCTTGAAGAAGCCAGACCGTGGCCTTATATCTGGCAGTGATATCTCTATATGACACTTTTATTTTGGTGTCGGAAGGTATTTCCCGGCAATTAATTCGTTGACGCACAAAACAGTCTTGTCCTATGTTATCTCCGTTCATTCAGAAGGATATAAGGATGATAAAAAGAAATATCATATCTGTCGGGAGTCATCGTGTCGCAATATTATGAAAATATAATAGAACTTCTGCGCGCCGATCATCCCGATCTTTCCGACTGGACTATTGTTTGTGCCAATGAAAGAGCCGTTGACCCCATCCAGTATCTTATCCATAGCGAGCTTGGCGGTATTCTTCCCAGGATTGAAGGACTTCATTCCTATATAACCCGGAAAAACAGCGAAAGATTGAAGATTCAACCGGTTCCGGGCGATGAGCGGTTACTTTATTTCATACAATTCGTTGCAGAGAAGAATCCCGGCGAACCGTATCCTGCAAGAAATGCCGCAGCCCTTTTGACCCTGATGGCAAAACTTTCGGAACATAATATCGGCAGGAATTCAATTTACGGTGCGGAGCGGTTTACCGAGGACGAATGGAATAGACTCGAAGAATATCTTGACGTGGCTGAATCTTTCCGGAAGTGGCTTGCCCGGATCAATTTCTTTATGCCGGAACTGGAAACGGCAGTGCTTGATGAAATTACACCCGGCGAAAAGGAAGTGTTTATCGGACTGCCGGAGATAACGACTGTAACCGGACGTTTTTACAAAAAGATAAAAAAAGAAAGATTGTTCATTGACAAGCCGCTTTTCGGGATGGATTTATGCGGGACGGAAAAGCTGCCGTTTGATTCGGCAAAGAATCTTATGCTGTCATTTGGCGGCGGGTTTGCGCCGTCAAATGGCGCACACATTGAGTTGCTATCGCTTGCCGGTCTTCATTCCCTGGTTGATCTTGTAACTCTGGAGGTTTCCGCTTTTCTCAAGGAAAGGTCAGCCGACGAACAGTTGTTGATATTTCTGCTGGATGAGTCCCTGACGGCCATGCTCTGGAACAGGTCTTTGCGCCTGTTTGGAAACGATGTCAATCTCGCTGTCTGGCTGCCGTTTTCAACGACGTCGGCGGGAAGAAGGGTGATGGCTGAAATGGAAAAAGCTCAGGAATCAGGTATCATGCCCGATTTCAGGAAATTAGCCACGACCTGCGCGATGGAATTGTCCCAAAACCAAAAACATTATGTCCGTGAGGAATGTGAAGCGCTGGAGGCGGCCATATCTTTTACCACGCTGCTTGATTACTGGAAAGAGCGGCTGGGGCGTCATTTAACGGATACCGCGAAAACGCTGATTGAAACGAAAAAATTCCGCGTTACGGGAAGCAGAAAAGCGCCGGTGCAGGTTGTCGGTTTCGGGCACGTTTCGGGAGAGAGATTCAGCAGGGGATTAATTCTGTCTCTGGACAGCGGCATCATGCCGACACAGCCTTTTGAAGGTCCTTTCATCAATCCGGTACATGTGCCGCAATTGCGAAAAAGTGTTTTTGAATCGGAGGATCTTATTTTCCGGCAGATTCTGGCGCAGGGCGACAGAATCAAAATAGCAGGGGTAAACGATACCATCAGGGAAAGAACACCCAGCTACTATATGAGCCTTCTGGCGCAGGAATTCGGGAAACCGGTAACGGCAACGGCTTTTAAAGAATCTCCTGCAACAATGATCAGCCGGGAAAAGATTGCGGTAACAATGGATGATCATTTGAGGAACAAACTGAAAAATTTCACTTATTCGTATACTAAGCTGGCCAGGATTCTGGCCTGTCCTTTTTTATTCTACCATCAGTATATCCTCGGGATGGAACCTCCCTCTTTTATGCAAGACGACGAGAAAATCAATATGCGGATGGGAAATTTTGTTCATGAATTTCTGCGGCGGCTTTCAACCGGGAAAAAAGATGGATTCGATGACTGGGAAAAACTTTTTGATGAATGCTGGGAGAGTGATGAAAGCAAGACTTTAAGGGATATTGCCGGAATAGATATCTATAAACTCAATGCGAAAATCTTTTTGCAGGAAATATACGCCGACGAGAAGGAGTCCGGCAAGCGTATCATTTTCTCCGATAATGCCGTGGCTTGCGAGAAAGAATTCCGGGGAATGATAGCGGGGAGTTATAAGATAACCGGACGTTCGGACAGGTTGGCAAAAATTGAAGGACGAACGGAGGTTATTGATTTCAAGTATTCCGGTAAGCAAGGTAAATATAAAATTCCGGAAAAAACATCAGTGCTGAAGCGCTTTAAGGAACAAAATGTTCTGCATCCTGCGGCACAGCTTATGATCTATCAGCATTTTAATAAAGGCGTAGAAGGGGCACGTTTTTATTTTTTGAGGGAACAGTCGGAAGATCGTGACATGGAGCTTACCGAGGCACAGAGCGCCGAGACGGCTGAATTGATGCTGGCCATCAAGGAGCGTCTGGATGCGATCATCGGCTCAGATGAACTTCTGCCGGTTCATGATTGTCAGGAATGTGAAAACTGCCTTTTTCAGGCCTTATGCGGCAGGGAAGATTATTACAAAGCTTTGCGGGGGAATATCCGATGAAAAGTATTCTTCTGAAAGCGTCGGCCGGTTCGGGAAAAACAACACAACTCACCAAAGAGGTGTTCGATAGAATATTAAAGGGCGGCAAATTCATTACCGCGCTCACCTTTACCCGTGCGGCCACGATCGAAATGCGTTCCAGAATCATGGGAAAAATAGCGTCGAAAACGGAGTTGCCTCTGTTAGAGCGCCTCCGGCTGACTATGGAAGCGGGGCGCGTCGGCTATTCGACAATAGATTCATTTTTTTACCGGCTTTTCGCCGTGTCCGGCTTTGCGCCGAAACTGGCGGATGAAAAAACGCAGATGGAACTGCTGCAGGAGATAGAACGCCTTTTCCGTGACCGTATCGTGCGAAGTGGCAAAACCGATAAGTTAATCATGGTTGCCCGGATATTAAGAACGGATATCGATACGCTTTGGAAACCGCTGGCGGATGAACGGACTATCGAACACTGTCTGATGGATATGGAAAGACTGAAAGATCTTGATAATCTGATGAAAGAGAATGGAGTTTTAAGAAACGCGCTTGCGTCTATTAGTGCAAAGGCAAGTGCTTTGTCGGAGAAGGTAACCGCTAATGTTAACAGGTTGGTCATAAATGCTTTCGCCGATTATGACACTTTCATTTCCAGAAAAGTGGCAACTAATGGTGATTTGGAGGATTACACAAGCCTGGGCAAAAAGATCGTATGGAGTGAAAAACCGTATTCAGAGCTTAACGATGTTTTCCGGGAATACAGAGTGGCCGCCGAGAAACTGTCGGTCAACAAAGCACTGCTGAGGATGCTGGCTGTGACTTTTCTTTGCGAGCTGTATTTTGATGCTGCCGATGCCGTGAAAAAGGAAAAAGGACTGATTTTTTTCCATGATGTCCGGAGGGGTCTTCTTGCCCTGGACTCCGAGTCGCCGGATGAACGTCCGAAGCTCATGAGCAATTACTTTTCATTGGGGCTGGATCGGACAGGGCATCTTCTGATCGATGAATTTCAGGATACATCAAAAAGCGATATCGAAATATTACTTCCCCTGATTGATGAGATTTTATCCGGCCGGGGCGAGCGCGGCGAAAAATCGTTCTTTGCTGTGGGAGACTGGAAACAAATGATTTACGGGTGGCGCGGAGCGGAACGTGAAGCGCTGGAAGAGGCCATTGATAAATATATCCAAAATGGCGTGATTAAGGAAAATTCGCTGGAATACAATTTCCGGAGCACACCCCTGCTTATTGCTTTTTTCAATGAACTTGTTGAAAATCTCTTTACCGGAAAAGAGCAGGCAGAAACACAGAGACCTCCGGAGGATATCAAATCTTTTGACGGCGTGACGGAAGTAAATCTCGTGCAACTTGAAAAAGACGGCAATTCGGAAGCACCCTTTTATCCGGCGATTGTCGGATATTTAAAGCAAAAGAAGGAAGAATACGGCTGCCGATGGGGAGATATGGCAGTCCTTGCTTTAACCAACAATCATGTTCAGAAAATTGAAGCTGAACTTATCAAAAACAACATTGGAGTATCAACGGTTAAAGGAAGGCAGCTTCTGTCAACCCCGGATGGTGTCGCTGTGATGCTTTTTATTGCCGGTATTTTGGCAAAAGATAATAATAATCAATTCATTGACAAGGCAGTCGCTTCACCGCTTTGGAGGGGGATATTCGGCAATATTGAGTCTATCCGTGCGGAGTTTGCGCAAAAATTTCCTCAACCTTTCGGTTTGATGGCTGTCAGCAGCGCAATTGAGCTTTTGCGCGGTAAGTTGCCCTCGGCGATACTTGATATCTGGCAGGATGAGGCGCAGGCTTTCTTCATCGAAGGAGGCGCTGATGTGGATGGCTTTCTTCTCAGAATGTTCAGTGTCCGGTTTGGTGTGAATGTACCTGAATCCGAGGACAGTGAATATATTAAAGTTGACACCATTCACGGAACAAAAGGGCTTCAGTTTAAGCATGTATTTGTTTTTTGGAATGAGGATGAAACGGAATCGCCTTTCTATCTGGAATCCCTGCGGTGTCATGTGCAGTTTTCAGGAAACGAGATTAATTTGTTGAGAGCCGGCGATTCTGTAATTGCTGGAGACATTATCGAAAAACATGACATCAACGTGACGCGGCTGCGCCGGGAGAAGGCGAATGTTTTCTATGTTGCCGTAACAAGGGCTATACAAACACTCACGGTTTTTCTGCCAACAAAAAAAGACGGCAATTACAAGCCTGTCCATCAGTCGGTGCTGGATACGTTTTCGCGGTTTGCGCCGGGTGGTAGTAAAAAAGAGACATGCCAACGGACTGGCAGGCAGAAAGAAACTGAACCTGTAACAATATGTAACGTGCCTGAAAAACATAAAGATGAACCGGAAAAATACGGCGAAATCGATCCGGCGCTGGCATCGGAAAATATCAAGGCCGGTATTTTGAGAGGTGACAGATTGCACCGCTGGCTGTCCACTGTCATTCATCAAACCGACCTGCCGCCGGCGGGAGAGCTAAATGACGAGGAATATAAAACGGCCGTTCGTTTTGTTCAAAGAAGCGATGTTTATCCCGTCATGTTCAGACCGGGCAAATTTTATATCGAGCAGCAGATATCTGATAAAGAAAGCTTCGGCATCGTGGATAGAATGATTGTGTCGGATAATCTCATAACCATTATCGATTATAAATCAGGTTCGATGAGAGGATTGAGGCAAAAATACGATGAACAGCTCAAGCGTTACACAAAAATTATGAGGACGCTCTATCCGCAAAGAAACGTTGAATATTATATCCTTCCTATAGATATCTGAAGGCACGAATGCGTCGTCGGGAATATCAATCGGCTATCGCAGACATCAATGGAACAATAGGTCTTAAGCCGATAAAGCTTTCCCTCTCAGGGAACAAGGGTATGTTTAATTTTTTAAAAGTTTAAAAGAAGCATGTTTCCCCTTCACAGATACTTGTGAAGACTACCCCCTGTCCGTCATGTTGATGAAAAAAGTGATTCTATATTATGTTTTTATGTGATAAATTATAAATATAATTATATTAAAAACAATCATGCCAAACAATTTACGTCAATTCAGGAGAGTATTTTATGTCTCACAAATTAAACAGGGAATTGAATGGACTTGGTATAGTCATTACTTTTTCAGGCATTGTCGAAGCGGACGAAGTTGATAAAATTCAGGAACAAATCAATTCGGATGAATTGTTTTCTCAATTGCGTTATCAGATATGGGACTTTTCCGGGGCGGAAGACATAATTATTTCAATCGACGAAATCCAGCATTTTGCCATGCGGACGGCCGTTTCATCCAGTGAAAACCCGAAAATGCGCATCGCCATCATTCCGCGAAAGACTTCCCATAACATTCTGGGTAAAACTTTTCACACTTTTGAAAATCTTTGGGGATCGAACGAATCTGAGAGTTTTCAGGATATCGATGTCGCGAGGGATTGGTGCAGCAGACGCAAGAAGTAAGACGATGAATGAATAAAGTAACCTCTTAACTTAAAGAGAACTTGAACTTTCTCCGTCTTTACCTGTCAAGAAGGCTTTTTCACCTTTTTAAATATATAATAATTAATCCATGAAAAAAAAATACGCTTATCTTATCATCATGGTTTTGATTGTGGCTTCCTGGTCGACCTTCGGGCGTGTAGCAGACAATGATTTTATTTGTTTTGATGATACCGAATATATTACTCAGAATAATCATATTAAATCCGGCATTAATGCGGAAAGTATTCAATGGGCTTTCAGTTCTTTTGTTTCCAGAAACTGGCATCCTCTTACCTGGATTTCTCTCATGCTGGACTACAGCCTGTTCGGTACAAATCCGGCAGGTTATCATGTTATGAATTTGCTCCTACACATAGGGGCGGTTATCTTTCTGCTTCTGTTTTTAAATAGGACGACAAACAATATCTGGCCTGCGGCTTTTGCTGCCGCTTTATTCGCTTTCCATCCGCTAAGGGTGGAATCTGTGGCATGGGCGGCGGAACGTAAAGATGTGCTTAGTATGTTTTTCGGTATGGCCGCTCTGTATTCCTATGCTTTTTATGCTGAAAAACGACGGCTGTCCTGTTATTTTCTGTGCCTGATATTATTTGCTTTAAGTTTAATGGCCAAATCCATGCTGGTTACGTTGCCTTTTATTTTATTGCTTGTTGATTATTGGCCACTGCGCCGCTGGTCCGGCGCATCGGACGCTTTGGCTGGAAACAGATTCAAATCCGTTGGCGGACTTATCCTGGAAAAAACTCCTTTTGTTATTCTGACAATCATCTCAAGTATCATGACGGTCTGGGCTCAATATGAAGTTGGCGTCATGCGTCAGCCCCTTTTTATGCGTTTTATCAATGCTCTTATCTCCTATGTTTCGTATCTGAGAAAAATTTTTATGCCCGTGGATTTAGCCGTGATTTATCACTTTGAGTTTTCATTTGAGCCATTGCCGGTTATTGCTTCTGCTTTTATTCTGCTTTGCATAACGGCTGTTGTCTTATATCATGTAAGAAAGCTGCCTTTTTTATTTGTGGGCTGGTTTTGGTATTTAGGTACTTTGATTCCCGTGATAGGATTGGTGCCTATCAACGCACCGATGGCCGACCGTTATACTTATCTTCCGTCAGTCGGCATTGCTATTATGCTGGCCTGGGGCATTCCGCTTTTGTATTCGGGTGTCGATATTCGCAGAAAAATATTATTTCCCGCAGGAATAATCATCTTAATCATCTTGGCATTCTTAACCTGGAATCAATGCGGCTACTGGAAAAACAGTATCTCTATATTTAAACATGCTCTGAGTGTGACGAAGAATAATGATGTGGCTCATAACCATTTGGGCATTGCCCTACAAACTGAGGGCAGGATAAATGATGCCCTTTCTCATTATAATCAGGCCATATTCATTAATTCTTATTATCCTGAAGCCTATAATAACAGGGCGAATATTTACGCCAATACAGGCCGGTATCAGGATGCTCTTGATGATTTCAATAAATCCGTAAGCCTAAATCCGTCCTATGCGAATACATATAACGGCAGAGGAACTGTTTATACTAAGCTGGGTCAGTATCAAAAGGCCTTGAATGATTTCGGCAAAGCGATAAGCCTATATCCTGATCACGCCAATGCGCATCATAATCGGGGAATTATTTATGCCGGGTTGAATAAGTTGCAATTGGCTATCAATGACTTTAATAAAGCGATAAGCCTGAAAGAAGATGCCGATTACTATTTCTGCAGAGGAACTGTTTATTTGGCTCAGGGGAATAAAATTCTTGGCTGCCGGGATGCGCAAAAGGCGTGCGAATTGGGAAGCTGTAAATTTATAAAATCAGCTAAAGCTGAAGGACAATGCCGCTGATTCCTTAATCAATACGGTAGTAGAATTATCCATTAATCTTGAATTTGACAGTAAGAAGGGGTTGATGTAAAAAACTAATTATTTTTATAAGAGGCAGATTAGATTGGCTGTAAAGAAACGATCAATCACAATAGTTTTAATATCAGCTGCGGCAATCGTCGCTCTTTTTGTGTCTGCCTGGTTTTATGTTTCTAGCCAGCTAGCCCGTCTCGAAGACCATAAAGAATTCATCACCAAAACAATAAAAGAGAAGCTGCATCGGGATGTGACCTATGAAACCGGAAACGCGTCAGTGACTTTACGTAACGGGCTTTCTCTGCGATTTACCAATGTGGTGATTGCGGAAAAAGATCACTCGTCGGCTTTTCTGACTGTTAAAACGGCTTTTTCCCACGTGAAAATTATTCCTCTTCTTGCAAATAAGATCGTTCTTAAGGAAGTAATTTTAAATGAACCTGTCATTTCATTAAAACGTGACCGGGCAGGTGTATGGAATATTGCTGACCTTCTGAAAGATGAAAAGAAGAAAACCGCCATGGAGCTTAAGAGGCTGACCATTGAGAAAGGACGGGTGACGTTTTTCGATCAGGCGTTGAACAAAGAAGGGCTTTTAACGTCACTGGATAATTTAGACTGCTGGATTGATTCGTCTTTTGTTGGAAACACATCTTATTTCAATATGACTGCTTCCGTCATTGAAGCCGAAAACAAAGCGGATCTTTTGCTTAACGGCACCTTTAGTCCGGCTTTTTCTGACGTACCGGTTTTGGAAAGAACTGTGAACGCTTCCATACGCATCAAAGGAACAGATATTAAACATTACGATGATTATCTGAAACATTATACACCTATCAAAAAACTTGCCGGATACCTGAATACGAATATTAAATTATCGGGAAAACTTTCAGATTTTCAGTCGAAAGGAACCCTTGCCATTAAAGACGCCCTGATTGTATATCCGAAAGTTTTTGACGCCAGGCTTCAACCTAAGAATATTGATGTCGATTACGCTTTGGACTACAGCACCGGCAAACTCAAGTTGAATGTCGCGCATTTAAAGATTGATAATTTTGAAGCCAATGGAGACTTAGCCATTAATGAAATGGATACAAAAGACCCGCTGCTGGAAGCAAATGCAGAAACATCTGTTTTTCATTATCAAGAGATCAAATCTTATATCCCCTGGAAAATTATTCCTCAAGGTGTGGGGAGTTATATTAAAACCCACGTTAAGAACGGTAATTTCCGTTTGGTTGAAGGGAAGCTCAGCGGAAGAAAAAGCCAGATAGCCGATTTTAATAAAACGGAAAATGCCGGACTTCTTTATGTCCGTGCTCAAGTGGATAAAGGTGTATTTGAGGTGGATGATGCCGCTCCGATTTTTCATCATATCAATGGCATTCTGGAGCTCGAAAACAGGCAGTTTTCGCTAAAAAAGATGAGGGGGCTTTTCGGCTCATCGCCCTGTACGCTGGAAGGAAATATTTCCGATTTTTCACTGCCGGAGCCTACACTTTATACCGCTGCCATGAAAATGAACCCTGCCCGGAATGAAATCCTGTGGCTCATAGGAAAAGAAAAATTCCGCAAGCTTGATTTCAAAGGTCCTTCAGCGCTCATGCTTTCGGGAAAAGGTACGACAGAAGATTATCATGTCAGTGCTCAATGGGATTTAACGGGGGCTGAATACGCGTATCCGGAGGTCATGGAAAAGCCATCCGTAAGAAAAAACCGGTTTACAGCTGAAATTATTTTGAATGAAAAAGCTGCAAATATTTCTTCATTTGATTATAATTTGCCCCCTGCAAAAATAACCGGAACGGCCCTCATTAATTTTTCAGGTGGAATACCTTTGTCTTTTAATATCCGGTCAAAGGCGTTTAATGTCAGCGAAGCGGTTCCGATTTTTCCGGTTCTGAGGCCATATTCACCGTCGGGAATCTGTTTTCTTGACATTGACGGCAAGGGCGATCTCAGCAATCCTGATTCTATTCAATGGAATGGCATTGTTTCACTGGCCGGTGTGTCCTTTAATCCTGCGCATGATGTTCAGACCGTCAGCGGTTTGACAGGCAGGGCTGTTTTCAAAAGAAACAGTCTGGAAACATCCCTTGTCAAGGCAAGAATCGGGGAAAGCGATATCTGGGGTAAGCTAAAGATAGATGATATCCACAAGCCTGAATTAACATTTCAATTTAATTCGGATTTGCTAAGGACGGCGGATTTGGGGTTGCAAAGTACTGAAGGCGAAGTGAATTTCAGCAACGTAAAAGGACAATTGGCCGTTAAAAACGAAATGCTCCACGTGGACAATCTTGCCTTCAGACTCAATGACTCAACTTTCAATATATCCGGCGATATACGTGACTGGAATCATCCGGAAGTCACATTGTCGCTGACCTCGCCTTACATTGATTCGGATGACTTAACTCGTCTGATGTCCCTCACTTATCCACCAAAAGACGGAGACGAATTATCCGGTTTGAAATTAAGCGCGACCGGATTAGTGGATGCGGGCAAGATTAAGGGCGCTGATTTTAAAAAACTTTACGCAGTAGTGAATTATGCGCCGGGCATTGTTAATATTGATAGACTGGAAGCAAATGTATTCGAAGGGGAAATAAAAACAAAAGGAAAGGTCGATATTATTCCCGGTGGTCATAATCATTATGAAGCGAATATTGCAGTTGACAGGATATCTCTGGAAAAGATTCAGCGTTATCTGGAGATTGGAGATCGTGTGCTTACCGGCAAATTGTCGCTGAAAGGGGATGTTACCGCCACGGGCGGTAACGCCGATGATATCAAAAAATCGTTGGCGGGAACCATTAAGATGAAAGCCGAAAAAGGCATTCTGAAAAAGTTTTCCGTCCTTTCCAAAATATTTTCCCTTCTCAATGTTTATCAATTATTAAAACTGCAACTGCCGGATATGGCTAAAGACGGCATGCCCTATAATAAGATTACCGCCAATATGTCTATCGGCAAAGGAGTTCTTTCGACGGAAGATTTCTTCATCGATAGTGACGCCATGAAGATTTCGAGTTCAGGCAAGATTGATTATCTAAGAAAGAAGCAGAATCTTATCGTTGGCGTGCATCCCCTGCAAACGATTGATCGTATTGCGGCAAAAATTCCCATTGCCGGATGGATCGTTACGGATGAGAAGGGTAATCTCATTACCGTTCATTTTAAAGTTGACGGAAATTGGGATGATCCTGATGTCACTCCCATACCGGTGAAGTCCATTGCCAGAGGAACCCTGGATATTTTCCTGCGATTTTTCGAATTGCCGGGAAAGCTCATTACAGATACGGGAGACGTCATCTTGGGGCGCTAAAAATAACCAACCGTTTTATTGATGATCCATTGTTTATATTTGTTTGACATAAAGCGAACTTATTTATATGGTCTTTTGCGGTAAATAAATTAAATGATGCTGATGAGTATTGTTGTAGCGCTTGAGTTTTGAATGGCTTTAATCGAAATGAAAAACATAACCAAGGATTATCATCTTGGTGAAACCGTCGTACACGCTCTCAGAGGCATTGACCTTCAGATAGACAAAAGAGAATTTGTCGCTGTGTGGGGACCTTCGGGTTCGGGTAAAACAACGCTTCTCAATCTTATCGGCGCCATTGATGAACCGACGTCGGGCGAATTGACCATCGCCGGGAAGGATGTCCGGTCGCTGACAGATGATCAGAAAAGCGATCATCGCAATCAAACCATCGGATTCATTTTTCAGGGATTTAATCTTGTTCCGGTTCTTTCGGCGCTGGAAAATGTCATGCTGCCGCTGCAGATTAAAGGAGCATCCACATCGGAAGCCAGGAAACAGGCTCTGGCGCGCCTGGAAGAAGTTGGATTGAGCGATCTGATCCATAATCGGCCGGCGAAGATGTCCGGTGGACAACAGCAGAGGGTATCCATTGCAAGGGCGCTGGTGAATAATCCTTCGCTGGTCATTGCCGATGAGCCGACAGCGAATCTGGATTCGGAAACCGCGCGGATGATCATCAAGCTGATGCGGGAACTGAACGAAAAAGACGAAATCACTTTTATTTTTTCCACTCATGACCAGAGGCTTCTGGATAAAGTCAAACGTCTCATACGGCTTGAAGACGGCAAAATAGTCAACGGAGATACCAAATCATGATGAAATGGATTAGACTGGCATTCCGGAATGTTTTGAGAAACAAGCGTCGCTCTCTTGTTACGATCATTGCAGTAGGAGTCGGCTTTGCCGCCATCAGTCTTTATTACGGTTTTATTCACAATGTGTATAACGGACTCAAAATCATAGCCGTACGCGGTGAAGGATTGGGTAATCTCAGAATCAACGTGGCCGGCTGGCAGGAAAAGGGAAAACTCGAGCCGGAAAAATATATGTTTACCCGGGAACAGACGGCAAAAATCATCAAACTTGTTTTGGAAGAAAAAGGTGTAATCTTAGCAACGCCGCAGATTCAGGTCACCGGTATAGTAAGCAATGGGAAAGTC
>CAYMWM010000032.1:15947-32938 GCA_964394185.1 uncultured Smithella sp.
CTCGACGATTTTTATCGCTCAGGGCATTGTCCCCAAAGATGATAAAGTGATTCAGGGTAGGTGGGCCGATTTTTTGCCGATTGATGGGAAAAAATTGAGCGATGATAAAATATACGGCGCCGAAATGGCCAAGGATCTGGCCAAATATCTCGATTTTAAGCCGGGTAGTGACGGCGTCGTCATGGCGCCGACGCTGGAAGGGCAGATGAATGCTCTGGATGTCCAGATTAACGGCGTCTACGATTCAGGAAATGATTTTTCCAATGATAAATTTATGCGTTTTAATTATTATTTTGCCCAATCACTGCTTGATACGCAGTCGGCGGAAAGAATAGTTGTTCTGCTGAATGATTGGGATGAAACAAAAAGAATGCGTGATGTTCTTGTCAGGAAAATAAAAGCCGCAGGAATTGACTGTGAAATAAAAACATGGGATGAATTATCGCTGACCTTTTATAAGCAGAAAGCTTTTCTTGACACGATGTTCATGTTTCTCTTTTCCATCGTTTTAGTCATCGTGGTGATGACCACAATCAATACTATGGGTATGGCCATTATGGAGAGAACGAGAGAAATCGGAACCCTACGCGCTTTGGGTTTAAAGCGCCGGGGCGTGTCTCTGCTGTTTGCTTTGGAGGGAGCCATTCTGGGGTTTTTAGGGGGTATATTCGGCATTATATTGCATACATGCGCTTGGAAGTTCATAAAAATTTATCCACCCAGATATACGCCTCCGGGATTTTCCATATCCGTATCACTGATGGTGGATTATGTGCCCCTGATGCTGGTGCTTCTGATGTTGAGCATGGCGATTCTGTCCATGTTTTCGGCGATCGTTCCCGCCAGAAGGGCAGCGAGACAGAATATCGTAGATGCCCTGGGGCATGCTTAATACCTTTCGAAGTTTATGACTGATTTTTTAAATGTTTTGTTATCCTTAAATTGAAATAATACGGCAGATGTATTACAAAAGTAAATAGTAAGGAGAAAATGATGAGTCGACAAATAAACAGACAATTACTTATATTCATCGTACTTATTTTCATTCTCGGTTTGAGCGTCCCGATGCCGTCGGCGCATGCCGAAATGAGCAACAAAGAGATTCTGCAAAAATCCGATGAAGCCCGCGGCAATTACGAAGGTATTCAATGGGATATTGCCATGGATTCGGTGGAAAATGGACGCGAACAGCACAGGGAATTAAGGGTTATTGCCAAGGGTTATAATTCTCTTATTAATACCCTTGCGCCGGGAAATGTGAAAGGTCAGAAACTGTTGATGCAGGATCGCAATATGTGGTTTGCCAAACCCGGTCTTTCCAAGCCTGTTCCCATTTCTCCAAGGCAAAAACTGATGGGCACAGCGGCCAATGGCGATATTGCTTCCACTAACTACGCCGGTGACTATAAAATAATCAGCACGGAAGCAGGCAACGTTAACAAAGAGGCCTGTATCGTCATGAATCTGCAGGCTATTGATAACAGGGCGACATATGATAAGATAAAATACTGGATATCAAAAAATCGTCTCATAGGATTAAAAGCCGAATTCTATACGGTTTCCGGAAAAATGTTTAAAACGGCGACATTTGACTATGACAATAGTGTTACCGTCAAGGAACAGCCGCGGGAGTTTATTTCCAAAATGACCATTACCAGCGCAATTATTAAAGAGGATGTGACGGTTATTAAATACAGTAAACCCTTGCTGAAAAAAGTATCCGATGCCATTTTTAATCTTAACCTGTTGACAAAATAGGATTCCGTTATGAAAAAGAACTGGGCAAAAAAAAATATTCACCCCATTATTTTTCTGCTTGCGATCTTTTTTCTGGGGGTGCCGGTTGTGGTATCTGCAGAAGAAAAAGAGGCTGCCGATACCGGCATTATGAAAACGGTCGAAACACCAGATGAAAATGCGTCTCCAGTCAACCAATTCATTAACGGTTTTTCGGGAGATTTTAGGATTCTGACTTACGGTGTTGTACAGCAACCGGCCGACACGACTCAAAATCCCGACAACAATTTTATCGAAATACCTCATTACAGTGCCTATTTGGAAGTAAGGCCTGATCTTCGTTTTGACAGCAGTATTCTCGATATTTCCGTAAAACCGCGGGCAAAACTAAACTATAGTATTTGGGAAGAAGGAAAACGGGAAGGTGAAACAGAGTGGGCTGACGATTGGTACATCACTGAATGGTTTGCCCGATTAAAGGCCTGGGATAGAGTATTTTTATCCTATGGACGTGAAAATCTGCAGTGGGGGCCTTCCTATCTTTTTTGTCCGTCCAATCCTTTTTTCACCGATAACGGACGCAGTAATCCATATATGGAAGTTGCCGGAATGGATTTCGCCCGTCTGGTATTTGTTCCCCATCTTTTCTGGACGACATCATTCATTGTCAATACCGGTGAAGGCGAGAACGTTATTATCGGCACGGAACCGTATAAAAAGACCTACGCCGTAAAGATAGATTATACCGGAAGAGAGAACTATGCCTCTGTGATTGTTTCACAAAAAGATTCCCGGGTAACAACCGGATTTTTCGGAGGTCTGACCTTGACCGACGCCATATTACTTTACGGCGAAGGTAAGCTTACGAAAGGCAGCACCGTCCTATATGCTCAGGAAGATGAGGTCACTTCAACCGTTACGATAGACAGGATACATAAAGATGATTCAAATATAAAACCGGTTATCCTTGCCGGAGGTTCTTATACATTTGAAGAAAGCGGCACCTTGACTCTGGAGTATATGTATAATGATCACGGATACACCCGTGAAGAGGCCGAAACGTATTACCTCTTGAGAAAAAGAGCGGCTGCAGCCCTCGAGAGCGGCGGACCGGATGTCTTATTGGGCAAGGCTGTTTTATACCAGACGGCGGATACGGGATTAAAATTCCTGCGCAAGAACTACGCGATGCTGCAATATTATCAGGGAAATATTAAAAACAGATTTGAAATAACCTTGCGCTGGACGCAAAATCTCGACGACCGCTCCGCGCAGTATCTGGCTCTCGGATCATGGTCCATCGGAAATCGTTGGGAGCTTTTTTCTTCCGCTTTGTACTGCGCCGGATCCGATGATACTGAATTCGGCAGTATCCTTGATTATCAGGTTATGGTTGGTCTGAAATTTACTTTGTAGTGCCGAGAAGTACCTTGAAGTACCTTGAAGTACCTTCAGAAACGGTTTCCCGGCGAACCTGTATACCTGAATGCCACGTAAGCTTTTCGCAAGCTGAATCGCTATTTTTTTACTTTACGGGCTGCCCATTTCACAATCAAGTCCGACGGTGCGCGTGTCAGCAGGCCATTGCTGATACGATGCCAGAAGAACAGGGATTTGGCCATAATGCTCGGCACAACGAGAAACTTCTTTTTTCTGATTCCGCGGACAATCGCTTTTGCTGTATCTTCCGGTTTCATTAATCCGGCAAGATTTTTCACCACACGAGACTCATGCGGCAGTGTCTTCGCTTCCTCCGCGAGAAATGGTGTATCAACTTCCGGTGGGCAGACCAGTGTGACGTTGATATTGAATCTTTTGAGCTCACTGCGCAGGCATTCGGAAAATCCCACCAGAGCGTATTTTGTCGTACAGTATAAACTGTAGCCGAACATGCCGATAAGTCCGGCCATCGAAGAAATATTTACGATATGGCCGCTGCCTTTTTGCTTCATAAAAGGCAGTATGGCGCTGACCGTGTTTCTAATGCCGTACACATTGATTTTCATTGCCTTGTCGAATTGTTCGAAAGTGATGTTTTCAAAATAATTTGCCGTTCCGATTCCGGCGCTGTTTATCAATATATCCGGCGTGCCGAATTTTTCGACAGCGATCTTAATTTTCTGCCGCACGTCGATGTCGTCTGAGACATCCATTGGTAGGCAATTCACGCTCTGCGATGTTTTATCAGTGTGTGATGTGATGGCTTTACAAGCTTCTTCGAGCATTTTCTCGCCTCTGGCAAACAGCACGAGTGAGCATCCTTGTGAGGCCAGCAGCCGTGCCGTCTCCAGGCCGATACCGCTTGATCCGCCGGTAATAAAAGCGAGTTTGTTGGAAAAACAGGCCATACTCAATCTCCTATATTTTATAGTCTTTCATATATTCTCTGATGCGCTGCAAACCCTCCGCATAAGAAATCAGAGGATGATATTTCAGTTCGGCTTTGATAAGGTCATTCGGTATTCTGTTATCAGATCCGATAAGATTTAGCGCCTCCCGCGTGACAGGCGGCCGTTTTTCAATTTTGAGCAATGTCCATATCATTTCCAGCAAACGGGCGGTTATGGCAGCCAGCGCGTATGGAATTGATTTTGGATTTTTCACGCCGATCATAGCCGCAATATCCGTAAAATATTGTTTCCATGTAACGTCCATGCCGTCGCTGGCGTTGAAGGCCTTGCCTATAGCAGAGTCGGCAGATGATGCGAGAATCAAAATATCGGCCACGTTATCAACAAAGACAAGTCCCGCGTTCATGTTGCCGCCTGCTACAAGGCCGGGAGATCCGCTCTTCAATACATTCACGACATCATGCAGCCATGGGCCTGAGCGCGGGCCGTAAACGTTCGCCGGGCGAACAACACTCAGGATTAACCCTTTGGTTTTGTAATATTCCCAGGCCAGCTTTTCCTGCGCCTGTTTTGTTCTGCTGTAGGGGCCGAATGTTTCACCATAGCCGGTTTCTTCGGGACAGGACTGTGTATGAATTTTATCACCGTAAACTACGATACTCGATGCAAGTGTGACACGGGCATTGTTTTTAATGGCCTGCTCAAAAACAAGCCTGCTTCCTTCCACGGTGAATTCCCAGTATTTTTTTTCGTCTCCCCAGTCTGTCACGACCGCTGCCAGATGAATTATTGTTTTCGAGCCTGCGGCCGCCTGTTCCACCGCACCGGGATCAGAGATGCTTCCGTATGAAATATCGACTTTGTTATTCCATTCGGATGGAATGGTCTCGCCGGGAAGCAGCAGCGCTTTAACAGTGATATTATCCTGAAGAAGTTTGTGCACGACTCTGCTGCCGATAAATCCGGTGGCTCCCGTGACCAGGACCGGTTCTGCGATTTTAGTACCCATTGCATCCCCCTATTGTTATAATGTATTTGTAGAACTTCAATTACGCAAAGAAAAAAACATGAACCATGGCCATTGCTTAGGGATTCATGCCCGTAATTATGTGTTTATTCCCGCTTCAGCAAAAATTGCTTTGCATCTTTCCAGAACACTATTGTCGGAAAAAGTAGTCATCGTCTTGCTATTTTTATAAGGATCATTCACTCCGACTTTATCGCTTTTTTCGTGCCACAAGGGATTATACGCGAGCAGTGCGGCCTCGGCTATGTTCCGGCTTTTCAAAAATTGAGCAATGTCCTTTATATTTTTTTCCGTGTCGGTAATATCGGGAATAAGGGGCGTTCGCGGCAAAAAGACCTTGCCGTCCTTTTTTGCCGTTTCGGCAAGCCGTGTGAAATTGTCCAGAATTTTTTCATTGGGAACGCCGCAATATTTTTTGTGGAGAGCGCCGTCGATAATTTTTATATCAAAATAAATCATGTCGATATGCGGGTAGGGCAACTCCATAAAACGGCTGAAATCAAAATATCCGCAGGTTTCCACAAGCGTATGGATATTGTTTCGCTTCAGGGCGGCAAGAAGCCGGAAGGAAAAATCCATGTGCATTGTTGGTTCTCCGCCGGACAGCGTAACGCCGCCGCCGGATGTATCAAAAAACGGTTTGTCTGGCAGAATCTTTTTTAAAATATCGTCAACGGACATGGTTTTTCCGACCTTTTCCAAAGCGCCGGAAGGACATGCTTCCACACACAGGAAACATAAATCGCACTTACTCCTGTCAATGAAAAAAGGGTTGTCGCGGGAAAGTGCGTTTTTCGGGCACACTTCGCGGCATGAGCCGCAGTCAATGCAGGCGTTGGAGTCAAAGGAAATCTCCGCCACGGCTTTTTTGCTCTCCGGATTGTGGCACCAGACACAGTTCAGGGGACAGCCTTTATAAAATACCACCGACCGTATTCCCGGACCGTCATCGAGACTGTTTCCTTTGATTTCCAGAATGAGAGGGCTTTTAATTTCATTTTGCGTCATAAACTATTTCACTTTTATTTCTTATTTAAATACCGAACTCCGCCCGTTCGATTAATTCTATCTGCATCTCCCGGTTGAGCGTTACAAAGTAGGCGTTGTAACCGGATATGCGCACCAGCAGATTCTGATAATTTTCGGGATGTTCCATGGCGTCGCGCAGAGTCTTTGACGACACGACATTGAGCTGCATCTGCATGCCCCCCAGATCGCTGTACGCCTTCACATATGAACAAATGTTGTTTACAGTCTGCTGATGAGATTCCTCTGCGGCAGGCACGACTTTCACATTAAACGCGATATTGTTATTCATGTTTTCGGGCTTCAGTCTGGCGACGTCGCGGATGTTGTCCAGAATGCTCTTGGATGCGTGTGGCTCAGGCGTCAATCCCGGTGTAAAGGCCTTGCCGGCCAGCCGTCCCGAGGGAAGAGCACCGGTCAGGGTACCGAAGGCGACATGGTTGGACATCGACCAGAATCCGGCGGTATATCTGCCGCCGCGATAATTGGTATGTTCCCAAAAAATATCATGGGCAAGTTTGGTTACGCGGTTTGCCGTTGCCAGAGCTTCTTCATTGCCGGAGCCGAATAGCGCTACCTTGTTTTTTAACAGAGCCAGCAGGGAAGGGTTGTTTTGAAAATTGCTGTTGATGGCGTCCAGCAGTTCGTGAAAATTTACTTTCTTTTCTTCGAAGACCAGTTTTTTGATGACCATCAGCGAGTCGGTGATATCGGCAAGGCCGATACACGCGGTTCCCGATGAGTTATAAAGAGCGCCGCCTTTGGTGACATCCTGACCGCTTTTCAGCGGGCCTTCGATCAGGGCGGAGATAAAGGGAGTGGGCCGGATGGCCTGATGCGCTTCACCCAGAAGATTATTATATTCACAGGTTTTATCGGCCAGAAAAGCAAGCTGCTTCGCAAATGCATTGAAGAAAGATTCATAATCTTTAAAGTCTCCGGCTTTGATATCACCGGTTTTCGGTCCCAAATCCCACCGCATCAAGGGATGCCTGCCGTTGTTGAGCGCCATTTCAAGCGCCGCCACCATATTGAACATCATGCAGTTTGTATGGCCAATGTGGCGGCCTGAAAGAGTCGGTTCCACACAGCCGGTTGCCGACCAGTCGCGCAGATGCTCAACCGGATAGTTGAATTCCGCCAGAGACTGCATGACCACCTCGTCATTGTGAATAGAGGGAGTTGCTGTGGTATTTAAATTGACTTCACAGAGACGTTTCAGGTAGGTTGCAGAATTTTTTTCACGATTGTAGCGGGCGTTGACATTAGGATCGCGAATGGACAGCATTTCTGTAATTTTTAGAAAAATGTAGGTCATGTCATTGGCCGCGTCTTCACCTTCCGGTGTTACGCCGCCGAGCGTGATGGCCTGATCGGAGGAACTGCCGCCGAACAGATGATTGCCTATATCCGGGATGAGGGGAAGGTGATCTGTGCACCGCATATAAAAACAACCGATGAGCTCAAGGGCATGCTTGATATATTCCTGATTATCCTTTTCGCCTTTGATATTTTCCATGTCCGCCATAAAGTATGGCTGGAGCCACTGATCGAGTCTTCCCAGAGAGAAACCGGCGTTGGTGTTTTCCATATGCACACCGACCCACATGATCCACATGGCGTTTACGGCTTCATCAAGAGTTGTGCAGGGATTTTCCGGAACGCGGCGGCAAATATCTGCCAGAAGAAGCAATTCTTTTTTGCGCGCAGCGTCATTTTCGCGGCTCGCGAGCCGTCCGGCCTCATCAGCCAGATTACTTGCGTAGGCGTTGATTCCTTCCAGACATATTTTCATAGCCGCAAGCGTATCTTTCTTCTGTTTTTCGGATTCAGGCGCGCCGCTCAATTCCCCGTCAATTTCAGCGATAATGCCCTTTGTTCCCAATTTCAATACTTTCGGATAATCAATAATTGTATGGGAGAGGGCGACTGTTTTCCACAGGAAGCAAGCGGCAAAACGCTCGTCGAGCTTCTGGCAGTCGGGATATCCTTTGTTGTCTCTGACCCACTCGCGGAAATTGCGTCTTACCCAGAAGGGAAATACTTTATTGTGAAGGACGTCAATGGTTTTCTCGTCAACATCATAGGGATTGAGCGGCCTGTGGGACGCAGTGGCCAGTTCGCCCCAGATCATGGTGCCGTGCGCATCCGGATAGATAATCACGCCGATTTCCTTGGTCGTGCTTGTGCCGGCAATCAAATCATTTTTTCTGATGATGGGTTTTCTATGTTCCATCAGATATTTAAATGCCCGCGCCTGACGCAGTTCAGGGACGACAGAATTGCCGTTCTTATCCTTTTCAAATCCGTTTTCTCTGTGGAATTCCGTAAGCAGCTCGGCATGTTCATGGCATATGGCCGGGCGGGTCTTGAGATGGATGTCCAGAAAATCCTTTAATCTGGGGAAATCATCGAGAGAATAATCCGCAAGATAGGGATCGGTTAAAAACCGTACTCCGGGATCAATGGAATCAGCCTTGAGCTGACGGGGTTTTCGGGATTCAATGCTGTGTTTTGCCGCTTTACCCGTGTCATATTTGCGGTTTTCCGCTTTTGTCTCTTTTTTGAGCTTGGCAATCTGAATTTGTTTGAGAAGCAGTGAAAGGTAAAAGTTGATGAGTTGAATATAACCGAGATTACCGCAAATGACCATTCTGTTTTCCATCAAGGCCAGCATAAGCCTGTTGGGAGGCTGTGTTGCCGCTTCTTTGACTGCGTTTTCATCAACAAATACAAGCTGGCAATCGAATTTCGCCGGAATGTTCTTTAAAACCATGACTTTCCCGTTTTCAAAGCGCATGGCCTGCTCGACAGAGCCGTTTTCCGTTTTGATGCCGAAGGTAAAATTGAGAAAGCCGTCATCGCATTTCAGGTATTTATTCAAAGATGGCCGTGTATTGAAATTCAGGGCGAAGAACCTGAAAAAAAGATTGGCCAGTGAGTTGGTATAACCTTTTTTGACATTTTTTTGTGCCGTGGGCATCTTATACCTCCCATTCATCTTGTTGTTTAAGTTAAAACAGTTTATCACCTTTGTCGAAGCTTTCTTTGTATTGTTTGATATATTCAATTATCTCCGCTTCGCGTTCTTTAACGAAAGAATCAACATCACCAACTACTTCATGAAATAAGCGGCTGTTCGTCAGTGTGACCAGGCCGTGAAGGTCAGACCAGCATTTCGTTGTCTGGTACTGGATAAAATTATCTTTTCTTTTTCCGTATATGGGAATGTAGGTGCTGATCGGTTCCATAAAAACCGACAGGCATTTCAGGGCATTTTGTTTTTCAATATAGGCCATGGATTCCATGCTGGTCCCCACGTAATCCAGATATTTCGGAGTATGAAGATTGAACATGATGTCATAGTAGCTGGGGTAGGTAAGACCGAAGTCAATGTAGGTGTGTACCATGGCTTTCAGCTTATCTTCAATTTTATTAAACGGAGCTGAACAATGTATCAGCATATCATAAAGCTTTTCAAATCCTCTTATGCGGATCATTAAATTGATTTCATCTTTATTCGTGTAATAGTTATAGATGGTCGTGGCGGTAACGCCCAAACGCGATGCTATTTTTCTTACACTGAGATTTTGGAATCCTTCATTAATAATAATTTCAAGAGCCGTATCTAAAATCCGTTCTCTGGCGTTTTCAATTTCTTCTTTGGACATAGGTGCTTTAGGCATGTACAACTCCTGTTTTAAAATAGCGGTGTTAAGATAACGGTATTATTTTAAAAAATCAAGAAATATTTTAGTTAAAGATAAAAAGGAAAAATCACAAATAAACAATATATTACATATATTTATGAAATAATTGACGCTTATGCCAGAAAATAAATATATGTCAAATAAATATTGACAAAAATGTTTAATTTTATAATAATTTCAAACTTGTTATAATTGCTGTTATTAAAAAAACAATTTTAATTTCGGAGGTTATCAATCATGAACAAAGAGGAAAAGAAACCTCAGAGAACTGCACAGCGTCTGGCTATCCTCGAATATCTTAAAGATAACAAATCACATCCCAGTGTAAAGGACATTTATGAGCATGTATCGGAAAAGCTCTCCAACATTTCCATGACCACGGTTTACAACACACTGGAGCTGCTGAAACTACAGGGTCAGGTTCTCGAATTGCCCATTACGATCCACGGGGAAGGCAAAAGATTTGATTCCAACGTGACACCTCATGACCACATCATTTGCACAGACTGCAGCAGGGTTATCGATATCGAACTCGATATTAATCATGCTTTGCTGCTCACGGAAAAACAGCAGTGTGGATTTGATATCAAAAAAATTTCCATCAATTTCTACGGCGTGTGTCCCGAATGCAAACGTAAAGAAAGCAGGCCGGAGCTTTTAAATTAATGAAAGAAAAATTTTTCGGCAGGCTTTTATTGATGAAATTGAAAAATCAAAAAGTATGCATCATGCCGGTATTTATTATCAATTTTGATAGTTGATTCTCAAAATTGATAATTATCATAATAAGATGATTCATAAACACAATGAAAACAAATAGATGGCTTTTAAATAATTTTGGCATAGGAATTGAAATTAATATCTTTCGGCAAAAAATGTTCTGATGAATTATTTGAGGCTAAAATGAATTTAGATAAAGAAAATAATATGTTAATTAAAAAAGATTATTTAAGAATAATTTCCATATGTAAAAAAACACTATGCATTCCTGTGATTTTAACATTTTTCTTCATTTTATTTTCCGGCTTATATTCCAGCAACGCTCAAGCCGCTACTTATTGCGGCAATCCCGGCAATGACGGCGCTGGCACGCCGTCCGGGATTATTAATACCTACTATCGCGGAACCGCAAATGTTTCCGCCACTGCAACATCAATACCCGTGGCCTATGTTTCGGGAAGCCCGGCAATCGGCGCCGGAGATTTGATTCTGATTATCCAGATGCAGGATGCCGATATCAATTACTCTAACACTAATAACTATGGCAGTAATAGTGGAACCGGCAGCGGCTATACGAATGCCAATCAGGTCGGTTATTACGAGTTTGCCATAGCAACGGGCCCAGTTTCCGGCGGCTACGTAAACATTTCACAGGGACTTACCTACAATTATAACACCCGCAACGCTTCAGGGACCAACGGACAGAGCACCTATCAGGTTATCCGTGTTCCGCAATACTCTACAGCCACCATAACCGGGACAGTGTCGGCGCTCAACTGGGACGGCAGCGTCGGCGGCGTTGTGGCCATGGATGTGTCAGGAACGCTGACGAGCAGCGGCACGATTACAGCCAACGGAGCGGGTTTCCGCGGAGGTTACGGGCGTTCGCTTGCTGATGGTTCTGGAGCGAATACCGACTATCGTACTTCCTACTCAAACAAAGCCAACGGTTCCAAAGGTGAAGGCATTGCCGGCACCCCCTATTACATGAACCGGCCGTCATCATATAACGGAGCGCCTGTTCAGGTGACCGGCGGCAGCGGTTATCCTAATGGCACAAATTCCGATTACTCCTATGCCCGAGGTGCGCCCGGCAATGCCGGTGGCGGCGGTACGGACGCGGATGCTGTAAATAACGATGAGAACACCGGTGGCGGCGGCGGAGGCAATTATGCGCCAGGCGCAAAGGGTGGCAATTCCTGGAGTACCAATCTGGCTTTAGGTGGCGAAGGCGGCGGTGCTGTTTCCGGACTGGCCTTTAATCGGATAGTCATGGGCGGCGGCGGTGGCGCGGGCACCACCAACAACGGAACCAGTGACAATAATACATACCCCAACAACTCGGCGCTGGCCTGTTCTTCGACAGGCGGCGCATGCAGCAGCGGCGCGCCCGGTGGTGGAATTGTCATCGTTCGGGCCAATACTATTTCCGGTGGCACGATTACAGCCAACGGCGGTCACGCCTATAATGTGTTAAATGACTCCGGCGGTGGCGGCGGAGCCGGCGGAACGATCGTCCTCTATACGTATTCGGGAGGTACAGTAACTGCTTCCGTTGTAGGCGGCGATGGCGGCAATGCCTGGCGATCACAGGCTCCCGGCACTCCTTATCCCGGAGAGCGTCATGGTCCCGGCGGCGGTGGCGGCGGCGGTTTTATTGCCTACTCTCCATCCACTCTGGGAATTACCCTTTCTTACTCCTCAGGTGTTAACGGAACAACAACAACGGCCAATGACAGTTATGGCTCAGCAACTTCCTCGGGTGGTTATTCCACGTTTGACGCGCCTGCTGTGCCCGGTGTGCAGCCGGGACCTCTGTGCGTGCCGAACCTTTCCACATCCACCAAAACAGTTTCCGATATAAACGGAGGCGACACCGTGGCTGGCGATACCCTGCAATATACGATTACCCTTACGGAGACGAATAACATAGCGGCCGGCAGTGTTTCGGTTTCCGACACCATCGACACCAACCTGACGAATGTGACACCGGTCAGTTGCGGCGGCGGCGGAACCTGTACATACAGTGCTCCAACTTTCAGCTGTTCGGGTATCAGTGTCCCCGCCAGCGGTTCCATAACCATTGTGTATACTGCTGACATTTCGGGTTCGGCGACACCGGGTACGACCATCACGAATACGGCAAACATTACCGTGACAGACGGAACCGGCGGAACGGCGGTAGCGCCGGTGGTCACGGTTGCCGGGACGTCAACCGTGACAGGAACCAAAAGACTTTATCTTTACGACAGTACGTCAAGCCCGTCCTGGAAACTCTCCCGGACGGAAAATACAACGACCACAGGAAATGCGACAATTAGTAATGGGACATCCCAGGTCTGGTCGATGAATCCGGTGGCGGCGTCCGATATTACAATCAGTGACACCATCAGCACCACTGTTCCCGTGAGGCTTTACATGAGAAGAGCGACGTCAAACGGCAACAGGGATATCAGAGTAGACCTCCAATGCTCTTCCGGAGGTACGATTCTCACACAAACGCGGACTTTAAATCTTAACAATACGATTACAGGATATAACTTTGCTCTTCCCCTGTCGGGGACTTTGACCTGTACCCAGAATAATTACTGGATACTGACGGTTTCACAAACGTCCGGTACCAACTCTACCCGCATTTATCCGAGATCCGGCGGCAATATCTCCCGTGTGGACCTTCCGGCAACGACGGTTATTCATGTTGATTCCATCAGTTATTACGATGCAACCTATTCAGGGGGCACTCTGCTTTCCTCCGTGACGACCGGACGTACCGTATATATCCGGGCGGTAGTGAGCGACCCGTTCGGCAGTTACGATATTGTCAACGTGCCGACCATAACCATCAGAAATCCCGGCGGGACTGCCATCGTCAATGGCGTGAATATGGGGACGGGGCCTGTCTATACAGATCCGGGCAGCCCCAGCCTGACGAGTATTTATGAATACGCATTTCCTGTCCTGTCATCTTATCCCACCGGAAACTGGTCTGTCAGCGTCAGGGCATACGAAGGTACGGAAGGGACGGTATACAATACCGCTTATGACACGATGCAGGTGGTGGTGCCTCAGCCGCTGCTGACTATCCTTAAATCGGCCAGCACCGGTACCGTAAATCCAGGGCAGACTGTGACTTATACAATCGTCATTACCAATACCGGCATCGGCAACGCAATCAATGCCATTGTGACCGATCAGGTGCCTCCGTATACAACGTATGTGGCGAATTCCACCCGTTTGAACAGTATAACGGTCGCCGGGGACGGAACCACGCTGCCTCTGACAGGAGGGCTTCTGATCGATGACAACGCAAGCCGTTCAGCGGGAGCGGCGGCAATCGGAATTCTGCCGCCTTACAGCGCTGGGCCACCCGAAGTGGGACGCGCCACGATCACATATCAGGTGACGGTTAATTAAAGACGTAAAAGGCATTACAGGGAGGTTTGGATGGAAAATGGATAAACGATAGATGGGTTCAGAGTAGAAGTTTGGACTACTGATTTATAAATAGTTTTTTAACAAAAGGAGAAAAGGAGGTTGTTATGAAAAAATTTTTTACTTTATTGATGGTGCTGAGTTTACTGATGTTCTCGCTGGATGCTTTAGCAAAGCCGCTTCTGACGGTTAACATGAAAGCGGAAACAGAGGTCACTCTCAACAAGGAGACAAAAAGAGTAGCCGTTAAAGAAATCAATCCGGGAGACGTTGTTGTTTATACAATCAGTTACGTCAACACCGGTGATGAAGCGGCGACAAACGCCAATCTGGATGACCCCATTCCCCAGGGAACGGTTTATATTCCGGGCAGCGCCACAGGCGAGAACGCGGAAATCACCTTTTCCATTGATAGCGGCAAAACATTCAAAAAGCCTTCCCTGCTTACCTACGAGATTAAACTGCCCGACGGCAAAGTGGAAAAAAAGATTGCATCGCCTGAACAGTACACCAATATCCGCTGGACGATTAATACGATACCCGCCCGCGGCAAAGGCGAGGTCAGTTTTAAGGTGAAAGTAAAATAACAAGGAAAGCTTGTCAGAAATATTTAAAAATAAAAAAAGGGGAAAAAAGAGGAGGAGCCTATGGACGGATGATGCAAGTAAATAATGATGTTGTTGATGAATGTAAATAAAAACAAATAACAAATAACACGAGAAGTGAAGAATTTAAAATTTATTTTAGGAGGAATTAATATGAAAACAAGATTTATGAAAATCAGAGGGGCAGCCCTGAAGGCTTTTGCCGGCAGTCTGATACTGCTTGCGGTCATAGCCTTTGTCCTGCCGCAGATGGCGCAGGCCTCAACGGCGTACCTGACCGTAATCCGCAATACGGCTACGGTCAATTACAACGATACGGCGGGTTCTGCGATGCCGGCAGAGAGCAGCACTGTCGATATCACGGTTGCGTATCAGTGCGCCGCTCCGGTGTTGAATGCACCGGCTGACACATCCACACAACCCGGAACTGCAGCAAATTACACCTATACACTTACTTCCAATTCCAATGGTCCCGATACATATAACCTGACGGCTCCGACCATTACCGAATCTGCGGGAATCAGCGGTTCCACGGTCACTTTCTGGCAGGGCGCGACTCAGATTACCAGCATTACTTTGGGCGCCACAACAGTTGCAGCGGGTACGACGATTTTAGCCGCCGGAACAACTGCCATCTCGGTTCCCAATGATGGTGCAAGCGACAGCTCCGTCAATGGCATCGAAGCCGGTGATACCATCGTTATCGGCACCGCCGTGTACACCGTAGCATCCATTACCGATAACGGCGGCACGGTCGGCACCACCTCCACCATTACCGTAAATGGCAACGGTACAACGCAGGCCATTACGGCTGCAACGCTCATTAATGAACAACAGACCTTTACAACAAGGGTAACTCCGGGCACGGTAACAGCCTCTACCAATCAGACCATTACCGTTACAACCAGAGCCATTGGAACGACGGCCTGCGGCGCTGCTACAGACCAGACCATTACCATTGTCAATGTGGCAACTTTGGCCATATTAAAGGAAGTATCGCCGGACGGCTCTACCTGGTACACAACGGCAACCGCACCCCAGTTTTTACCGGGCGCCACAGTCTATTACCGTATTACTGTGACCAACAATGGAAGCAGCAACGCCCAGGCTGTTACTGTAACCGACCCGGTTCCGGCCTACACCACTTATGTAGGTTCATCGACATTGCTCAACGGCATTACAGTTAACAATGATGGCGCCACCTCACCGTTGATTGCAGGATTGCTTGTTGACGACGATGCCGCACGTTCGGCGGGAGCGGTGGCAACCGGTATTTTGCCGCCCTACACAACCGGACCTGCCGGTCAGGCCATTGTGATTTACAGGGTAACAGTCAATTAAAAATAATTAACAGCAGCCGGAGCGGCATAACAGCCGCTTCGGCTCATTGAAATCATTATTGAGCCGGTTTTAACCGGAAAAATGATCAAGAAATAAAAAGAGGAGATGCATATGAAAATTAACACAAAAATATGTGCCTGCCTGATGATGATTATGTTGTTTGCCGTTTTGTCAGCCGCTTCGGCCTGGGCGAACATCGCGGCCAACACACAGATTATCAATCAGGCGACACTATCGTATAACGATGGTGCAGGCACAAGAACGGCAACGGCCAGCGTTACGGTTACCATCAGCCTGGTGCCGACGGCATTGACTATCGTCCCGGGACCGAATCAGAGCACCTCGTATGCTACCGGCGCGACGCTCACGGATAGTTTCACCGTCACGTCGGGCGCCAACGGCCCGGATATTTATAACATAACAACAGCGGTGACCGGTCAGACCAACACGTCCGGAGCAACCGCCACACCCACTGCCGCCACTGTAACGCTCGGCGCGTCGGTTACCACCGCCGGATCAACGGCTACGGTAATTGTTGTCCCCGCGGACGGCAATCTTTCCGGCGAAGTCCCCGGTGTTAACGGCATCGCCGTGGGTGATACGGTTGTCATCAACGGTGAGGCAAGAATCGTCACCGCCATCACGGATAACGCGACAGGCACATCCACCATTACGCTGGCTTCGGCTTTGTCCGGCGCACCGGCCGCCGGTGTTGTGGTTGGTGAACGTCAGGTAATCCAGGCGACAGTGACACCCGGAACGATAACAAGTCCCGGTACCGATGTAACCGTTTCTGTCACGGCAACTGTAACATCCCAGACCAGTTCGGGAGCAACGGCTACATCAACTCCGGCCATACTCAACACCTTTACCAGCGGCGTGGCCAATCTGAGCAAGTATGTGCGCAATATCACCAAGCCCGGCAGCGGCACAGGCGTGGCGTATGTGTATAATTCCACCAATTATTATCCGGCCGGTGTGACGGCTGAACCGGGAAATACGCTTGAGTACATCCTGGTCGCGGCCAATACCAGCACATCGG
>CAYMWM010000033.1:0-29409 GCA_964394185.1 uncultured Smithella sp.
CTTCTATATTCACCAGGGTTTGCTTATGGTGGATATCACGTTCCATTTTATTTAATCCTCTCTCAATAAAAAAGCAGGCCTTGGTTGGGCTGCTAAAATCATGATTAATCTAAAAGTGTTTTCTAAATGTCCAGATTGGAAACATTCAGAGCATTTTGATATATGAAATCACGTCTCGGTTCGACCTGATCTCCCATCAGGGTGGTAAATATTTCATCCGCCAGCACCGCGTCCTCGACGCCTACCTGCAGCAGGGTACGTTTTTCCGGATTCATGGTGGTTTCCCACAACTGTTCGGGATTCATTTCACCCAAGCCTTTGTAGCGCTGAACGGCCAGTCCTTTTTTGCCTAAGCTTACGATGTGATCCACCAGCGCCTTGGAGCTCTCCAGCACAATGGGCGCGGAAGATTCATCTCCCTTATCGCTGTAAGGAGCCTCTCCCATTATTGACACCTGATCCAGAAAGGACCGGATATCCCCGAATTGCGGCGTGCGAAAAACTTCCCTGTTTACACAGGAGGGAAAAATTTGTCCATCTCTCGTCAGATTAAAAACGACTTTGAATCCTCCGTGGTCCTCGTCCGTTTCAATCTTAAAATCTGCAAAACTCTCACCTAGGGCCGTGCCTGTTCTTTTCGCAATGGACGCAAGCGTCTTTTCACTTTTAAAACTATCGTCCGTCAGAGTGGGATCCCCGGCCAGGATGCGGATCAGATTTCTATCGCGCCCTTCTTTCTCAAACCGGTCCAACAGATCTTCAATACGCATCACCTTTTTAATCAGCGCCAATAATTTATTGCCGGTTACCGGAAAAGGCGAACCGTCGCCCATGACCAGCCTGACTTTTTCCACGCCGTTTTCCAGAATATAGTTTTTCATCTGTTCTTCATTCTGGATATAGATTTCCTGTTTTTTCTCGACCACTTTAAACAACGGCGGCTGAGCGATAAACAAATAGCCCCTTTCAATTAATTCCCGCATCTGCCGGAAGAAGAATGTCAACAGCAGCGTGCGGATATGAGAACCGTCAACATCAGCATCGGTCATAATAATCACTTTATGATAGCGCAGTTTGCTGACGTCATAATCATCGGTGCCGATACCGGTTCCTAGAGCGGTGACCATCACTTTGATTTCTTCGTTTTGCAGCATTTTATCAAAACGGGCTTTTTCCACGTTTAATACTTTACCGCGCAAGGGTAGAATGGCCTGATTTTTACGGTCCCGTCCTTGTTTGGCCGACCCACCGGCGGAATCTCCTTCCACCAGATATAACTCACTCAAAGCCGGGTCCTTCTCCTGACAATCAGCCAATTTGCCCGGTAGTGCTCCCACTTCCAGAGCGCTTTTACGGCGGGTCAATTCCCGCGCGCGACGGGCTGCTTCGCGGGCGCGTGCCGCCTCCATGCATTTATTCAGTATCTGTTTGGCGACAGACGGATTTTCCTCAAGGTAACTACCGATTTTTTCGTAAACGATACCTTCCACCAGACCGCGCACTTCGCTGTTACCCAATTTTGTTTTGGTCTGTCCTTCAAATTGCGGATTTTTGACCTTGACGCTGATGACACATGCCAATCCTTCTCGTAAATCTTCGCCGCGCAGTGATTCCTTGCCGTCCTTGATTAATTTATTATTTGTTGCGTAATTATTAAAAACTCGGGTCAGGGCCGAGCGGAAACCGATCATATGAGTGCCGCCTTCGGTTGTGTTGATACTGTTGGCAAAGGAAAAAATATTGTCCAGATAGGTTTCATTATACTGCAGAGCCACTTCCACAGAACAATCTTCTTTGGCTCCTGCAACATAAATGGGATTTTTGTGCAAAACTTTTTTATTGCGGTTAATATATTCAACAAACGATACGATGCCGCCTTTATAAAAGAATTCATTTTGCTTGCCGGTGCGCTCATCGATGAAAATAATTTTAATACCGGAATTCAAAAAAGCCAGTTCGCGCAACCGATTGGCGATAATATCGAAACTGAATTCCGTCTCTTCAAAGATTTCATCATCCGGTAAAAAGGTTACTTTTGTTCCTTTTCCTCGGGTTTTACCTACCATTTCGAGCGGTCCTTCAGGTACGCCGCGTTGATAAAACTGTGTGTAAACATTCCCGTTGCGTCTTACTTCCAGCTCGCATTTCTTGGAAAGGGCATTGACCACAGAAACACCTACACCATGCAGACCGCCCGAGATTTTATAAGAATCGTTGGAAAACTTTCCGCCGGCATGAAGTTTGGTCATTACAACTTCCGCCGCCGATACGCCTTCCGTCTTGTGAATGTCTATGGGGATGCCGCGGCCATTATCATCAACCACGATACTGTTATCAACCCTTATTTTGACTGTTATGGTATCACAATATCCGCCTGCCGCTTCATCAATGCTATTATCGACAACTTCATAAACAAGATGATGAAGACCCTCTTTGCCGGTTGAACCAATATACATCGCCGGTCGTTTGCGTACAGCCTCCAGACCTTCCAATACTTTAATACTATCCGCATCATACTTATGTGTCATTTTATATTTAAACTTCCTCTCTTTTACTATATTTTTAAAGGCATGATAATACACAAATAATTTTCATCTTCCGCCTGCTTGATCATCGAAGGTTTCAGTCCCAAACCGACTTCAAAAACAATATTTTCTTTATTCACCACCGATATGGCATCAATCAAATAATTTACATTAAATCCGCTGTCAATCACTTCACCATCATAATCAATATCGATTTCTTCAGTGGCCTCTCCAACATCAAGATTAGTGGAATTAAGTGTTAATTTTCCCTTGGAAAAAGAAAGAATCACCCCGCCGTATCGTTCCGAGGATACGACACTCATTCTTCTTAAAGCATGCACAAAATATTCTTTTTCCAAAACAACCCTAATTCCTTTTTCCGTAGGAATCACTTTTTTATAATCCGGGTAATCTGCATCAACAAGACTGACCTTCAAAATCGTGTTATCTGTTTGCAGAACAAACGTATTTTTATGTAAGCCGATTTTTACGTCCTCATTTTCATCAATGATTTTCTTAATTTCCATCAATCCCTTGCGGGGAATAATCACGCCTTTTCCCGTTTTTAAGAAATGGCCTGAAGTTGTGCTCTTGGCCATTGCCAGTCTGTGCCCATCGGTGGCTACCATACGCAATAAATGATTCACCCCATCCATTCCCTCTTCTAATAAAACACCGTTTAAATTTTTTCGTGTTTCATCCATTGCCATGGCAAACGATGTTTTATTGATTAAATCTTTGATAATATTGCCAGGTATCTTATAAAGAGGGATATCCTGATCGTCCGCAATATTGGGAAAATCATCCGCCGGTAATCCAGGTATTTTGTAAAATGCCCGTTGAGACGATATTTTTACGATATTATTTTTTTGAATAAAATTAATGGTTTCACCCTGAATTTCTCTAATCATCTCAAATATTTTTTTTGCAGAAATGGTTATTTCACCTTTTTCCAGGACTTCAGCTTCATAATCGGAAATTAAAATAATTTCTCTGTCTGTTGCTATAATTTTAATTTTATTCGTGTCTGCCTTTAAAAGAATATTATTTAAAATAGGTATGGTCGTCTTTTTCTCAACAATACCTAAAGTCTTTTGAATACCGTCAAGAAAGATTTCTCTACTGATTTTAAATTCCATATTTCCTCCTTGTCATTTATTATTCTTTTATAATTTCTTTCTAAATATAAAAAATTAGTATTAGTAGTAATATTTGTTTATATGTTGATAAAATATATTTTCACAATAAATTTGGTCATTTCATCAAGCGTTCATTGTTGATAACCATGACATAAAAAAGTATGTTACTTGTGGATTAAAGTGTCCTCCATTTCTTGAATTAAATTTTTCAATTTAACATCAGATTTAATGTTGTTCGATATTTTATTATTGGCATAAATAACTGTAGAATGATCGCGTCCACCAATTTTTTGTCCAATATCGGGAAAAGAGTAATTTGTAAGTTTTCTAGCAAGATACATGGCTATTTGACGGGCAAAAACAGCATTTTTGTTTTTATTATGAGCCTTGATATCTGATATTTTAATATTTAATTTACCAGCTATAACCTTAATAATATCGTCAACACCCACTTCACCTTTTTGATTTTGCTTCACTAAATTACTTAAGACTTCCTTAACTAAATCCAGATCTATTTCTCTGCCGGTCAAAGACGAATAAGCGCCTATTCTTACCAGAAAACCTTCTAATTCACGGATGTTGGATTCCACGTGAGAAGCAATATAATGAATAACATTATTGGGCAATTCGATTTTATTTTCCTGAATCTTTTTTTCAATGATAGCAATTTTTGTTTCTATTTCGGGCGGTTGGATATCGGCAATGAGGCCCCATTCAAAACGGGAACGCAACCGGCTCTCCAAATTAGGTATATCTTTGGGAAATTTGTCGCTGGTCACGACAATTTGTTTTCCGGAATCATGCAGCGTATTGAAAGTATGGAAGAATTCTTCCTGGGTTCTGTCTTTTCCTGCCAGAAAGTGAATATCGTCAATCAGTAAACAGCCAATGTTGCGGTATTTTTCTCTGAATTTAGGCATACGGTCATAGCGGATGGAATTGATCATTTCGTTCATGAATTCTTCAGCTGAAACGTACATGATATTCATTGACGGATGAGTCGCACTGGCAAGAAGGCCGATAGCATTAAGTAAATGGGTTTTTCCAAGACCGGAACCCCCGTAAATAAATAACGGATTATAATTTTTGGCAGGTTGTTTAGCTACGGCCACAGAAGCAGCATGGGCAAACTGATTGCAGGATCCGACCACGAACCTGTCAAAATTATAATTATCATTCAATAAAGTGAACACTTTGCTCCTTTGCACCGTTGTTGTAGCAGAGCTTTTTGTGATAGTCGTTTTTTTTACCGATGTTTCAGAAATCATTTCTTTATTTTTTGACAGAATAAAATCAATTTCAACATCAATACCAGCTGCGTCCTTCAAAGATTGTTTAATCGTTGAAGAGTAGTTTTCTACCAGCCAGTCTTTGAAAAACTTATTAGGAACGCCCAGCTGAACACATTTATCTTCCATAGTCACAATGGTAATGGGTTTAATCCATGTGTCAAAGTTTTGCTTACTTATTTTTTCCTGAATAATTTTACTGGTTTTATCCCAAAATGCATCCATTGCGCTTACCTTTATCAACAGTCCTATCCACAGCTGTTGATAATCTATTTAGACTAACTTATTTTAAATCATCCAGAATGAAACCGGTTAAACGGTTTAATTCATCCATAGAAGTATATTTTATTTCTATTAAGCCCTGTTTATCAGAACCGTTGATTTGTACCTTCGCAAGCAATTTTGCTGTCATTGCCTTTTCCAAGTCAACAAGAAAACGGTCTTTTTTTGAAAATTGCTTTTTATCCGCCGGATGATTTTTTGTTTTTTGAACTAAAAGTTCCGTTTTCCGAACATTTAAATCATTTTTAATGATTAAATGAAGCGCCTCGATTTGTTGCTCCACTGAATTACACGCCAGTAAACACCGGGCATGGCCTGCGGAAATTTTATTTTCCATCAAAGCGTTTTGAACTGGAGCCGGCAATTTCAGAAGACGCATTGTATTGGCAATGGTTGACCGGTCTTTTCCCACTTTCAAAGCAAGTTCTTCCTGTGAAAGCTTAAATTTGTCGATCAATGTCACATAAGCGCCCGCCTCTTCCAGAGGATTCAATTCTTCTCGTTGTATGTTTTCAATCAGCGACATTTCAGCCGCTTCAATATCTGTCGCTTCACGAATGACGATGGGCACATCTTTTAAGCCCGCAGCCTGAGCTGCCCGCCAGCGTCTTTCTCCGGCGATGATTTCAAATCCGTTGACAGCCTTGCGGACAATAATCGGTTGGATGATTCCACTGTTTTTAACAGAAGCTATCAGCTCCTTTTGCTTATCATCATGAAAAGTCTTGCGGGGTTGGTACTGATTCGGACGCAATTCTTCGATGCCGCAGGAAAAAGATTTTTTCTTGTCGGTATCATTGTTCAGTAAATCCGGAAATATAGCGCCAAGCCCTTTGCCAAGCACATTTTTCTGGGCCATTTATAACCCCCCTTCAATTATTTCCCTGGCCATATCCATATAAGCCAAAGCACCACGCGATTTAATATCATATAAAATAATGGGCATTCCGTGACTGGGGCTTTCCGAAAGCCGAACATTGCGCGGGATGACCGTTTTAAAAACCTTGTCTCCGAAATGCTTACGCACATCATCCGAGACGCGATGCGATAATAAATTCCGCTGATCAAACATCGTCAGTAAAATACCGCCCAGAATAAGCCTGGGATTTAACTGCGCCTTTACGAGCTTCACCGTATTGAGCAGATACCCCAGTCCCTCCATAGCGAAATATTCACATTGTAAAGGAACTATCAAATAATCAGCCGCCACCAGAGCATTGACCGTCATAACACCCAGCGACGGTGGACAGTCAATGACTATAAAATCGTAATGCCTGTCGAGAGTGCTTAATAAGTTCTTAAGCCTCATTTCTTTTTCTTCCAGGCCGACAAATTCAACCTCAATTCCAATCAGGTCCTGGTTTGACGGTATAACATCCAGATGAGGTATTGCCGTGCTCACAATTACGTCTTTAAGCTGCACCTGGCCTATCATCGCATGATACAAATTTGCCGACTGAAATGCACTTCTATCCGTTCCTATGCCGCTTGTTGAATTGCCCTGAGAATCGCCGTCAATGAGCAAAGTTTTTTTTTCCGCCGCTGCCAGAGAAGCAGATAAATTTATTGCGGTGGTGGTTTTACCTACACCACCTTTCTGGTTTGCTATACATATAATTTTACTCATTATTTTATCGAGTGTAACAAAATAAATTCTGTTTCTAGAATTGCTGATAGCACTAGCATAAAAAATTGCATTTTAGAAGATTTATTTACTTTATTTTTTCTTTTTTCCGATAATGATTTTACGCTGTACTTCAAAAAAAACGGCATCTATATCATGTTGAATCAATTGAGATATTTTGTATTTATTTTTTAGAAGCAAGCACTGCTGGATTTCTTCATTCACAGTTGGCCCTTTTAAAGCTATTAATTGACCGTCCGGAGCAAGAAAAAAATCACCCAGCAGCAGAAGTTCATCCAATTTGCATGTTGCGCGCGAAATTAATATATCAAATTTTTCCTTCCAAGAATCTGTCTTCATGAGGTTTTCAAAGCGCTCATGAATTACAATCGCCTGGGAAAGATTCAAAAGACGAATAATATGTTTTAAAAACGATACCTTCTTGCGGTTGGCCTCCAGGAGATAAATTTCCAGAGATGGTTGAACAATCTTCAATGGAATGCCGGGGAAACCGGCGCCGCTGCCGATATCCATCATCCGGGCATTGGGCTTGGCAATAAAGTGCCAGGCGGTGAGCGAATCCAGAAAATGTCGCGTTATAATTTCCCCGGAAGTATTATCGGAAATTAAATTTGTTTTTGCATTCCAGTTCAGCAGTTCGTTTTTATAGATATCAAACAGAGATAATTGTTGCTCGTTTAGCTCAATGCCTAAAAGCCGTGCGTTTTTGCAGAGCATTATTATATCTTGATTCATGCGCATGGAATAACAAAAAATATCTTTCATCGCAAATGATAAGTTAAAGGAAGGTGTCTGCCCGTTGGAAACGATAACTATTAAATTGACACACCGGTTTATTATACATATATATTACATTAAAATGATTTAAGGATAAGGTTAAGGGAGTTTTTGATGAGTAACGCAGTAATCGGTCCTATGCGGCCGAATTTTCTGGTTTTAACCCCGGCCTGCGTGCTGCTGGGTATAGCAACCGCTTTTTGGTCGGGTGCTGCTCTTAGCCCCTGGTATATCGTCCTGATCATGTTAGGAGCCCTGATGGCACACGCTAGTGTGAACGCGCTTAATGAGTATCATGATTTTAAGAGCGGTCTTGATCTGGTGACCGAGGCAACGCCTTTTTCGGGGGGGACGAAAACTCTGCCTAACAATCCCGACAAGGCTCATTGTGCACTGATTACCGGGCTGGTCAGCCTGTCTGTTGTGGCCTGTATCGGCATTTATTTTGTGATGGAACGGGGGCCGTGGTTGCTGCCCATAGGCATTATCGGGATCATCATTATATATGCCTATACTCCGCTCATTACGCGCAGTCCGTTTTTATGTCTGATTTCTCCCGGTCTCGGTTTCGGACCCCTGATGGTCATGGGTACCGATTTCATGTTAACCGGCCGCTATTCCCTGACGGCGGCATGGGCTTCACTCGTGCCGTTTTTTCTGGTCAACGATCTTTTGCTTCTTAATCAGTTTCCGGATGTTGGGCCGGACAGACAGTTCGGGCGCGACCACCTGCTGATACGTATCGGCCGTAAATCCGGCGCCATCGTATATAATATTTTTTTAATTTTAGCTTATGTGTCAATTATCGCCGGATATCTCATCGGAGTCCTGCCCTGGGGAGCCTTATTGGGGCTAATAACATTTATTCTGGCCGTGCCGGTCATGCGCGGCGTCATTCGCCATGCCGATGATATTCCCGGCCTCATTCCTTTTATGATGAAAAATGTTATTATCAACATCAGCACTCCGGTATTGGTTGCCCTGGGATTATTTCTAATGCGCTGGCTTAAATAAAAGTTCGTTTTTAACCATTATTATTAATATTAAAGGAGGCAGTATGATTTCAAAAATTATTGTGCCGACAGACGGATCAAAAACCGCTAAGAAAGCGGCCGCGTACGCGATTGGCCTTGCCAAACAAGTGAATGCAGCAATTGTGATTTTGAACGTTGTTGATAAACGCTCACTGGTAGCTCAAACCATTCCGGCATCGGAAGCCCCGCGACACACGATAGAACCCATTGATTATTATCTGAAAGAGGCAGCCGAAATCTTTACGGGAGAAATCAAGAAACTGTGCGATAAAAACGGTGTTGAGTCGAATATTTCCATTAAGGCTGGCCATCCTGTGGATGTGATTATAAAGGAGGCGAAAAGGTCAAAGGCAGACCTTATTGTTATAGGTTCTCACGGAAGAAGTGCTTTATCGGCTGCAGTGCTTGGCAGTGTTTCCTATGGTGTCATTCACCATGATACTAAAATGCCTGTACTCATTGTTCGAGGTTGAGGGCGGTATTTTACTATTATTCACCATGAAAATTTCTACATCCGGAATGTTGTAGTGAAGTTCCATAGAGATGATTATTTCTGCCAGGGAATCCTATGTTTAGCTGGTTTGTCAATCGCCGACGGAAAAAACTCATAAAGGCACCGTTTCCTGCAACATGGGAAGATATCCTGCAAAGCAACGTTGCCCACTACTGCATGCTGGACGATATTGAACGTTCTCGATTGCGGGAGCTAATCCAGGTCTTTATTTCCGAAAAGGATTGGGAAGGATGCGGAGGTTTAGACCTGACCGACGAAATCCGGGTTACCATTGCCGCCCAGGCGTGTCTTCTTCTTCTCGGCCTGCCTCACAATTATTATCATAATGTCCAAACCATACTCGTCTATCCATCAACCGTGGTGCCGCCTCCGCGAAAGCTTGGCTTTTTTGAAACTGCTCTTGCACCGGTGGAGAATTCTATGCCCATTATCGGTCAGGCCTTTCAGCAGGGACCTGTTATTATCATTTGGGATGCGGCGTTGCATGGAGGCCTCCATCCTGAATCAGGTCATAATGTCATTTATCATGAATTTGCCCACAAGCTTGATATGCTGGATGGAGGAGCAGACGGAACGCCTCCGCTTAAAGGCCGGACTGAATACCGTGGCTGGGTAAGCATCTGTTCCCGGGAATATCTGCGTCTCAGGCATGATGTCGAGCAGGGCAGGAAATCTTTTCTCAACACTTACGGCGCAACGAGTGAAGCGGAATTTTTTGCCGTAGCAACTGAACAATTCTTTGACCAGCCGTTACTCATGATTAAAAATTCACCTGATCTTTACCGTGTTCTTAAAGAATATTACCGTCAGGATCCTGCAGCGCGCATGGGAAAGAATTTTTGCGTTCGTGAAATAATAAAAATGACTGACCAATAAAATGAAACCGAGGTTTTTTACCGAATTTATAATCAACTGTATATTCCTTTATCATGAGATTTTACGCACAATATTTCATTGACATGCAAGACGCTTCTTCATATGATATCGCATCATACGACGGTACATTCACGAATAGGTCTATGAAGTTTTATATCAGGGCCGGCGATCATGCTCTGAAAACTAAAACGATTCTATCCATAAGAACTTTGTTCCAGTAAATAAACATATCGTGTGAAAGAATAAAGGAGGGGACCCGATGAAAAAATGTAATGTGATGACGACAACGCTAGCCTTTATAATGCTGGTCATGGGTGGTTGCAGAGCGCTCGATCAGTCCACGTTGATACAGGTTGCTAGTGAAGACAAGGATCCTGGTGTTCGCTCGAGTGCCGCAGCAAAAATCACCGATCAGCCTACATTGACGAAGATTGCTATTGAAGATAGAGATCCTTATGTTCAACTGGTTGCCGCAAAAGAGCTTACGGATCAGTCCCTGCTAGCCAAGGTAGCTGTGGAAGCCAGAGATGTAGACGTTCGCCTGTCCGTTGTAGAAAAACTTATGGATCAGTCCCTGCTGGCCAAAATTGCCGTTGAAGACAGGGACTCTGACGTCCGGTCGGTTGCCGTGAAGAAGCTTGTTGATCAGTCTTTGCTGGTAAAAATCGCTTTGGACGACAAAAGCGCTTATGTTCGCTCTATTGCAGTTGAAAAAATAAATGATATATCTATGCTGCAAAAGATTGCTGTGGAGTCAGGAGATTCTCTCGTCCGCAACAATGCTGTTGAGAAAATTGCCGAGTGGAGGAGGCTCAACTCGGAGGCAATTATACCTGATACATCTGCGACCGGAAATAAGACAGATCCATAAGGAATTTTTGATGCGAAAGAAATTTAAATTTTTTCTCATGAAGGCTTTTCAGGTTTTTCTGTATTACGTCATTCGTGTCTATAGCAGTTCATTTCGTCTTCAGATCGAAAATGAACAACCCTGGATCGAACATATGCACAAGGGAGGCAGGGTCCTTTTGTGTTGCTGGCACCAACAGTTTTTTTCGGCCATCAAACACTTTAAAAAATATGCCATCTATAGACCATCCCTGATGATAAGCAAGAGCAATGACGGTGATATTATAGCGAGGATTGCCGAGAAAACAGGCTGGCATACCGTACGCGGATCTTCATCAAAAAATGGCAGCCGGGCGCTCAAAGCAATGAGAGATTGCCTCATCAATACCGGCCTTGCCGGGCATATCCTTGATGGACCACAGGGACCTGCCGGGATTGTTAAAGCCGGGGTGGTCAGTCTAGCAATCTCCGCAGGAGCTGTCGTAGTTCCGTTTTATACGTCTGCGGACAGGGCATGGTATTTCAACAGTTGGGACCGCTTCATGCTTCCCAAACCTTTCGCTCGTGTTACTTTACGTTTTGGAGAAATGCTTGATATTACAACAGGATCCAAAGAAGCTGATTTTGAAAATCAAAGGGTCCGAATTCAGGAAATCATGAGACCGGGCCTGCATGCCTGATGTTTGTACTGACATCACAAAAAATTGATGGCAATGAAAAATCTCCCCATTGTTCTTTAAAAAATCAATGAATAAAAAATATGCTTATCTCGTCATTTTGTTTCTAATAGTTTTCTCCTGCGCGGCCTTTGGCCGAATAGTGGGTAATGGTTTCGTTGATTTGGATGACATGAAATACATTGTCCAAAACGACAACATTCATTCTGGATTTAATCCGACCAGTATCAAATGGGCGTTTACTTCAGTTGTTGTAGGCAACTGGCATCCCCTGACCATGCTCTCCCATATAATGGACTGGAGTCTGTTCGGCGCCAACCCTGCGGGTCATCACCTGATTAATCTGTTTCTGCATATCGGCGCAGTCATCTTTTTATTTCTCTTTTTAAATAAAACAACAAAGAATCTTTGGCCCTCCGCTTTTGCCGTTGCTCTGTTCGCTTTACATCCCCTGCGGGTGGAATCAGTGGCTTGGGCTGCGGAACGCAAAGATGTTTTGAGTATGTTTTTTGCCATGGCCTGTCTGTACGCTTATGCCTTCTGGGTGGAAAGCCAAAATAAGTCACAGTATTTTCTATGTCTATTTTTATTTGCATTGTCTCTGCTATCCAAATCCATGATGGTGACCCTGCCCTTTGTGCTGATGCTTCTGGATTACTGGCCGCTTCATCGCTTTCCGAAAACTTTTACTCCGATTAAAGAGCCAATAAAAACAGATATGAAACAAATTAAAAAGGGTAAGGATAATTTTTTAAAGGAGGAAAAGGTATCTTTATCACCAGCGAATCGTTTCCCGAAAATTCGTTCTCTCTTGCTGGAAAAAATTCCATTTATTGGTCTCGTCATTCCCATGATTTTTGTCACGCTCTGGGCGCAAAGCAAGGACAAAATGGTTGTTCCTCTCGACAGGATACCTTTTATGGATTGTTTAGAAAACGCCGTTGTGTCTTATGTAGTTTATCTGGGGAAAATTTTCTGGCCAATGAATATGACCGTGTTTTACCCTTTTGATTATTTTCTGCCTCTATGGAAAGTTTTGATTTCCGGTATCATCCTGATTGTCGTTACGCTGGGGGCTATCTATTACATAAAGAAGCTGCCGTTTTTATTTGTGGGCTGGTTCTGGTATCTGGGAACTATGATTCCGGTCATCGGCTTGGTGAAGGTGGGCAATTTCTCCATGGCCGACCGTTACACGTATCTACCTTCCATCGGCATTATGATGCTGCTGATATGGAGCATTGGCTTTTTTTTCCCGCGACAGGAGACTCTCAAAAAGATCTTCCTCCCTGCAGGATTCATTGTCCTGATGCTTGTGTCCATTTTAACCTGGCGACAGTCTGGGTACTGGAAAAACAGCTTTGCGCTCTGGAATCATGCCTTGAAGGTCACGAAAGACAATTACCTGGCGCACAGTAACTTTGCCACCGTTATGGTTTTGGAAGGTAATCATGAAGAAGCTATTTACCAGCTTAATCAGTTTATACGCCTGAAACCAAGAGCCACGTCCGCTTATGTTAAAAGAGGTGCTGTTTACTTTAAACTAGGCCAAATCCAAAACGCTATGGACGATTTTAATAAAGCACTATTCATAAATCCGGACGTTCATGATGCCTATTTTAATAGAGGAACGCTTTACTATAAACAGAACCAGTTTCAATCTGCCATTGAGGATTTAAATCGTGCGTTTTCTCATGATCCGACAGAACAATTGGCAAATGCCGATGTATTCTACAACAGAGGAAATGCATACTTTAAACTCAACAAATATCAAGAAGCGCTGGAGGATTATAATAATGCAATCAAATTAAAAGGAGATTTTACCAATGCATATAGCAATAGGGCCTCTATTTATTTTATGCAGGGCAAAATAGAAATTGGTTGTCGCGATGCGCAAAAAGCATGTGAACTGGGAAATTGTAAAAAAATAGAATTTGCCAGAAATGAAGGATATTGCCGTTACAATGATTATTAAGAATAATCCGGATGAATTTCAGAATTATCTTTCCGATGCATCTAATTATCAGGGGACGGCGGATGCAGTTTATATTCCCCAAAGCGAAGAAGAACTTATCGGACTTGTAAAACACTTCAGTGCGCACAAGATTAGAATAACGATTTCGGGTCATGGAACGGGACTGACCGGTGGACGAGTACCTGAGGGCGGCGTTGTAATCTCCACCGAAAAGATGAACAGGCTAATGAAACTCAATACTGATGAAAAATATATTCGCGTTCAGCCTGCAATGGTTTTGAGAGATCTGCAGGATTATGTTGAAGATCATAAATTATTCTATCCACCCGATCCAACGGAAAGAAACTGTTTTATCGGTGCCTCTGTTGCCACGAATGCTTCAGGCGCCCGCAGTTTTAAGTATGGGCCGACTCGTGATTATGTCATCGGAATGAGAGTTGTTCTTCCTTCCGGCGAAACGATTTCCCTTGAGCGGGGGCAATTTACTGCGTCCTTCTACTCTTTAGCTTTTCAAACAGATCAGGGAACAAAATATGAATTGATGCTTCCACAGTATAATATGCCGGATACCAAAAACGCTGCCGGCTATTATTGCAGGGCAAACATGGACTTGACGGATTTATTTATCGGAAGCGAGGGAACTTTAGGTATTATTACGGAATTAAAACTTAAACTTTTGCCCCTGGAAGAAAACATCCTTTCTTGTGTTGTGTTTTTTCAAGGCGAACAAGATGCCTTGAATTTTATCGATGAAGCCCGAGATGCTTCCGTGCCCGATTCTTCCAACAGGGAAATTATAATTTCAGCCCGGGGTTTGGAATTCTTTGATAAATTTACGCTGAACTTTCTTCGACCGGATTATCCGGCCATTCCTGAAAATACATGCGCTGTCTGGTTTGAACAGGAATTGACAAAAAGCGAAGATGCGGTAACCGAAGCCTGGATAAAATTAATACAAAAACATCATGCCGATGCGCAACCGTCCTGGCTGGCAATAGGAAAAAGAGAGCAGGAAAAGTTCAAGGATTTCCGTCACGCCATTTCCTGGAAAGTAAACGATTATGTCGCCAGTCGCAAATTAAGAAAAGTGGGGACGGATATTGCCGTTCCTGATGCAATATTTCGATCATTCTATTCATGGTTGGTTGATCTTGTTCAACGAAACAGTGTGGATTATGTCGTTTACGGACATTTCGGAGATAGTCATATTCATTTGAATATGCTGCCGCGGGATCAGGATGATTTTTTCAAAGCGAATAAACTATACTCTGAAATCTGTCGTGAAGCCGTACGCATGAAGGGAACGGTTTCCGCGGAACACGGTATAGGCAAAATGAAAAGGGATTATTTGCTGATGATGTATGGAGAAAACGTTATCAGGCAAATGGCAAAATTAAAGCTCGTTTTTGATCCCCGGGGAATTCTCAACATCGGGAATGTATTTGAAGAAAAATATCTTCAATAGGCGAAAATAAACTATTTTAATGAGACCCAAATTTCAGAAACGAAGTGCACTGAAATTTGAAGGTCGAATTATCCCCGAGGCGAAGCCGAGCGGGATAATTGTGGGCCTAATTGCCCGCTCCTAGGGGCGCAAGTTCCTTTGGATACCCCGCTGCTTGCGGCGGGGTTGTTCATTTTACGAAAGAAGAAACCACAAAGACAATATTGTTATTGCCACCTGCAGTAGAGAATCTATTTATCCTTACCATTTTGTTCAAGGCTTTGGTGTTTTGTTTTGTATAAAGTGACTGCCTGTCTATAGTGAAACAGAGCTTCATCTTTTTGATTTAACTTTACAAATATATAAGAAAGCTTATGATGAATTTCAAAATTTCCGGGATTAACCATCAGGTATTTCTTAAAATAATATGCTGCCTCCTGTAAATTGCCGATGTCAAATTCCAGTTGGCCCCAGTACTTGAGCGCTCTGGCATTGTAAGGATTGATAGCTAAAGCCTTCTTAAAATTTATAATGGCCAGCTCATGGTTCCCGGTTTTATATAAGTATTTTCCCAGGCGCGAGTATATATCTTCCTGATAGGAATCGTCTTTTAAAGTTCCAATGGTATGTGTGAATAACGTTTGCGTGTTATGCCAAATTTTTATCTGGTTTACAGTCAGCCACCCTAAAATAATAATGACCATGATGAAGAAGGCAACAGAAAGTTCCCGGGATATTTTGTCCCGCATTAGCTTGATGACTGCAAATCCAATAAGAATTGATAAGCATATGGATGAAACAAGAGAATATCTGTCCGATGGATAATGCGGATGTTCAAAAAAACCCATGACGGGAATTAATACAATAAGATAAGCAAGCCATAATGCTGTAATCATTGGCCATCGTTTTCTGAAGATGACCAAGAAAATAGATATGGCAATCACAGAAAATGCACTTAATATAAAAGGCAGAGATAGCGGATTGAAAGAGACCAGTGTCGTATAGACGGGAGCTAAATCAACCGGATAAAAGGGTCGCCACATATAATATGTTAAAATATACATGGCTTGCATGAGCCTTTCGATTAAGCCAAAATCCGAAAGTGGAACAGGGGGGAGCCAAATTCCCGCCGATTTTACCCGCACAATCAGGGAGATAATGCCTATGGAAACCGCAGGCAAAGCAAAAGCCAGTTTTTCCAACAGGACTTTTTTTGCTTTTGGGGACTTCCACCATCCGATGGCGCCGCCAATCCTTTGAAAGAGAAAAATATCCAGGATAAAAAATATGGCGAAGTAGGTTGTGCCGATTGCGTAAGACAATAAGGAAACCGTATAAAAAATAAACGCCGATACCATCATAACCATATATCGCTTTTTATGGGATTCCGCAGGAATGGCTTCCAGATAAAATAATGTTGAGACAAGAAGGAAGAAGAGCGCCTGGCAATAAGTTCGATCTGTTGCCCAGGCAACAGGCTCAACCCGCAGGGGGTGCAGAGCCCAACAAAGCGTCGCCAGCGAAGAGGCAATATTGATATAGAGATGCGTTGATGGATCTATCTCCTGAGTGGCTGACGAAAGTAACAAAATTTTTCTTATAATCAGAAATAACAATCCGGCACTGAGCCCATGCAAAATCCAGTTAAACAGATGATAGCCAAAAGGTTTCATACCGAAAAATTGATAGGAGACACACCAGCTCAATAAAGTTAGAGGATTATAACGCATCATCGAATCAACATCTGTAAAAGCCCAGTAGATACGCGCAAGACTTAACTGGCCAATATTCGGGTTCTCGTAAATGATGACATTGTCATCCCACATGACAAAATCGGCAGTCAATACTCCAAAGAAAATTACCAGAACGATCATTGATATTATTACAGCAATAATAACGGGGGCTTTGTTCAAAAAAAAATATCCATATTTTTTTTTGTCGGTTTTGCTTATAGTCATTGTTTTCCCGAAAATATTATTATCTTACTGAGCTTTTTCTTACAAAAAAGAATGACTAATATTATTATTAATTTGAAAATATCAAGGAATTATTTCTTTTACGTAATAATTCGTTTTACTGGCATATGAACACATCCATTTTTGCGGTTAAGATTGCCTTGACATACAAAAACAAATTCCCTATGTTTCCAATGCCGAATGTCAATGTCTTCATCGATCCATGCATGCATAAACCAGGCAATGAGGTGTAATTTATGTCGAAAGCAGCAATTACGGTAATGGGAAGTTTCATTGTTGATCTGATGGCCCGAGCGTCCCATCTGCCCCAACATGGGGAAACAGTCAAGGGTTCGCACTTTCAGATCGGTCCGGGCGGCAAAGGTTCCAATCAGGGAGTTGCCGCATCCCGCTCGGGAGCTTCGGTAACGATGATTACCAAAATCGGAACGGATCCGTTCGCGAAGATTGCGCTGGAAAATTTTCATCGTGAAAATATGGACACGCGGTATGTCATTCAGGATGAGCGCTATCCCACCGGAACAGCCCTGATTATGGTTGATGAAAATACCAGCGAAAATAAAATCGTCGTTACGATCGGAGCCTGTGATCATATCTCCCCGAAAGAAATTGAGACAGCCCGGAGTGAGATCGAGAATTCGCGAGTGCTCCTGACGCAACTGGAGACCAACTTGGATGCGGTCGAGAAAGTGGTGGATATAGCTCATGCCAAAGGAATAACGGTCATCCTGAATCCGGCACCGGCACCGCTCCATCCACTGCCGGATGATTTACTGGCCAAAATAAACATTCTAACGCCCAATGAAACGGAAGCATCGGTACTTTCCGGAGTGAAGGTTGTGAACATGGATGACGCCAAACGCGCAGCACGCGTGCTCAAAGACAAGGGCGTGAGTCATGTCATCATTACCATGGGAAGCAAGGGAGCGCTGGTACTCACGGATTCCAAAGAATATGTTGTTGATCCGCTTACAGTTAAGGTCGTGGACACCACCGGCGCCGGAGATGCTTTCAACGGCGGTTTGGCAACGGCTCTGGCCGAAGGTCAGGACATTTTACAAGCGGTTCAGTTTGCCAATGCCACCGGGGCACTATCGGTGACTAAGGTCGGCACGGCCCCCGCCATGCCCTACCGCAACGAAATCGAACAACTACTTGCAGGCAAGCGCTCATCGTAAAGGAGAAATACATATATGCAATTATCGGAATATATCGACCATACAGTATTAAAACCGGAAACAGGGACGGCTCAAATCATCCGTCTGTGCCGGGAAGCGCGGGAATACGCATTTAAGTCCGTCTGCGTGAATCCTTGCCATACGGCGCTTGTGAAAAAGGAACTGGCCGGAAGTCCGGTCCTGACTTGCGTCGTCATAGGTTTTCCGCTTGGAGCGAATGCCACGGCCGTAAAAGTATTTGAAACCTCGAAGGCCATAGAAGAGGGTGCCGACGAGGTCGATATGGTTGTCAATATTGGAGCCCTCAAGGAGGGAATGCTGGATGTGGTGGAATCCGATATCAAGGCAGTGGTGGCTGCCGCCAAAGGCAAGGCTCTGCTAAAGGTCATTATTGAGTGCTGTCTTTTAAATGAAGAAGAAAAGATTGCCGCATGCGAATGTATTCTGCGCGCCGGGGCGGATTATGTCAAAACATCCACAGGATTCAGTACGAGCGGAGCAACCGTTGAAGACGTGGCCCTTTTGCGTAAAACTGTCGGCGATAAGGCGGGAGTCAAGGCATCCGGAGGCGTCCGGGATTATCCAACGGCCAAAGCGATGATCGAGGCTGGCGCAAGCCGCATCGGCACCAGCGCCGGAGTTGAGATTATGAAGCAGGCACGAGAAATTTCCGCATAAAATTACTGCCAATAAAAAACGGGAACAAAAGAATTTTTTTATTTGCTCATTTTTTCTTGAAACATATTTGGTGAAAACTTCACAATCCAAATGTCGTGCAAACACTAACAAAATCCGGCTAATAGATTGAGCAGATAGCACATATCCAATTAATATAACTTACTTATTACCATATACCAGCCTATAGACAATATTTCTTGACAATAGAATTACATGTATGTTAACCAGTAAAAGCGGACGGACGCGTCGGGTCTGCACAAAAACACAATAAGCTTTTGAATATTTTGTGCGTTAAAAGCGGACGGACGAGTCAGGTCTGTAATACATCCAAGGGGGGAAGGTTATGAAGCTTTGGTCAAGAGGTTTGGGCAAACAGGAGATTAATTTGGATTTCAGGTATTGCCAGGCGGTCAAGGACCCTAACGAGGGAAACATATTAATTATCGGAAATATGCAAAGCCCTGTTACATGGGAGTTTAAAATTACTTTCCAGCCGGAAGATATCGGCGGTATCGTTAAGCTTGTTTTTTGCCCTTCCATGCTTCTGTTTGCCATTAAAAATTTACCCCAGTATCTGGTCTATCTTAAGAACAGGAATAAATATAAACATAAAGGTAATCTCGTGGAAAAAGTCAACGCCGCGTATGAACAGTGCATGAGTGGTGGACGGGTCCATTATCGCGCCCCGGAGCCGCTTTCTTCCGGTGCGGCTAAAGCGCAGGAGGTGTAACCATGCCCGATTATGATGTTATTGTTATCGGAGGCGGCATCAATGGCCTCACCTGCTCCGCCTATCTGGGAAAGGCAGGCCTGAAGACGCTCGTTCTCGAAGCCAGGGGCGAATGCGGCAGTCATTGCGACACCAGCGAACCGGGCATTCCGGGGTACCTCTATAATCTTCACGCTACCATGCTGGGAACCGGTTTCGGACCACCGATGAAGGATTTGGAACTGGCGGAAAAATACGGACTGGAACTGAGGAACACGTCCTATTGCTGGGGCAAACCCTTTCTCGACGGCACCAATGCTCTCATTGCAGTCAATCCCTATGAAACCATGGAAAACTGGGAAAAGCATTCTAAAAATGACCGTGACCTGTTGGAAAATGCGCTGAATTTTCTTTACCCGCAAATGCTGGACTTTACCGAAATCGTGCATCGGTTCATGTACGAAGCCCCGTCTAAAGAAACCATGCAGCTATTTTCCGATTTTATGGGCCGCTTCTTCAAGGGCATGGGCAAGAATTTAACCGGTGAGCAGTTCATGAAAATGAACGGATTCGAAGTTCTGGATGTTATGTTTGAGTCGGATCATATCAAGACCATGGTGCAGGCCATGGAATGGATCATCGGGTTTCCACCCATACAGCCGCAGATTGGCGCGATCGGCTCCCTGCTGGGACTTCTTTCAGGGTCCTTCTTCCCTCTTACCACAGCCAAGGGAGGGTCTCATGCTTTGACCCATGCCCTCATTCAGGCGAATGTTGACAACGGCGTCAAGGTCATGACCTGTTGCCCGGTGAAGCAAATCATTATGAAAAACGGAGAAGCCCAGGGGGTGATGCTCCACGAAGACGGCATTTATCCCAATAAGGAGATCACGGCCAAGAAAATCGTCAGCAATCTAACCGTGGTGCCGACCTTCATAAACCTTATCGGTGAAGATCACATTGCCGACAAGGATCTGGTTAAAAGAATAAAGAACTTCAATTTCCATGAGCAGACAATATTCACAGTCCACTATGCCCTCGACGGTCCGCCGCAATGGAGAACGGCGGATTATGATGAAGGTATCATGCGGTCGTGGATGGGATATTTCGGCGGAGAAACGTCCGCAGATATGAAGCAATACAATAAGGCGATTATCGATCAGGAGATTTATCCTGAAATATATGCAAATTGGTATCTGCCCACGCTTGCCGATCCCACCCAGGCTCCGGAGGGAGGCCATGTGACACAAGCCTGGATTGATATGCCGGGGGAACCCCTGAAATGGAAGCATGGAAAACTCGACGGCAAGAATTCTTTCATGGACATAAAAAACCTCCTGGCCGACCAGATTACGGATACCTATGAACACTACGCTCCGGGATTTAAAAAACAGATATTGAACCGCTACATCTATTCGCCCCTCGAGCAGGAGCGCAATAATGCGTCGGCGATTCAGGGTTGCTGGGCGGGCGGCAGCGTTATTCCCGAACAGTTCTATGACAAACGCCCCGTTCCCGGAGTATGTGTCGGCGGCGGGTCGAGGACATTCCTGAAAAACCTGTACCTGTCCAATTCAATTCATCCCTTCGGGATTACGCCGCTGGGTTCAGGATACATTGCCGCCGGTGAGGTCGCCGAAGACATGGGCGTACGCGAGCAGGATTGGTGGACCAGCAAGGCGACGCATTGGTATCTGGAGAACGCTGCCAGCATTCCACTCGATCTCGGTGTAAGGAGGTCATTATGAAAAACAAAGAATACGATGTCATTGTAATAGGAGCCGGACCCAATGGCCTCATCTGCGGCGCTTATCTGGCGCAGACCGGACTCAAGGTGGCGGTTCTGGAGCGCAGACATGAAACAGGGGGCGGCCTGGACACGCTGGAGCTTGCCGGTTTTAAATACAATCCGCACGCGATCTATCACATGATGGGAGAATACATGCCTCCCTACCGCGATTTCAATCTCGGGGAGCGCGGGGTAAAGTATATCACCCCTGACGTTCAGGCATCGATTATCAACAAGAACCACAAACCGATCGTGTTATATCTCGATCCGAAAAAAACAGCGCAATATCTTGCGGCAAACTTCAGCGCACAAGACGGCAACCGGTACGAAAAGATGTATAGCGAATTCAAGGAACTTTCCGAGAAAATCGTCATGCCCCTGACGTATATGCCGGCTATGCCGGCGATGGAGCAGGTTCCGTCTTTCGTGATTAAGCACGGCGAGCTGGGCGAGCGATTCAATGAAATAGCGGAAATGACTCCTCTGGAAATACTGGAAGAGCGTTACGGCTTTTCCGATCCGATAAAGGCCGCTCTATACAACCTTTTTGCCATGTGGGGTCATTCGAACTATGACGGATTGGGATTTCTCTTTCCGCTAATTGTTTACCGCATGCTCAACTCCGCGCTGGTAAGCGGAGGTTCCCACCGGCTTTCATCGGCGCTATACAAGGTGATATTAGAGGCGGGAGGCGATGTATGCGATTTGTCCGATGTAACAAAAGTCCTGCTGACGAGTGGCAAGGTATCGGGTGTGCGCCTGGCCGATGGAACCGAAATCAAGGCCAAGGCGGTTGCTTCCACCGTTGACCCGAAGCAGAATTTCCTCGAGTTTTTTGACGAGAATCAGCTTCCTCCCGATCTCGTGCAGAGCACAAAGCGCTGGGAATGGGAAAAAGTATCTTACTTTGGTATTCATCTTTCCCTTAAGTCGGCGCCCCGTTATATTGGTACTGAAGGAATTGACGACGCGAACAGGGCGCTGATTACCCACGTGGGAGTCTGCGATACCGAGGAAATACTGAAAGACTTCCGTGATATGGCAAAAGGACAACTCCCCGGCAATCCCCACGGTCACACCACGGTTGCATCCCTTTTTGATCCGATACAGGGATATGGAAATTTTCATACCGGCCGTTGGGAATCCCTGGCTCCCTTTGACCAGGACTGGGAATCGATCAAAGGAGACTACGCGAAGCAATGCATGAATGAATGGAAACAGTATGCCCCGAACATTGAGCCTCTGGATCCGCTCAATACGCTCATCTATCCCCCCACCTATATAGAAAAGAAATTCAAAAATATGGTGCGGGGTTCCATTAAACAGGGATCATATACGGTTCTCCAGATGGGTTATAACAGGCCCAATGATTCATGCTCGCGCGGCTTTACTCCCATCGAAGGATTTTATGTATGCGGAGCCAGCACATATCCCGGAGGCATGGTCATTGGCGGCCCCGGGTATCTCGGTGCAAATATTATCGCCGAGGACATGGGAGTAAAAAAGACCTGGAAGGCCTGGAGGTAAAATAGGCAAAAAGAAACCGCCTGTGTTTCAATAGTATAAAATATAATGTAGGGTTATTGAAAAACCCTTAGTAACGACAGAATGGGAGGTACAACATGATATATCAGTTTTTATCAGATGAATGGTTTAATGAATCTAAAAAGATTGATGAGTCTTTTGGAAAAATAGATCTTCCGGCAAAGCTGATAGGATTTATCCTGAATCTGAACGTGACAGGAGGGCCCGAAGGTGATATCGAGTTGCACTTCACTGAAGGGAATTTTGTAAAAGGGTACAATGACTCCGGAAAAACGACACTGACCCTTCCCTATGAATTGTGCTACAAAGCGTTGTTAAAGAATGATACCAAGGCGGCCATGAAGGGATTTCTCACCAGAAAAATCAAGGTCAAGGGAGACATGACTCAGATGCTGATTCTGGCCAGCATCAAGGCCGAGGGAGACCTTGATGCCCTCCGGCTCAAAAAGGTGGAAATGACTCAACCCATCGACTGAAGTTTTTCAGGAACGGCAACATGGAAAGAACGATTCAATCAAAGGGAGATGCTGCAAACAGAACACTGCGTGTTTTCAGGCGGCTCTCCCGTTTTCCCTTCGGTAAACTTATATACAGCAAATTGATAAATTTTTACGCACCCTATACCGGAACAATCCGGGCGGAGGTGACCGACCTGACCCTTGGCCGGTGCACAACGGTGATGAAAGACAGGCGCAGTATACAAAACCACCTCCACACCGTGCACGCCATTGCGTTGTGCAATCTGTGCGAGATGACCATGGGGCTCATGGTCGACGCGACTATTTCTCCATCGCTTCGCTGGATACCCCGGGGAATGACCGTGAATTATATAAAAAAAGCGCGGGGTACGCTTTCGGGCAGCAGTTGGATAGACCCGGACGCCCTTGTTCCCGGAAACCAAACGGTTCCGGTGGAAATACAGGACATATCGGGCGATGTTGTTGTCAGGGCCGATATTATGCTTTCTATATCACGCCGTCCGGATAACAATACGCGCGTATCATAGCCATTATCAAAAGGAGTTGCTCAGATGAAAACGAGAATAACTGAAATGTTCGGGATAAGCTATCCAATCATTTTGCCCGGAATGAGCTGGATTAGCGTTCCGCAACTTGTAGCGGCGGTATCGAACGCCGGCGGCCTGGGTGTGCTAGCCACAGGCCCGCTATCACCGGAAGAAACAAGGGAATCCATCCGGACGATCAGAAAGCAGACGGACAAACCCTTCGGCGCCGGGGTTACCCTTATGATGCCGGGAGCCCGTGAAAACGCCGAGATCGTCATCGCGGAGAAGGTTCCGGTTGTCATATTTTCGCTCGGTAAAGATGATAAGCTGTTTAAGAGAGTTCATGAATACGGCGGAAAAATCGTATGCACAGTCACCACGATCAAGCACGCTCACGCGGCAATCGCAGCGGGAGCCGATGCCTTGAGCATTGTCGGTTATGAAGCCGCCGGTCACGGAAGCCAGGTATCCTCGCTTGTGCTGACACCCGCTATTGTGGATGAGGTAAAAGTTCCAGTCATAGCCGCCGGAGGCTTCGGCGACGGCAGGGGGCTGGTAGCGGCACTTGCTCTGGGAGCGGAAGCTGTCTACATGGGCACTCGTCTTTCGATAACGAAAGAAAGTCCCGTGCATATCAATTCTAAACAGCTCACACTGGCAAACGGAATGGATGATACCCTGTATTCCGACCGCTTCGACGGACTGCGCTGCCGCGTGCTTAAAACGCCTCAGGCCGAAAAGGCGATCAGACGGGGCATGAGCCTGCCGCGGGCATTTATGGCTTCTGTGAAAATTTCGCGCAAATTAAAGATGCCGTGGTTAAAAGTCCTTATGGGTTCATTGCTACGGGGCGGCCCCGGACTGCTGATGAAACTCGCCCATTTTGTCCTTGCCGTTGAAGCGATAGAGAAAATGACCATCCACGGCGATATGAAAAACGGCGTTCAACTGACAGGCCAGGTTCAGGGCATCATTCACGATATTCCCACAGTGGCGGGGCTCATGGAAAAAATTGTGCGAGACGCTGGTTTAATATGCAGGGTTATGCCGGAAAAGGTTTTTCAGGATTCAAAATGATACGCAGGGATATTCGTCGCGGATATTATTAATGGCAAAATACCGGCAAAAGATATATAGGCACAGAGTTTCATTAAAATTAAAACCAATAATAATGTTTAAAATTAGGCGGATGTCATGAAAGCTGATTTACGCAAAGAACAGATACTGAAAGTAGCTGAAAAAATGTTTTCCATGAACGGTTACCATGAAACATTTGTTGAGGATATCATCAAAGAAGCGAAGATCGGGAAAGGAACGTATTACCGGTACTTTAAAAATAAGGAAGATATTTATATTACGCTGCTGAAAAAAGTGCTTCTCGGTTGGGAAGAAAACGCATTTATCAATCCGGTTCAATTGAAATCCGATAATATCGCCGATTTATTTACGGAGCTTATCAGAAGAAGCCTGAAATTCTTTTCCGAAAACAATGATCTCTGCAACATTTATCTTTGTGTCAACAGGGGAAACGATCAGTTGTTCAAGCCTTATATCAATAGATTTGAAAAGCAAATGCTTGAGCATATATCGACATATCTGAAGGAGGGCATAAAACTGGGATTTGTCAGGAAAGATTTGAATATAGAATTGACATCGAACATCATCGCAGGCGCCTATTTGCGGGTGGGTTATTATTATTTTGTACAGAATAAAAACAAGGGCAGGAAAGTTAATATTGATGAGATTGCAGAAGATTTTTTCAATTCTACAATGAAAGGTATTTTGATAAACTAACCGTCATCATCAGATGACCCTCCTCCCTGTTATTTGAGGATTCCATATAAGGAGAGTAGCATGTTGTCATTCAACCAACAGACAGTCGTTCTCACCGGAGCGGCAACAGGAATCGGCAGGCTTATGGCGCTTGGATTGGCTCACGAAAAGGCGCAGCTTGCGCTGATCGACATCAATAAAAAAAATCTTGAACAAACGCTGAAAGACGTAAAAGCCCTGGGGAGTAATGCTAGTGCTTATATCTGCGACATCTCGAACAAAACAGACATCGAAAAGACCGTGGGGGCGATTAAGGCTGATTTCGGGCCAATAGATATCCTGATCAACAACGCCGGTATCGTCACCGGTAAATACGTCCATGAAATGGGATACGATGATATCAAACGGACCCTGGATATCAATTTCATTGGCGGAGCGTATCTCACCCGACTCGTTCTGCCGGAGATGATGAAACGCAACAAGGGATTTATTGCAAACATTGCCTCGGCTATGGGCCTCACGGGTGTGCCACGCATGAGTGATTACTGCGCTTCCAAGCACGCCATCATCGGGTTCAATGATTCTTTACGTATGGAATTGAAGAAATTCAAATGTGACGGAATAAAAACATTGGTAGTGTGTCCATCTGCTATCGATACCGGTATGTTTGCCGGTTACAAGGCCCCGTTTTGCAGTCCGCTTCTGCAACCGGAAACTGTAGCCCACAGGACCATCAATGCTATCAGGAAAGAACGGACATATTTAAAACTGCCGTTCATTGTCAAGATGATACCCTCCATGAAACTCTTTCCTGCTGCCATTCAGGATATTCTGGGGAGGCTGACCGGATTGGAAAAAAGCATGGATCATTTTCATGGCAAAGGCAAGCCGACCCCCTGATTGCCACTTTTTAAAGTGAAGCATCCTGCAGATTTACCCAGGAGAGCATCAGCCGGACATCCGTTTTTTGATCGCAAAATTTGCACAAAAATTTATAAGGCGGTTTTTTTTGCGATTGTCGCGTAATAACCGTTATCGAAAAACATTGTCTTTTAGTTGACCTTATATTTTCCGTCAATTCAATAATGTCTTCAGAAAAAGATGGTCAGCTTTTCAGGCGCTGCATCAACTCCTGCATGAATGCTTTCCGTTCCATAAAAAACTTGCGGAGGGCCTTATTGTCTGTGTGCACGGCTTCATGTTCCAGTTCGGGAAGATATCTCTCAAGAATCTCCAGTACCTTGGCTTCTTCTTCAGGCGTCAAATTAAGTTTTCCCATGGTTTTCTCTCCTTTTGGGGGTTGTGTGATACCAATTTGCCTGTAAGTTAACATTTTGCATATGCTAATTAGCTTTCAGATACACACAGTGCATCTGATCAATCAAGATGCAAAAACTTGCATTCCGCAAAACGTTGATGGAGAAGTATAGAATCTTTCCGTTTGGGTTTTTCCGTTATATTCTGGACAATGGGATTATATGCAGGAGATATTGCTTTATTTCTCATACAAGGACCTCCAAAAAGCTTTAAATTGCGTTGATCTGCATGGAAAAAAGCGATGGAGTTTTTTAAAAGCTATAGAGTGCCGTGTTCCGTAGCGTTATTCATATTGTATACAGCAAACTATTTTACGTCAAGAGGTGTAATGGCAAAAAAACATTTATATTTCGTCTATAAAAAAGTAAGTAAATTAAAATACTTATTTCATTAAAAAAGCAATATATATCATCGGAATAAAATATACTGGAATATCATCTGGAAAGTAAAAAAATCAGCAATAATAAAATCAGTACCATGTGAGCCGTGATAATACCGAATTTGTGCCGGTGATAGAATTCATTTGTCTTTTGAATCCTCTCCAATCCTCCGCACAAGCGCCGGAACCACTCCAGACCCTTGTATTTTTTGTCATTATCCGAGGTAAAATCATTTTGAAAAGCGAACATCGGATAAACCGCGTAGATGTCATCATCCAGAGGGCGGAAAATGGTATCAATGACAATTCCTTCCCATGGCCGGTAAGCCAGAGTTTCAGCGTAAGATCTGTTTAAGGCATACGCGTGCGCAAGGCTCTGATAACGGACTTTCTGTATGAACGGATTTTCTGTTTTCCGGCTTGCGTGTATCAGCGCTCCCAAAAGCAGAACTTTCCAGTTTGGATTTGCCTGAAGAAATTGGACACACTGATGAAAATGCTCGGCATCAAAGCGGTCAAAAATGACGTCGTCTTCAAAAACGACCATGCTGTCCGCTCCGGCCTCCAGGCCTTTGCTAAGACAGGTCATGTGCGATTCGTACATGCCCTGTTCGATATTTGAGGGATGGGGCTGGACAAGAACAAATTCCACTTTATCGCCGAGTCCCACCCTGGCAAATTCCTTCGTGGCTGCCCGCCTCCGGTCTTCGCGTGTCTCTAAAGATATGCAGTAGATGCGATCAAAAAAATCCCAGCCATTTGTTACTTGTTTCACTTTACCCTCGATCGCTTTTTATCAATTTATTTTATAATTTAGTATGGCTTCCTGTCAAGAAAGGCTTTGGGCTGAAAAGCCATTGCAGAAAGAAAATGTCTCGTGTATGTCATTATTTGTGGCGTTTTGATACGTTATAAATCAGCAATACCGGATGATTGCCGTTGGGAAGCTTAATGTTTAGAAAAAAACTTGCGCAATATCTTGCCGGAAAAAAATTTTATAAGAAAATAATGGAGAATCCGGCAGATCTCAGTGAATTCAAGGAGCGTCCAAAACCGCGACTGATTGCCGGCTTAATCTTAATGACATTGAGCTTCATCATGGGTTGGCCTGCTGTGGCCGCTTTGAGTGTTATAGCGGTATATTATAAAGAACCACTTATTGCCGTTATCGGATGTCCGACAACTTACGCTTTGTCCTATTTTGTATTTATTGTGGGCGCCTGGATGGCGCGTGCGCCACATTACCTGAATATTTTGATGATGTATGCCCTGCAATCCGTTCTGAAAAAATGCTTTGATCGTCTATAACTATTTGTTATTAAAGGAGTTATTGTTGTCTGGAATTGATAAGCCGGCGATAAATGTATTAATAAATTTTAGTATAGAGGGATGCAGATTATCAAAATAATCTCTTTTCTGTTCGTGGTCTGCAAATCTATCAGTTTCAATTGTATCAACAACTCTAATATTATGGCGTGATCCTACCACGGGCAGATTAATAAATTTAAAAAATGATGGCTGAAATTTTTGGAAATATTCTCTGCTTTTTTTAGGGTCCGAAGTCGGCAGCTCCAGTGTCAGGGTGAAAATATTACGTTCATGGCCGGCATAATTGCCCAAAGATCCCGGATAATAACCAAATTTTTTCGATTGATAATTTGCTTCTCTGGATATTTTTTCTATCCATTTTTCGAAAGAATTTAAATCAGATGTAGGCCCATCATAATCAAACATATTCAGAGGAGAGTGCACGGTCAATATTTTTTGCGGTTTGAATCTTTTTATTAAAGCCATTTGAAACTGTGTTTCCTGTTCCGATCCCGGTTTTGCCCCAGGATAGTAACGTTTGATCTTTCCCCTGGCAATCCATTTATTCATTGCACTTGTGTACCAATCTCTTGTAATAAAGTTTCTGTTGACATCTATACCGTTGGCATTGACCCTGGTAGGTGAATCAGCCAGGAAACCATCGGGATTGACCAGCGGGGCGATGACAATGCATTTATCTTTGAACAAAGAGGGATTTTCTTTAA
>CAYMWM010000033.1:29419-32457 GCA_964394185.1 uncultured Smithella sp.
CGTAGTGGGCAAGCTTGAACATCAGATAGACGGAAGGTAATTCGTCGCCATGTACCCCGCCTAAAAATAACGTGCTGCTTTTCGTGTTATTGCCGAAAATAACGAACATCAGCGGATTTCTCTGTTTTGTCGTACGGTAGTATTCCCAATGAATTTCTCTTGTGCGTATATCTCTCCAGCCGAATTTGGAAAATCGCTCATCCAAAGCGTTTAAGTAAATTTTAAATTCTTCGGAAGACGGGTCATAAGCAAAAGCAAGTGACGGCACAAATAATAAAATGAACAGGCAGAAAAAAAGGAAATAAAATCTGGAGCTTTTTTTAGATTTCAACATATGATTTAGCGGTTTTTTCTTATTAATTTGATGGCAGGGATGTGAATAAGAGTTTGAGTCCCTTCTTTAAAATATTTTCATTTTTTGCGGCATATGTCAAAATGCCCATGCACGGCATAATGTTATAAATGTATTTGTTTGTCAATATCAATGTAGCGAATATTTCATGAATCTCAATAACATCTTTGATTTGGAAAGGGTATTATGTATAATTTTCAAAATATATCCGCAGAGGAAGGAAATCATGTTAAAGGCAAAAATGAAAAACATCAGTATTGTTCTGCATAAACCGAAACACGCGGGAAATGTCGGCGCTGTAGCCCGTGGAGCGAAAAATATGGGAATCAATAATATTATTGTTGTAGGAACGCAGGATTTGAATAAAGAAGAGATGCAGCAGCGCTCCACGCATTTGGCGGTCGATGTTTTGGAAAAGATTCAATATGTTGAAAACGCGGCAGAAGCACTCGGCGGCTTCAATTATATTGTTGGCACGACAGCCCGTCTGGGCAAGGCCCGGGGGCCGTTTATCTCGCCGCGCGCGGCTGCCTGCGAACTTGCCGATATCTCGCAGAAAAATAAAGTTGCCCTGCTTTTTGGTCCGGAGGACACCGGCCTGGCCAATGAAGAGCTTCGCCTGTGCAATGCCGTTGTGTCCATTCCAACGTCGCGCGAATTTACTTCTCTGAATCTTTCTCATGCCGTGATAATTCTATGCTACGAAATTTTCGTCGCCTCGCATCCCGCAGCCGGCAAGGCGGAAGTAACGCCAAAACTGGCGCTTTCACAGGAACTGGAAGGGATGTACGGGCAAATCAGAACCTTGCTTGCCGATATCGAATTCTTGAATCATGAAAACCCTGATTACTGGATGATGCATTTGCGCCGTTTCTTTACACGCGCCGGGATTTTGGCGCGGGAGGTCAAGATTGTACGCGGCATCTGCCGCCAGCTTCAGTGGTATGCTCACCACAAAAATACTTGACATTAACAGGCAGTTCCCATAGTGATTGCCATCATAAACATTGCTTTTCTTATCGCATGATGACATTTTTAAGATGTTTATCTAATGAAAAACAACGTCACAATTACGGTTTATTCCGATGGAGGTTATAGGTTATGAGAAAAACATTTTCATTTACCGGCGCTAAAAAAATTATTTTCGGCAATGGTTCAATATTGACATTGGCCAATCATATCAAGGAACTGCATGCCCAGAATCCTCTGGTGGTTATAGATAAAAATCTGGCCAAAACGGATTTATTGGAAAAGGTAGCCAACGTTCTTGTTCCCGGTGGCATTAAATTCACCGTGTACGACAAGGTGGAGGCTGAACCGCCCATTGAGCTGGCGGATGAAGGCGCAAAGATTGCTATAAAAAACAAATGCGATATCGTCGTCGGCATCGGCGGCGGCAGTGCGATGGATGTGGCCAAGGCCATTGCGGTGCTTACGACCAACAAGGGCGGTGCGGTTGATTACCTGGGTCTCAATAAGGTTCCCAAACACGGACTTCCCAAAATCATGATACCGACGACCGCCGGAACCGGCAGCGAAGTAACTTTTACTGCGGTTTTTGTGCGGAAGAATCTGAAAAAGAAGGAAGGAATGAACAGTCCATATCTTTATCCGGAACTGGCGCTGCTTGATCCGGAATTGACGCTCAGCCTGCCGCCCGCGCCCACGGCGCAAACCGGCCTGGACGCTCTGTGTCACGCCATCGAATCATACACGTCGGTTAACGCTTCTCCCGTGAGTGAAATGTTTTCACTGGAAGCCATTGCCTTGATATCCGAAAATTTACGCGCTTGCGTGCATGACGGCCAGAATATCGTCGCGCGTGAAAGAATGCTGCTGGGCAGTTTATATGCCGGAATAGGTTTGGCCAACGCCGGCGTGACGGCGGTACATTCCTTGTCCTATCCTCTGGGCGGAAAATACGGCGTCGGACACGGTCTGGCCAATACCATGATGCTGCCCGCGGTGATGGCGTTCAATCTGCCAGCGGCCCTGGAAAAATTTACGGATGTCGCCGAGGCTATGGGAGAATGCGTCGAAGGTCTTCCCGTCCGCGAATCCGCTTATCTGGCCCTGGAGGCTGTCGAGGCTTTAATTGAGGATTGTGGAATCAATGCTTCCCTTGCTCAATTCGGCGTGAAAGAAAAAGATTTTCCGGCACTGGCGGATGTGGCATTAAACGTCGCCGTGCCTTTGAAGAATAATCCCCGCAAAATTACGAAAGAAGACATGATTATGATTTACGCGCAAGCTTATTAAGAAAGGAAGGTTGAAAAAATGGCAGGAGCAGAACTGATCGGCAAAGAAGAAATCAAGGAAGTAATGGATGTCCTCGAAACAGGCATTCTGATGCGTTACGGTTTTGATAAAGAAAGAAATGGAATTTACAAGGTAAGAGAATTTGAAGAGGCGTTTGCCAAATATTGCGGCACAAGCTATGCGCTGGGTGTTACATCCGGTTCGACCGCGCTTCAGATTGCTCTGACGGCTATGGATGTGGGGCCCGGTGACGAGGTGCTTGTGCCCGCCTTTACGTTTTTGGCCACTTATGAAGCGGTGATGGAAGTAGGCGCCATTCCCGTCATGGTGGATATTGACGATACCCTCAATCTCGATCCTCTGGAAATTGAAAAGAAAAAAACTCAGTACACCAAGGCGGTTATTCCCGTTCACATGTGCGGTTCGG
>CAYMWM010000034.1:0-32415 GCA_964394185.1 uncultured Smithella sp.
ATGCCCTGGCCGGAATTTGATCCGGCAATTGCCAGTGAAGAGGAAATGACGATTGTTGTGCAGATTAACGGAAAGCTTCGCAGCCGAATGACTGTGCCGGTGGATGAAGATCCTGAGAAGATTAAAGCAGATGCGCTGGCGGATGAAAAAATCAAATCCATGACGGCGGGAATGCAGATCAGGAAGGTTATTTACGTACCAAAAAAACTGGTCAACATAGTCGCTCAGTAATGCCGCACTTTAAAATGGCTTTTATGAAAAAACAAAACAGGCGATTGTTTTTTATAATAGGAGTGCTTTGTCTTCTACCCGTTTTTTTATCGGGCTGCGGCTATTCCTTTGCGTCCCGTGGTGAAAGCATTGATCACCGCATTCAAAATGTTTATGTGGAGTCATTTGAAAACAAAACAGCGCAGGCAGGGATTGAAAATTACGTCCGGACAGCTTTTATTAATCAATTTATCCAGAATAGCCGCTTCAAAATAGCACATAGCGCTCAGTCCGCCGACGCAATCGTCAGGGGGAAAATTGTCAATCTTCATACATCACCGCTTTCCCATCTCAAAAATGATCTGGCCGCGGAAGAGCGGGCAACCATCATCATGGAAGTTGTTTTTGAGGATAACGCAACCGGAAAAGTTATCTGGAGTGTCGGTAATATCACCGACTCGGTTGATTACACCCTGGACAATGACATCAATATGCTTCCCTCAACCAGAAAACAGGCTTTCGTCAAACTGGCCAACGACATGGCCGAAAAAGCCTTTAACCTGATGATGTCGGGATTCTAACGCGCCCATGACTCCATCAACCCGAAAATTCGGCCGGTTTCTTCTTTTGCACTTTAATGAGGAGAAGGAGGCACATGATTTTCTTTCATCCGGCATCGGTCACATTGAAGAAATCAAAAAACTCTCCCCCTTCCTGAAAAAATTATCCGGGAAATATCTGCTGCTCATTGATGATGAAAAAGAAATCCGCATGGATAAATCGTCACTGCGCCGTTTGGTGCGAACCGCAGAAGACAAAGATGCAGGTATCGTTTATTCGGATTTTATTTCATATGAAAAGAAGAATCCTATTGAGCATCCGCTGATAGATTATCAACCAGGCAGCATCCGTGATGATTTTAATTTCGGGCATTTTGTGCTTTTCTCTTGTGCGGCTATTAAATCCGCCCTGCAAAAATACGGTTCATTACCGTCTGAAGTCAATGTGGCATTATACGATTTGCGTCTGAAAATTTCAACGGATTATGATGTGATTCATATACCGGGATTTTTATATAAGGTATTCCCTGAAAAACAGAAAAAAACAAAAATATCCGGCAGGAAAACGGAAGCGCACTTTGCCTATGTGGCGAAAGAGAATTCTCTCCGTCAGAAACAATTTGAAAAAATTGCGACCAATCACCTGAAACGCATCGGGGCGTATCTGCCTCCCCGCAAGAAAAGCGTTGAAGGACAACCCGATGAGCTCCAGTGGAAGGCGAGCGTTATCATTCCCGTTTTGAACCGTAGGAAGACAATCGCCGATGCCCTGACAAGCGCGCTGAAACAGAGAACGGATTTCGCGTTCAATATCATTGTTGTTGATAATCATTCGACCGACACAACCACGGATATTTTAAAAGAGTTTGCCGCAAAATATTCCCATGTTCATCATATCATTCCGGCAAGGTGCGATCTAGGCATCGGCGGCTGCTGGAATGAGGGCATCCATTCACCGCACTGCGGCCGCTATGTTGTTCAACTCGATTCCGATGACCTTTACAGTTCGTCCAACGTACTGCAAAAAATCGTCGATAAATTGCGCGAAGGGCGATATGCAATGGTTGTCGGTTCCTATACGATTGTCAATGCCAAGCTAAAGAAAATTCCGCCGGGATTGATCGCGCACAGAGAATGGACGCCGGCCAATGGACACAATAATTTATTGCGTGTAAACGGCATGGGAGCGCCGCGGGCGTTTGTTTCTTCCGTTATCCGTCAGTTGGGTTTTCCCAATGTGAGCTATGGCGAGGATTACGCGGTAGCCTTGCGAATTACCCGTGAATATAAAATCGGCAGGATTTACGAAAGTCTGTATTTGTGCCGCCGCTGGAAGGATAATACGGATGCCGGACTTCCCATAGAGAAACAAAACCGCAACGATTATTACAAGGATGAACTGCGGTCTAATGAAATCACCCAGCGTTGCAAGCACAACAAAAAGAAGAAAAAATTGGAGAACAGAAATTTTGCCGGATACCCCGATAAAAGCAAAAAATCATTATCCACCCTTTGCCGGAATCTTTATGAGTCACAAAAGAAAAACTGGCAGAAATTTGCCGCTGCCTGCCGTGATTTGGCTTCCGTTCAAACCAGGGAACTCACCGGTGAAAATTACAAGATTGTTTTACAATACAATTCCGCACGCGCTATTAACAGTGGCGCGGCAGTTGATGCGGAATCAATCAAAAGAAGACCCTGCTTTTTATGCGAACATAATCTGCCGGAGGGACAAAAAGGCATTCAATACCGAAATCAATATTTGATTCTCTGTAATCCTATGCCGATTTTTAAAAATCATTTTACAGTGGTTGGGATTAATCACGAGCCGCAGGAAATCGCATTATCCCTGAAATCAATTTTAAAGTTAGCTGTCGATGCCGCACCCCAATATGCTGTCTTTTACAACGGCCCGGCCTGCGGGGCTTCCGCTCCCGATCATCTTCACTTTCAAATGGTTCCGTCGGATGCACTCCCTTTTTTGAAGGAATCAAAAAAATTACAACTGATAAAGAAAATATCCTCTGTCAGCGTTCGGGTGGGGAAAGGTCTGGATCGCTCGGTTCTGGTTATGGAATCAAAAAATGCCGGGGATTTATTCGAACAATTCCTGAATTTGCTGCAAACTGCGCAAAAAATACTCAAAACAAATCATGAGCCGATGGTGAACATTATTTGTGGTTATAAGGGGAATCGCTGGCGGCTTGTGGTGTTTTTGCGCCGAAAGCACCGCCCGGATTCTTATTTTATTAAGGGCGAGCACAGAATTTTTGTTTCTCCGGGAACGGTGGATATGGCCGGCGTCGTTGTCACGCCGCTGCTGGATAATTATCGCCGTTTGGATTATAATGCTGTACAAAGCATTTACAGAGAGGTATCACTGCCGGAAAATATGATGGATTCAATTATTAAGAAATTATAGAGGATATTGATATGAATTGTGTCGAAAAAATAATCATTGACAGCTCAATGAGTTTTGCCGAAACCATTGAAGGAACAACCGCTCCCGAGGAAATCATTCTTGATTTGTCCCTCGTGGAAGTTCTTTATTATTCCTTTGACGGAATGAAGCATCAGGGACAAATCCTTGTCAACAGAGAACTGGAAGATGATGTCTATGATATATTTAACTATATTGAAAGAATTCTGTTTCCCGTGCAAAAAGCTGTTCCGGTCGTTGCCTATCAGTGGAGTGACGTAAATTCCATGGCGGATAACAATTCTTCCTCTTTTAATTTCCGGGTCATTGAAGGGACGGCAAAATTATCCATGCACTCGCTGGGGAGGGCCGTGGACATCAACCCGGTGCAAAATCCGGTGATCTATCCCAATGGCGTGGTTGCTCCTGAAGGGGCGAAATACAATCCCCAAAACAGGGGAACCCTCACGGCGGATCACCCCGTCGTTCAGGAATTTCTCAGGCGCGGCTGGCACTGGGGCGGCAATTTCGACCACCCGAAAGATTATCATCATTTCGAAAAACCGTGATATCGATTTTATCCGTTTAGAAGGTAAAAGAAACGGCAATCGCTCCAAAACGCTGTTTGTCTCTTTGTGTTTCAAATTCTTTTGTCCGATAAACAAGTGAATAGGTGATTTTCACCCGGTGAATGATCAGTCCCACGCCACCGATTAAGTCGGCAACAAAAGGTTCTTTATCGACATGATGGCTTTCCCTGAAAGTATTGCCGTCAAGAAGAATATTACGGACGACGGCTCTTCCGTCAACGGCCAGGAAGAGGTGCATGCCAATACGGTGAAACGGGCGCAAGAAACGGGGATCGTTGTCGTCAAGAGGGGAGCTGCTGTCTGAGCCCGGTCTGATCAGATGAGTTCCGAAATCGTTAGGGGTATTCCAGCCGAAACGGACTTCGGCACCAAGGTTGGCGCCGGTGTAGGCATTGCCGGCTGCCAGACCCAAATGGGGCAGAAAGTCGAAACCGAATCCGGAATCCGTTTTGGTTTGCAGTGTTTTCCACTTCCGCTCAAGGTACATGTTGAGGATGGGTTCATCATGCAGTTGGTTGTGCCATCCGAGGGGATAATCGGAATGATTGAATTTATGAAGCCAGGTTTGGCAATCCTCCGCATAGGAATGGCGTCCGACAAGGCCAATCCCTAGTTCCATGGTGTCCATGTTCCGCTGGTTTCTGCTGTGCAGGCCCAATCCCAGATAGGTGATTCCGGCATACGGCCGGTCATCTGTGATTACATCAGTTCGTTTATGATCTTCCGGTGTATATATGTTCTGTCCCAGGGAAACTGAAACCGTACGCTGATTTTCAGGGGCGTTGAGATAAGGTAAATTTTCAATCAGGCGACGCATCCATGGCACAGTTATAATATCACGATATTTGGAAAGATCACTGGAAATCCACGATAATTTTGTGCCGTGAGTATAATAGCGATCTGTATTGCCTATGCCGATGGAATCATTTTCGATATAAAGAGTCAATGTGCTTGCTTCTCTTGCTTTCTGGTCTGAAGCAAAAATTGAAACCGGCAGAAATATAAATATTAAAGTTAAGGCAATTGCCCATAAACGTTTTGATATCATTGAAGATCATCTTATCGTTGGGTTCCGTCGCCTCCGCCCAGTGTTTTATATAGGGTAATCCGGTTGTTTATCTGGGCAAAACGCAGCATAATCAATCCCTGCTGCGCGCCGTAGAGGGAGCGCTGGGCGTCCAGAACGGACAGGTAGCTGTCCACTCCTTTATCATAACGCGCCTGCGACAGACGCTGGGCCTCGGACAGGGCGTCAACCAATGATTGCTGCGCATCGACCCGTTGAGCGATCATGCCTTTTTCGGCAAGCGCGTCGGCCACTTCTTTAAAAGCTGTCTGAATGGCTTTTTCATACTGCGCTATGGAGATTTCCTTTTCTATTTTGGTTGCCTCGTATGCGAACCAGGTGCGGGCGTCGAATATCGGCATGACAACCTGCGGAACGAAACTCCATGTGCCCTGGCCGGACTTGAACAATCCGGACAATTCGGCGCTGGCTGTTCCAAAGGTGGTCGTCAGGGATATTCGCGGAAAAAATGTTGCACGGGCGGCGCCGATGTTGGCATTGGCTGCCTTTAACCTGTGTTCTGCCGCCAGCACATCAGGCCTTTGCAGCAGGATTTCCGAGGACAGGCCGGCGGAAATATTTTTAGGAGCGCTCACATTGGAAAGACCCTGCGGCAGCAGTTCCGGCTTCACCTGCGAGCCGACCAGCAGATTCAAACCGTTTTCATCCTGCGCGACAAGTTGTGTATAACGGGCAACGTCTCCTCGTGCTACATCCACCTGGCTTTGCGCCCTCTTTAAATCCAGATCGGAAATAATGCCCGCGTCATAGCGCTTCCGGATCAAATCATAGGATTCTTCCTGTGTTTTCAGAGTGGATGTAACCAATCCCAGAGCTTCTCGGTCTGCGGCCAGGGCCAGATACGCCTGCGCTACCGTGGATATAAGCATGGTCTTTGCGCTTACCAGGGCCTGTTCGGTTGCCAGATATTCTTCCAGAGCCTTGTCTTTGAGGCTGCGGATGCGCCCGAAGAAATCGATTTCCCAGGATGTTATGCCGAGGTTGACGCTGTACTGCTCGGACGTAAATGATTTTCCGCTGGATGAAAGATCGGCAGGAAAATGTTCTTTATACGCGCTTCCCGCGGCATTGACCGAAGGTAAAAGAGATACCCGTTCGATACCGTAAAGCGCGCGCGCCATTTCCACGTTCAATGCCATCACCCGTAAATCGCGGTTGTTTTTCAACGCTGTTTCGATGAGTTCCCGAAGTTTGGAATCGGTGATGAATTCCTGCCAGGATAACTGTACTGCCGGACCCGCCGGAGTTTCCGATTGTGTGGACTGATATGCCGGACCGCCCGGCCAGTTGGCAGGCACGGGTGATGCCGGACGTGTGTATTTTGGAGCCATGGTGCAGCTGCCAATGAAAAAGACGATGAGAATCGGTAAAAGAAATAATTTTCTATTCATATCATTTAACCTCTGATGGATTCGTGTCTTCCGGCTGTATCGACTTCTGCTTTTGTTTCCTGCCGAAAATCTTTTCGATCAGCACATAAAAGAGGGGTGAAAAAATAAGCACCAGAATGGTTGCCGTAATCATGCCGCCCAGCACACCGGTGCCGATGGCATTTTGGGCGCCTGCGCCTGCGCCTGTCGTGAGGGTCAGGGGCAGAACGCCGAAACCGAAGGCCAGCGAAGTCATCACAATGGGACGAAAACGCAGTTTAACGCCCTGAAGTGTAGCTTCAATAAGACCCATGCCTTTCTCCAGCCCGCCCTTAGCAAATTGAACAATCAGAATGGCGTTTTTAGTCGTGAGTCCCAGTGTTGTTAGAAGTCCTATCTGGAAATACACATCGTTGGACAGTCCCCGCATACTTGAAGCGATGACACCGCCGATGACACCCAGCGGCAGCACCAGCAGAATGGATATGGGAATTGTCCAGCTCTCATATAGCGCAGCGAGACATAGAAAAATCACAAATACCGAAAATGCATAGAGAAGAGGAGCCTGAGAGCTGGACATCCGTTCCTGATAAGAAAGCCCGGTCCAATCATACCCGAACCCTTTGGGCAGCTTCGCAACAGCCTCTACCATCGCCTGCATCGCTTCTCCCGAACTTCTTCCCTGCGTTGGTTCACCCCAGATATTAATGGACGGGAATCCGTTGAAGCGGTTGAGCTGCGTAGCTCCCGATGTCCAGTGGCCGGAGGCAAAGGAAGCAAAGGGAACCATCTTCCCCTGGGCGTTGCGGACATAAAGTTTCTCCAGATCCCTGGGGAGCATGCGGTAAGGGGCATCCGCCTGGATAAAGACCCTTTTCACACGGCCGCCCTGTATAAAGTCATTAACATAGGCGCTGCCGAAAGAAGCCGAAAGCGTCCTGTGAATGGACGAAATGGGAATACCCAGTGCCCCGGCTTTTTCCCAGTCCACATCAATGCGATACTGAGGTACATCCGCCATGCTGTTGGGACGTACCGACGTCAACCGCGGATCCTGCGATACAATGCCAAGCAGCTGATTTTGAGCATCCATCAGCGCCTGATGACCGAGTCCCCCCCTGTCCAGAAGTTCAAAATCGAAACCCTTCGACATACCCAACTCAGGGACTGCAGGTGGTGCAAAGGTAAAGACCATGGCGTTACGGATGCCGGAAAGCGCCATCATCGCCCGGCCTGCGACAGCCTTGGCTTTAAGGTCTTTGCTCTTGCGAAGATTCCAGTCTTTCAGTTTGATGAAGACCATGCCGTTGTTTTGAGCCCGCCCAGAAAAGCTGACACCGGCAATCGTCAAGGTTGATTCCACGGCATCTTTTTCTTTTTCGTTAAAATACGTTTCAATTTTTTTTGTGACTTCCCCGGTCTGTTCCAGTGTAGAGCCGGTCGGCATGATAACCTGGGCCAGCAATATTCCCTGGTCTTCATCCGGCAGGTAAGAAGTGGCCATGTGCCGATACATCCATCCCAGGAGCACGATGATAACCACGAAAACGGTCAGGTAGCGTTTTTTCCTGGAGAGGGAATGATCAACCACTCCAACGCACTGGTCACGAAGACGAAAAAATTTACGATCAAACCACAGGAAAAACGGGCGGAGAAGAGGAATCGCATTTTCCGCCGGTTCGTGTCCTTTGGCCACCGGTTTGAGAAGCGAAGCGCAAAGCACTGGCGTAAGAATCAGGGCGACAACAACCGACAAAAGCATGGCGGAGATTATGGTTATGGAGAACTGGCGATAGATGACTCCCGTAGAGCCGGGAAAGAAAGCCATGGGACCGAATACGGCTGCCAAAACCAGACCGATGCCGATCAATGCGCTCGTGATCTGCTCCATGGATTTTGCGGTGGCTTCCATAGGAGGCAGGCCTTCTTCCGCCATGATTCGTTCCACATTTTCCACCACAACGATGGCGTCATCCACCAGAAGGCCGATGGCCAAAACCATGGCAAACATGGTCAACATGTTGATGGAATAGCCGAAAAGTCCGAGAATTGCGAAAGTTCCCAGCAAAACCACCGGCACCGCAATCGTGGGAATCAGCGTAGCCCGGATGTTGCCCAGGAAAAGCAGCATGACCAGAAAGACCAGAAAAATGGCTATAAAAAGGGTTTTCACCACTTCATTGATGGACACTTTGATAAAGGGGGTGGTGTCGTGAGGGTAGACCACTTTAATTCCTGCGGGGAAAAAACGGCTCATTTCATCCAATTTTGTTCTGACGGCTTTGGCTACATCCAGTGCATTGGCGCCGGTGGCCTGACGTATAGCTAGACCGGTGGCCGGTTTTCCCTGATAGGCAACTTCGATATCGTAAATTTCGGTTCCCAGTTCTGTTCGCCCCACGTCGCCAATGCGTACCTCGGACCCGTCCGGATTGATGCGGATGGGGATTGCGGCAAATTCCTCGGGAGTTGAAAGCATGTTCTGAACGACAATGGAAGCATTCAGCCGCTGGCCCTTTACAATAGGACCGCCTCCGAACTGTCCGGCGGAAACTTCCACGTTATAGGCTTTGAGCGCCGCGAGTACATCATCAACCGTAAGGTGATAATTGGTTAATTTTTCGGGATTAAGCCAGACACGCATCGCGTATCCGCCGCCGAAGAGTTCGACCTCACCCACGCCTGGTACCCGTGCCAAAACCTTTTCCAAATTGGATTTTGCAAAATCGGTCAAATCTTTGGTGTCCATGCTGCCGTTTTCCGAAATCAGGGACACGACCATCAGGTAATTATGAGTGGATTTGCGGACATTGACTCCCTGATTGGTCACGACATCGGGTAAGCTTGTCAAGGATGCTTGGGCTTTGTTTTGCACCTGAGACCATGCAACGTCCGGATTGGTTCCCGGCGCGAAGGTCAGTACCAGGCGGGAACCTCCCGCCGAATCGCTGGAAGATGACATGTAAATCAGATTTTCCAAACCGGTCATTCCCTGTTCAATAATCTGGGTTACGCTGTTTTCTACCGTTTCCGCTGAAGAGCCCGGATAGGAGGCGGAAACGGAGATGGTCGGCGGAGCCATCTGCGGATACTGGGAAATAGGCAGGTTGTAAATCGCCAAACCGCCTGCGGCCATGATGATAATGGCAATAACCCACGCGAAAACCGGGCGTTTGAGAAAAAATTTCGATAACATCAGGCGCCTCCCTTATTTGTTTTTTGCCGGCGGGGCCGCATTTGTCGCTGACCCGCTATTTTTTTCAACATTTTCAAAAGGAACGGCTTTGACAGGAATACCCGGCATGGCTTTCAACATCCCTTCAACAATGACCCGGTCACCCGGTTCAAGGCCTGATGAAACCAGCCATTTATCACCGATGGCGCGGTCCAGGGTAAGCGGTCTGGGCTCGACTTTTTCATCTTTGCCCACAATAAATGTCAGCGGATTTCCCTTCGGATCCCGGGTTACCGCCTGCTGGGGAACGAGAATGGCGTTCTTATGAGTTCCTTCCTTCACAATGGCGCGGACAAACATGCCCGGCAGCAGCATCCCCTTCGGATTGGGGAATACCATACGCAGAACGACAGATCCTGTTGTCGGATCGACTGTGACATCGAGAAACTTGAGTTCCCCTTTTAACGGATACTCCGAACCATCATCCATAATCAGCTGAACTTTTTGTTTTTTTGTGCCGTTTTGATCCAGTCTCCCTTCCTGCATCTGGCGGCGCAGGCGGAGAATATCGGCGGTGGACTGGTTGACATCGACATACATTTGATCCAATTTCTGGATGGTGGCTAAAGCCAGCGGCTGATGTGCTGTAACCAGAGCGCCTTCCGTGACACTGGATCTGCCGATGCGGCCGGAAATAGGCGCTGTAATCGTAGTGTATTTCAAATTAATGCGCGCCGCCTCCACAGAAGCCTTGCCGTACTGAATATCCGCCTGAACCTGTTTCAGCGCGGCGGCGGCATCATCGTAATCCTGCTGACTGACCGCTTTCTGGGCAAGCAGGTCCTTGAAACGCGCGGCTCTCAGTTGTATTGTTGACAATTGAGCCTCTGATCGGGCAAGTGCCGCTCTGGCATTCTCCAGCGCTACCTGGTACAGGGAGGGGTCTATCTGGAATAATGCCTGTCCGGCTGAAACATCGGAACCTTCTGCAAAAAGACGTTTTTGAATGATACCGCTGATCTGTGGACGGACTTCAGCGACCATTTCGGCGGATGTCCTGCCGGTTAGTTCCGTTGTCGTGACGACAGGATTCGTCTCTATGGTTACAAAGGCGACTTCCGGCATTGGCGGGGCGCCTCCGGGTTTTTTCTTCCCGCAACCGGTCAGGATCAAACAGATACTGAGAATGACAAATAGTGCAATAAATCCCGCTTTGTTATTTTTTTTCATCAGGCACCTCTCTTATTCATACAAAAATATTGAAATTTTTATTTATTTATTCTTCTCTGCTTCATCTTTTTCTTTAATTTCCTGCCGCGGCTCACTGCCTGTCATAACCGTTTTTACATATTCATGAATTTCCTGACGGACGTGTTTTGTGTCATTTTCGTTTCCTATCCACCGGTCAAGCGTGGCAGACTGAATGCTGATCATCCACAGGCATTTGGCCAGCACCCTGGTGTCCACAGCATCCGAGATCCGTCCCAGTCGCTGTTCCGCAGCCAGATAGACATCCAGTCCTTCGATGGCATATTGAGGACCCATATTCCGTTCTTTTACAATCTCCTGCAGACGGTCGCGTAACTTTTGATCAGCGAAAATAGAGTTGATAATCGGCGTTATTTCATAGTGAGCGTGATAAACTGACAGCAAAACACCTTCCAGATTTTTTAAGAGGGTGTTTTTGCCTACCTCCAGCGGCAGATTCTGCATAACGTTTTTCGTTTCACGCACGCGTTTTTCAACCACTTCAAAGATGAGCTCAGCTTTGTCCTTGAAATGATGATAAATCAATCCTTCGGCGACTTTTGCCTCGCGGGCTATTTCGCGCGTGGTCAGGCGCGCCAGTCCATGGGTTTGCAGCAGGCGTTCCGTTGCGTCGATAATATTTTGGCGGTTGTCGCTCATCATAACACTAGTTTTTATGTTAGATCATTATGTGATTATGGGGTCATTAAAAAAATCATCAATGCCGCGTTGAGCATTTGCTCAGTAATGCTAATTAAACGCTCAATCATTGTCAAGTGATTTTTAAATTATTTTCTTTAAGCAGAAAATCTTATAAAAACAAATCGTTAACTACCATAAACAGGTTTATAAGGTTTATTAATGATGTAATAATCTGGCGACGATGATGCCGGTAAACTTCTTGTTGGATTTCAGATAAGCCGTCAGTGTTTTTCTCGAGATGACCACAGCGCCTTCTTTTTTTGATGCGTGAAGCAAATGCAGGGATTTCCCCTGCCACACGGCAAATCCGGTGTGTGCAACATCCAGCCCTTTCTTGTCTGTAGTCAAGGCGATGATGTCACCGCTCAGGATCTTTTCTTTCAGTATACTTACCTTATCTTTATTGATTATATAAAATTTCCTGCGGGAAAGATTTCTTTCAATTGCCAGCATTTTGGAAAATTGCGCCTTGTTTTTCAATACGGGATATAAATGGCGATTAGCAGTCATGAAATTAATCTGTTTAAGTACAGATTTCCCACCGATATCGCATGTGACGTCAATTAGAAATTTTTTCTTTTCATTGCTTCGCAGCCATTCGGTGAAATAGTGAAGGCGGGAAGAATATCCGTTGATCGTTTCCTGTCGGTAACGGATTGATCTTAAGTTTTTTCTGAAGTCTGTGCGGGAAATTTTTTCGGCAGCGGCGCAAAGGGCGAGAGCCAGAACTGTCTCCACAAAAGTCATGCAGTCGAAAGCCGACACATTAACCATCAGCTTTTCTTTGCCTGTGTTCTCGATGGTTCCCGCCTGATAAGGCTTACCAATAAACAGGTGGCCTATTTCTTCTATGAATTTGCCGTAAGGCGAATCATCCCATTGTTTGGCTTTCATAAAACAGAAATTCCTTTTGATAATCTCTAAATGATTATTCAGGACAAAGCAAATACAAAGTTTGATGATGAGCCAAAAAGAGAATTTGTGATATTTGGGTAATAAATAGAAAACGGCCGGTCAGGGAACCGGCCGCTTGCTTTGGGAATTTATTATTATTTGAGTGCGTTAACTTTTTTAGTCAAACGCGAAATTTTGCGGGAGGCGTTTTTCTTATGAATCAAGCCTTTGCTTGCCGCTTTGCTCAAGGCGGGAATAGCCGCTTTTAATGCCGAGGTGGAATTTTCCTTATTCTTGCTTTCCACGCCGGAGATAACCGATTTAACCTTTGTTTTTAGAGCCGATTTTGCGGCCACATTGCGCTGACGATTTTTTTTGTTCTGACGGTCACGTTTTTCCGCCGATTTATGTGTTGCCAAAAGAATCCTCCTGATAAATTAATATAAGGTGGCGTTATCTAGCCCAATTATTTAAGGCTGTCAAGCATTAACTTATTGATTAGGGCTTCATACAAAAAACGCATAATACCGCTTAATCATGAAATAATTTCATGACAATCTATTGTTTACGCTTTTGAGTGTACTGCAATGCCGCTTCAATAAATCTGCTGAAAAGCGGATGCGGATTGGTAGGCCGCGATTTGAATTCCGGATGAAACTGGCATCCCAAAAACCATGGATGATCCTGTATTTCCACAATTTCCGCAAGACGGCCGTCCGGCGATATTCCGGTTATTCGCAACCCCTTGTCTATTAAGGTCTTTTTATAATCATTGTTAAATTCATAGCGGTGACGATGCCGTTCGGAAATGTTCTTTTGTTCGTAGGCTGTGAAGGCAAATGAGTCGGATTCGATAACACAAGGCCATGCTCCCAATCTCATGGAAGCTCCCTTGTCTGTAATGTTACGCTGTCCGGGAAGCAGGTCAATGACCGGATAAGAAGTCGCCGGATCAAATTCGGAACTGTTGGCTTTATCCAGGCCGCAAATATTTCTGGCATATTCTACGACAGCCATTTGCATTCCCAGACAGATGCCGAAATAGGGAATCTTTTTCTCCCGCGCCTGCTGTACGGCTATAATCATGCCCTCTATTCCCCGTATGCCGAATCCTCCGGGAACCAGCACGGCGTCAACATCGTCTAACTTCGAGCCGATGCCTTCTTCCTCTATCTTTTCCGAATCAATAAATTTTAATTTAACGCGGCAGTTGTTGGCTATGCCTCCGTGCACCAGCGCCTCATTGAGGCTTTTGTATGAATCGGTCAGATTCACGTATTTGCCGACGATACCCACACATACTTCATCCGGCGGATTAAGGAACCGGCTGACGACTTCTTCCCATTTTTCCAGATGCGGCTGACCAGTCCAAATATTAAGCAGGTCAACTATCTTGGCATCCAGACCTTCACGATGAAAGCACAGTGGTACCTCGTAAATGCAATGGACGTCCTTGGCCGTGAAAACGGCGGCCACTTCCACATTACAGAAAAGAGAAATTTTCGATTTGATATCTTCGGAAAGAAAATTTTCCGTCCGGCATAACAAAATATCCGGTTGTATACCGATTTCACGCAGGGCTTTGACACTGTGCTGTGTGGGTTTGGTCTTAACTTCGCCTGCCGTCTTGATCATGGGAACCCAGGTTAAATGAATAAAAATAGCGTTTTGTTTTCCCACTTCATTGCGGAACTGCCGGATGGCTTCCAGAAACGGAAGGCTTTCGATATCGCCGACCGTACCGCCGATTTCCACGATGGACACATCAAACCCTTCTGCTGTCTTGCGGATGAAATCCTTTATTTCATTGGTGATATGCGGAATTACCTGGACGGTCTTGCCCAGGTAATCGCCGTGTCTTTCTTTGGTAATAACGGAATAATAAACCTGTCCTGTGGTCAGGTTATTGCATTTTCCCATGCGGGTGGAACAAAATCTTTCGTAATGTCCCAAATCCAGGTCGGTTTCCGCGCCGTCATCCGTAACGAAAACTTCGCCATGCTGAAAAGGACTCATGGTTCCGGGATCTACGTTAATGTAAGGATCCAGTTTTTGATTGGTAACTTTTAAGCCGCGGCATTCCAGAAGAGCCGAAATGGAGGCCGCCGCCAGACCCTTTCCCAGGGAAGAAAGAACTCCACCGGTAACAAAGATAAATTTTGTATTTTTCATTTGATAGAAATAATCCTTTCAAAATGCCGGAAATGACGACATTCTCAAGGCAATTAATAATTTTTGATACCGGCTAAATCCTTTTTTTTAATTGGCAAAGAAATATGATCCTTAATTTAATTCAGGCTTAGCCGATTTTACTTTTTACCACGTCGGCGATTTGACGGCAATAGTTTTCCGTAATTTTGTGCGATGGTCCTTCCACCATAATTCTGCAAATATTTTGAGTGCCGGAATATCTGACGAGAACACGGCCTTCGTCACCCAATGCTTGTTCCGCAGATCTGATGGCTTCCATGATTTTGGGTATTTTGGAAATATCCGGTCTGCTTTTTACCTCAATATTAATCAATTTCTGCGGGAAAACATCCATCATTTTAGCCATTTCGGAAAGAGGCTTGCCTTCTTTGAGCATGGCGGCAATAAGCTGTATGCCTGCGATAATACCGTCACCGGTTTTATGATGCTCCAGAAAAATTATATGTCCCGCGTCTTCACCGCCGATTACTGCTCCCAGGCGCAACATATCCGCCAGAACGTATCGGTCTCCGATATTGGACGCGTGATGTTTGAATCCATATTTCCTGCAGGCGACTCTCAAGCCGAGGTTGCTCATCACCGTGCTGACAAGTATATCGTTCTTCAGTCGCCCTTCTTTTTTCAGCGTATGGGCGTAAATGATGAGGAGTTGATCGCCGGTAATTTCGTTTCCTTTTTCATCCACCGCAATCAGACGATCTCCGTCCCCGTCAAAGGCCAGTCCGAGGGACGCTTTGTTTTCAATTACAGTATTTCGCAGATCCTGCGTGTGTTGAGAGCCACAGTTGTCGTTGATATTTATGCCGTTGGGCGTATTATGGATAACGGTGACATCGGCGCCAAATTCTCTGAATGTATCGGGCGCGATTTGGTATGTTGCTCCGTTGGATGTGTCCAGTACAATTTTCATTCCTTCCATTGACAGCTCGCGGGGAAAAGTGTTTTTCAGAAAAACAATGTATCTGCCGTGAATGTCATTGATGCGCAAGGCTTTGCCCATGTCGCTTGCTTGGGGCAAAAATCCGTTGAGCTTATCCCCGAGAATCAAACCTTCAATCTCATTTTCCTGTGCATCGGTCAGCTTGAACCCGTTGGCGTCAAATATTTTTAATCCGTTGTCCTGATAGGGATTATGGGATGCGGAAATGACGATGCCCGCATCTGCGCGCATACTCTGTGTAATAAAGGCGATACCGGGAGAGGGCAGAACACCGACCAGATAGGGGTCGCCTCCCATGGAGGTAATGCCGGCTTCCAGAGAGCTTTCCAGCATGTATCCGGAAATGCGGGTATCCTTTCCGATAACGACTTTGGTACGATGGCTGTTTCTTTTGAAGAGATAGGCTACGGTTTGGCCGACTTTAAAGGCTGTTTCCGCGTTCATCGGATAGCGGTTTGATTCTCCTCTGATCCCGTCGGTTCCAAATAATTTGCCCATGAGTAATTTCCGTCTTCATCAAACTAAAATGCTTTGAATAATTTTATGGAAGGTATCACGGATGATATTCTTTGGCAATAATAATTCACAATACCTTGAAGCCATTTGACACCATTTGCGGAGATTTTCGGAGAAAGTTTTTGAATGATTTCAATGTATTGTCTGCGATCATGTACAGAGGATTGCCTGAATTCTTTAAGAAATGCTTCTGCGGATTTTTCTATTTTGGCATCTTGAATATCAGCGTTCAAGATTGCTTCAATATTGGTGAAGTTTTCGTTAAAAACATTTCTTTCATTAAGGGCTTTTGCTTTAAGATTTTTGGGCGTTGTGGCTGCCGCTTTTTGCGCCATTGTCTTGAGTCTGCTGAGGCGCTCTTTTTGGGCAATCATAAGTTTGTCTAATGCCCCGGCATATATGAATGAACCAAATTCATGGGCTTCAAAAAACGGTTTTCTCACGTTAATATACCACTGGGTTAGTGCCTTGATGTTTGCTAGATAAATAATATTATTTTCCAGCATCCGTCGAAGGTTGGGATAAGCTGCCGGGATAAAATCACGATTGCCCGGGTCTTTCGGCAAGTCAAATATCAGTTGATTGTCTCCGGGGTAATCCTTTCTTAAAATGGATCCCGCCGCCACAACATTGCCGTATCCCAGACGAACCGGACCGACGATTCCGCCCTGCCCGCCCAGAAAAATGGGGGGATTATTTAACATAACTCCCCGGGCTACATCGCCAATTAAGGATGGTGTCGTTTTATCGGCATCAGGGGTAAAGTTGAAATGGATATAGGAACTTCCGACTTCGCTATGATTGCTGCGGCTGGTGCCGCCTGCCATTAGACAGTCGCAGAAGTTAATGAGACTTCCGAGTGTTACAAAAGGAAATAAAATGGTTTGTTTCAATCCGACCGAATGCGCTCCGCTGGCTTCTTCTTCAAGAAGACATCCTTCCCGGACGTGAGCGCCCATTCCCATGCCGGCTTTTTCCAGAAAGACCGATTTGCTGAAAAAACCGCCTTTTAATTCAACATGGGGTCCGAGTTGACAATCTTCAATAGTTGCCGGTGCTTCATATCCGATCCGGCATCCCGGTGAGATAACTGTTTTACTGCCGTAAATCCGGCATCCCGGATATATCGTAACATCCTTTCCCGAAATCCGGTCGACATTGATGTCACCACCAATGTCGACCGTTCCGGGATTGGAAATGTTCACGCCTTTTTTAATCAGCCGTTTTATTTTTTCATGGGATTTCGGCTCAAAATCCATGAAGTCTCCCTGTTTTGCTATGAGATTATACTATACCGTATGCCAGCATAGATTCGGCAACTTTGGTGAAGCCGGCAATGTTTGCGCCTGTAACGTAATCACCTTTCTTACCATAAGCTTCCGCCGTATCATAGCAGTTTTTGTGAATGCTTTTCATAATAATCTGCAGGCGGTTGTCCACTTCTTCACGTGTCCATAAAAGTCTCATGCTGTTCTGGCTCATTTCCAGTCCGGATGTGGCCACACCGCCGGCGTTGGCTGCTTTGCCGGGACCGTAAAGAATTTTCTTATCCTGGAAAATCTGGATGGCTTCGGGAGTGGAAGGCATATTAGCTCCTTCGGATACGCAGATACAGCCGTTCTTGACGAGAGCCGTTGCATTCTTGGCGTTAATTTCGTTTTGTGTCGCGCAGGGCAGGGCGATATCAACTTTAATGCCCTGTTCACGAATAACATCCCAAACGTTTTTGCCTTCGAAACAGGTGGATTTGTATTTGTCGGCATATTCGGATATGCGGCCGCGTTTGATGTTTTTCAGATCCAGCACGTAGTTGCACTTCTTGTCGTCAATTCCGGCTTCATCAATGACGGTTGCCGTTGAATCGCAAAGAGAAATGACCTTGCCGCCCAACTGATTGACTTTTTCTACCGCATATTGCGCGACATTGCCCGCGCCGCTGATGGCTACCGTCTTGCCCTTGAAATCCAGCTTGCGCGTCGCCAGCATTTCAGCGGCGAAATAGGTTGCGCCGTAACCGGTTGCTTCGGGACGAATCAAACTTCCGCCGTAGGCCATTGCCTTTCCGGTAAGAACGCCTGTATGCTCATTGCGGATTTTTTTGTAATAGCCGTATAAATATCCGATTTCGCGTCCGCCTACACCGATATCACCTGCGGGAACGTCAACATCGGCGCCGATGTGACGGAATAATTCACGCATAAAGGACTGGCAGAAACGCATGACTTCGCCATCCGATTTCCCCTTAGGATCGAAATCGGAACCGCCTTTTGCTCCGCCCATGGGCAGAGTGGTCAAAGAATTCTTAAAAATTTGTTCAAATCCCAGAAATTTGATGATGCTGAGATTGACCGAGGGGTGGAAACGCAGTCCGCCCTTGTAGGGGCCGATAGCGTTATTGAACTGAACGCGGAAACCGCGGTTGACGACGACCTTGCCTTTGTCATCAACCCAGGGAACTCTGAACTGCATGGCTCTGTCCGGTTCCACAATGCGCTCATAAATATTGGCTTTGACAAATTCCGGATGCTTTTTTACTGTGGGCTCCAATGTCTCCATTACTTCTTCAACAGCCTGATGAAACTCCGGCTGATTTGGGTCTATTTGTTTGACTTTGGCGATAACATCTTTGATGACTGACATGATTTGATCCTCCTAAAAATAATGTTATTTTTTATGTAATTTACATAAATGCTGTGTTTAATAAGTTCCCCTACAGCTCTTCGATACTGCAGAGATTCTCATATTCCATCACCGTGGACATCGCTTTGTTATCAACGTCAAAACCTTCTTCGTAAGCAGCAGCGACGGGGTTGAGGCCACCTACAAGAATCATGCCCACTTTGTTCATATCCACTTCGGTCTGGCAGATGGGATTTCCAATGGTGCTTATGGAAAGAACCCCTCCGATTCCGACTTTGTTGAAATCTGCAACAAGATCTTCTACAAGCGTTCGGCTGAGCGACGGTATTTCCCTGAAATTGGCCAGAATCTTTCCTTCGCCTTTTTTTACCACTTCCCTGACGGATGTCATTTTACCACGAATAAATATTTCGGAAGGATCAAGCGATGAACCGGAGTAATTAATCAGTTCGACAAATCTTAGGGGCTCTCCGTTTCTGACCTGAAGGATGCCGCCGAATTTGGAATCAATTGGAATACCATGTTTTAAAAGGACACCATTAATAATAATACCGCAAATCGTAGCGAAACCGATTTTACCTTCAGGAACGGTTAGATCTCCCAGCTTTTCCCCTGCCGAGGCAACGGCAACAAGATCGGATACGGCAATCTTTTTCTTAAAGACCGGTTTCATGATCGTAAGGGCTTTGCTGAATTGTTTTTGAGGGAAAAGGGAAATGTTCACAGGCACAAGGCCGCGGCGTTTTTTAATATCGAAAGTTGTTTTAAATGAGAGAACATCAATGCGGGAAATGGAGAGACTGATTTTATCGCGGACGCGGGCATTGTTGATTTCATCGAGTCCCAGAGCGGTGATAATTCTGCCGTCGCGGCGTCCGACAAGTTTGGTCAACCCTCTTTCATCCATCAGTTTGAGGTGATAGCGGACAGTTCTTTCGCTGAGCTGAATCCCATGTTCCTTCATCTTGCGCGCAATGACACGCGCCCCCAGAGATTCCGCACTTTCATTGAGAATCTTCAGAATCAGAATGACCTTTCTTTCAATATCTTCAGGATTAAATAGTTGTTTCATTTTCTGCATCTCACGGATCAAAAAATTGGTTAATATAGCAAACGGCAACCGTTTGCCGTATTCCTACTGATAAAATACAATATTGTCAAATAAAAATAGTATCAATTTTATAAAAAAAGACGCAATATTGAATCAGTTGCCGGCCATAAAACCAACCGGATGGCAATGGAATATCAAATATTAGCTAATAATATAAAATATTTATAATGATATTGCTGATCAGGTGGTAAACCAATGCATTCAACTTCGGGATGGATTATTTATATAATATTTGTTGCTGCGGGATGTTTTACAAACCGTCTAATGGTTGCCGAACCGGGATTTGATTTGTCCTGCAATGGATTCAATGGATTCGCTGAACAGTTCTTCCAGGGAAAAAGTTTCCAAATATTCATCCTGCCACGGAATATTAAATTCCGTGATGAGATTTCGTATATCATGGTAACGATATCCCAGTGTTCTAATTTTATCTTTCAACGGTAAAGTTTCATTGTAATTGATATGCAGCAAAAGGAGATGGCTCACGACATTACTGTCTCCCAGCAACGGGATAATCACAATGGGCATGGAGTCTGACTTGCCTTTGCCGACGTAGGTATGACCGGCACTGACGATCATTCTTTTCGTGCCCATCAGCGCGGTGGCCTGGTCTGCCCGCGATTGCATGTTCGCAGCCGTTCCGCCCTTGGCGCGGATAACAATCATGGAATTTTCCGTGGGATTTCCCTGTTCATCAAGACCGCTGACATCGTAAACCGTGTATCCCCGGATATTATCGATTGCCGGCTGAATGCGGTTGATGGCATGGATTTCACGATAGGTTAAATTTTTTGTGGAGAAATGAAGTGTTTCCAGCAGGTCGAAAATAATGCCTTTGACTTCTTTTTCTTTCCGGCTGGTGCCCACCGTAACCGTCTTAGCCTGATGGCGTATGGCATCGATCGGACGTGCGAGTTCATCAATGGCGGCGCCCAGTGTCGCGTCCAGCAGATCAAACAGACTGGCCGGATTCGTTTCTATGCTGAATTCCTGACGCATATCCTGCAGCGGTAGTTTGCCGGTTGCATATTTCAGCAGGAGCGGCAGATTGGCTATGGTTCTTGCTTCCATGACGCCAAATGCTCCTTTCAGCCGGTGGTCATTAAACAAAGAGTAGAAATCATTGATGATGCGGCGGAACGAAACGTCGGCGATCGTATCAAAAATGGATAATTTTTTTTGCATCCTTTGTGTTAATTCCGTGGCCAGGCGCCCGCGAAATTCACGGAATATTTTTGCCTCTTCGTCAATGGCGCAAGCGGCGTAGTAACCCCATAAATGACCGGCCATTGTGTTTAAAATGACGTGCAGGGGGGAAGGGGCAACCGGTATGTCGATAACTGCGTCAGCGATCTGGACAAATCGATGGTCTCCCTCATCGGCAAAAACAATGACCGCCGCTTTATGCGCTTTAAAAATAGCAACGTCCTTGACAACATCTTCCATTACAGGCTGAGGATTGCCCGACGCGCAAACAAGAATCAGTGGCTCGGCGGACAGATCGATATGTTTCTTGTTTTCAACGATATCGGAAGAAATAGTTCTGTAGCACAGTTCGCTGAGCTTAATACGAATTTCATCGGCTGCCGCCTTGTTGGGACCGCTTCCCACAATCGCCCAGTAACGTTTGTTTGCCGTTTTTTTAACGGATGCGGCAATGACGTCGTGTTTTGAGAAAATCCGATCCATCAGGCGCGGGGCCGATTCGAGGTGGCGCAACGTTTCGGCAATGTCGTTTTCATTTCGTGTCCCCAGAAGTTGAGCAAAATAAAGGGACAACACCTGTCCCGCTATAATCTGGGCGTAAAAGGCTTTGGTGGAAGCAACAGACATTTCAATATCGCGTCCATCGCTGGTATAGAATACGCCGTGCGATTTGGCGGTAATATCCGATTGCCTGCGGTTGACAATAGCAATAATATATGCGCCGCGTTCTTTGGCCATGGCCACGGCGCGGTTGGTATCGGTTGTTGTCCCCGATTGCGATATGGGGATGACGAGCGTGTCGGATAAATCGTTCTTCAATCCGAACCCGCTCAATTCCGACGCGACACGTGAAAGAATGTTGATGCCCTTGCCTTTGAGGTAATGGGACAGAGCGTCGGCTACTGCCTGTCCGGCTACAGCGGCCGTTCCATGACCGATGACGATGATGTTTTTAATGAAGCCATTTTTAAGACCATCACGAACGGAGCCGGGAATGATGTCCTCTCCCAGATTGAACATAACCTGCATCGGAGCTTGATTGGGTGATGTGATGCGATATTTTCCTCGCATGGTTCTTTTAATGGACATGGCTGATTCGGAAATTTCTTTGAGGAAATAATGGGGATAATCACTGCGGTCAATGTCCCGTGTATTAATTTCCGCGGTCTGCAAATCATGGTCTGTGAGATGAATGGCCGTGCCATCGTACGTGCAGGCTGTAATGCCCTTTATGCCTGAGCCGCTTTGCTGGTCGATGACGAACATTTGTCCAATGACTTTGCCGTTTTCTGCTTCGCCGCGCATCTTGACGAAACGGGGCATGACTTCCACAAGACCGTAAAGCTCGGAAGAAAACATGTATTGATCGGCATTGACTCCCACATAAATAGCCTGGCCGCTGCCCTGGAGTGCCAGAAACATTTTTCCCGGTTCCAGATTGCTGGTCATCGCGATGGCATGCGATCCTTCGAAATCATTGAGGGCCAGGCGAAACGCGTCCGTCAGATTTTTCCCTTCCAGCAGATATTTTTCAATTTGCAGGGGAATAATTTTGGTATCCGTCGTAACTTCCGGAGCGATCAGTTCGCTTGTTTTCTCTATGTCCTGCCGTAGAGTCTGATAGTTATCAATATCGCCATTCAGAACCACATTGATTTGGGCATCCATGCCGGGATATAAGGGGAAAGTGTTTGTTAATGCCGTTGTCTTATAATTATTTACCGGATGACAATTTCCCTCGGTAATGGAACCGACGGAAGCCCAGCGTGTATGAGTCAGTGTTGTTTCACAAACCGATTCTGCGACGGCAAAAGACTGTAGAATTTGATCATTTTGAATAAAATGTCTCAATTCGCTGACATTGCGTCCCAGTTCTCCGACAATCGAAAAAGTTTTATAAGTGAATGTAACACAGATGCCGGAATTGTTTTTCCGACCTGCTGAAATGAAAATAGATTTGTTCAACAGGTCGTCTTTTTGCGTCCGCCGCTGATAATCGTCATTCCATTCCTTTTCACGGATCTGTGAAACTATTTTCTCCAGCATTTTCGCGTCTTTCAACACGAAGGTTAACTGGATTCCTGCGGAGTCACGTCCCCGGACTTCCAGTCGATCCAGTGCATTTAGTAGAAGATTCAGTTTCCTGTATTTCCGGAATGCTGCGGGATTGAGCGCCGATACTTTTTTTGCGCCGGAGAGTTTTAAGATTTTTTCAAGATTGGCAAGAATATCCTTTTCCAGCATCCAGCAGATATCTTTGAGCAGGATAAGCCGGCTGTTAATAAGTTCCAGATCAGCAGAGTTGATACTTGAGGCCTTATCTTCAAGAAGTTTCTCCTCATCCGACAGAAAAATTTTTATTTGTCCGGCGGTGTGGGACAAATCTGCGGCTTTGTCTGTCTGAAAAAACAAATATGTCTGTGCGTCTTCATGTTTGAGCTCATGAATTGCCGTTTCCATGGCCTGAAGGGTTTCGATGCCGTTTAAATAGTTTGCCGGGGTTTTCCCCACAGCGAATATCGTCTGTAAACCGGCATTTTGAACCTTTTTCCACAAATCAATAAACGAGAGCTCGGCTTTAAGTCCCGAAGATTTCTTCTTTATTTTGCATGTCATTAAACCGGCAAAACCGCAATTAATCTGTGCCGGAAGAAGCGGAAAAAAAATGATTGAGGGTGTATCAATCCCATCAGGATTGATACCAATCAAAATGTGGCAATTAATAATAAAAGAGAAGATTCTTTTTATGAATTTTGGTATTTTTTTATATATCATTATTACATTGTCCTGATGCTTGGCAGGATTTGCAGCTTGAGCCATAGAGGTTTTTCGACTCCTGAATCTGATAGATTATAATGTAATTATCGTATCTGATTTTTTTTGCGATGCCAGAACAAAATATCGGGAAAACTATTTACTTTTTTCGCAGTTGATGCCCAGTTTGGCCATTTTATCGGTGAAAGTGTTGCGGTTAATGCCCAAAAAAATAGCAGCAGAACTTTTTACGCCATTTGACCGGCGAAGAGCTATTTTAAACAATCCCTTTTCCACAATCGTCATAACGTCTTCGTAAAGTTTGCTTTTGCGATCACCGGAAGATGATAAAATTGTGGCAATATCTTCTAGTTTCTTTTCCATTATTTCTTCAACAGCTGCATAGGGGGTTACCTTGACTTTCATGACTAATTCCGATTTAATTTTCTTTTTCGACCGCATTTTTTAAATGCCAACTCCTTTCCAAAAAAATAATTTGTAAGCTTTATCTAAAAATATCGGTATTAATTTAAGCTGATAAAAGTTTTAAAATTATGAAAGCAATAATAATTAGTACAGTCAGCCAGCAGATTACTATTAGAGAACGTCGCTCAACAGGATGATCCAGATAATTTTTAACTTCTATTTCTACTTTTTCAGTATTAATCTTATTCACAATGGAACGAATAAGTAAAGCGTGATTTTCAAACAAATTGGAGAAAAAATAAAAACCTTTGGTTGTCGTTAATAAAAAGAAGACTTTTTTGTTCAGTTCTACAACTGCCAGATGAGTAACATCCTGCCAGATAACATTCTTTATATGGAAAAACTTTTTTAATTTAAGCCCATCCTGGTTTAAGATAATTACTCTTTTTGCCGCTTCTATTCCGACTATAATGGCACCGGCAAAGAACATGGACAGAATTATTTTTTCCCACATCTGACCTTTAAATAGGCTCAACAATAATAAAACTCCCAGAAGTGCGATAATCAAGAAGAAGGGCACAAGAAAGGCCTTTTTAATTTTAAAAACGTTCTGCTCCATTTTTCATGTCCTGACAAAATTCCATTAGATAAGATAGAAATAATTACTTGAGACAGCTTTATTCATTTCTGATGAAAGATCCGCTTTTACCACCGCTTTTCTCCAGAAGCATGATATCGCTGATTATTATTTTTTTATTTACGGCTTTGCACATATCGTATATTGTAAGTGCGGCAACGCTTACCGCTGTCAGCGCTTCCATTTCCACTCCGGTTTTCCCCGAATTTTGCACAACAGATTCTATCACAATCTGCGAATTTTTATTATTAATACTTAACGTCAGGTCCACTGAGGTCAATTCCAGAGGATGACAAAGAGGAATCAGTTCCCCTGTTTTTTTTGCAGCCATAATACCGGCAATTTTCGCTGTTGTAAGGACATTTCCTTTTACAATCTGTCCTTTTTCTATTAATTCCAGTGTGCGGGCATCCATTTTTACAATTGAACGCGCTTTCGCTCTACGCAAAGTTTCAACCTTGGCTGTGACATCCACCATCTGGACATCACCTTTGTCATTAATATGGGATAATTTTTTCATTTCATTATTGTATTACGGAATTCATTATTGAATCAATTGATTTTGGTATTGCTTAGCATAGGCCAATTAATGAGTCAAGAAACGTAAATAATATTTTTAATGGTTTTTTTTATGGTTGATAACTGGAATAAATATTATTTAGAAAATATCTTGATATAAATATTCCTATTGGTTAGTATCTCAAAAAAATCAATATGTAAAGAAAGAAGTCGTGGTGTTCGTTAAAGTCAATAGCATGAGCGTCATTGGTATGGAGTCGTATCCTGTGTCTGTGGAGGTGGACACATCACAGGGCCTTCCTCAATTTGCCACTGTCGGTTTGCCCGATGCTTCGGTGAAAGAAAGTAGAGACAGAATCAAAGCAGCCATAAAAAATTCCGGCTATCGCTTCCCTAGGAGCCATGTAACCATTAATCTGGCCCCCGCTGATATTAAAAAAGAGGGAACGGGTTTTGATCTTCCTATTGCCGTGGGTATTCTTGCTGCGGAAGAATTGATTACGGAATCGGATTTGAACGATTGTTTTTTTATTGGAGAGTTATCTCTTGACGGCAGCATTAAAGGAGTAAGCGGTGTTTTACCCGCGACCTTCAAGGCGAAGGAAAATGGCATTAAATCGGTCTTTGTTCCTGAAGACAACGCCTCGGAAGCGGCCATGGTGAAAGGAATTAATGTCTACCCGGTGAAAACCTTGCCTGATGTTGTGGAATTTTTGGGAGGACGAAGCGGTATCGAACCGTTTTCTCTGGATATAGACAGTATTTTTCAAAAATCAAATAAATACGATCTGGATTTTAACGAAATCAAGGGGCAAAAACAGGCAAAAAGGGCGCTGGAAATAGCGGCGGCAGGCGGTCATAACATTCTGATGATCGGGCCGCCCGGTTCGGGGAAAAGCATGCTGGCGAAAAGATTGCCGACTGTTTTGCCAGATCTTTCCTTTGATGAAGCGATTGAAGTCACGAAGGTGTTTTCCATCGCCGGTTTTTTGAATAAGGAAGAAACATTGGTGGCCGTGCGTCCTTTCCGTTCGCCTCATCATACGATATCCGATGCTGGTCTGGTCGGTGGCGGCCAGACGCCGCGTCCGGGAGAAATAAGCCTTGCGCATTTAGGAGTTCTTTTCCTGGATGAACTGCCAGAGTTCAAAAAAAATGCTTTGGAAGCCCTGCGCCAGCCTCTGGAGGATGGAACGGTGACCATTACGCGCTCTTCGGTCACGGCTTCGTTTCCCGCGAAATTCATGCTAGTGGCGGCGATGAATCCCTGCCCGTGCGGTTATTTCGGGGACCGCATCCATACCTGCCGCTGCACGCCCCAGCAAATCCGTCAGTATCAGTCCAAAATATCAGGGCCTCTGCTTGACAGGATTGATTTGCATATTGAAGTTCCATCGGTTAAATACCGGGCGCTTTCCGATAAAGAAATCGGCGAATCTTCCGCGGCTGTCAGGGAACGCGTGAATAAGACGCGTGACTTGCAGAAAAAACGTTACGGCTCGAACGGCGTTTTGTGCAACGCCCGGATGACGGAAAAACAGATTCATGATTTCTGCCGGATTGATGAAGAATCTCACAAACTCATTGAAATGGCTATTGAAAAACTAGGCTTGAGCGCCCGTGCGGTAAACAGAATATTAAAAGTTTCCCGCACAATAGCCGATTTGGAAAATGATGAATCTATCAGGCCTTCGCATATTGCCGAAGCAATTCAATATCGAAGTCTTGATAGAGGTTTAATTTAGTGATATGTGTAAAAAAAATTTTATAACCAGACCGACGTCCGGGACGAGAATCATGTGGCAGCAGCCTGGTGAAAGAGGCATCCATGGAAATTAAAATCAAGAAAGCATCGCTTAGAAAAAGAAAAAACAAACCCACTGATGAATCAAAGCTTGGTTTCGGCAAGATTTTTTCCGACCATTTTTTTAATGTAAAATATAAGGATGGTAAGGGCTGGTATGATCCGATTATTGAACCGTATCGCCCGATTACGTTAGATCCGACGGCCATGTGTTTGCATTATGGCCAAGAAATATTCGAAGGTCTCAAGGCTTATCGCGGTCCGAAGGACGAAATATATCTTTTCCGCCCGATGGAAAATATCAAAAGGATGAATTCGTCCGCGGAAAGGCTCTGTATGCCGCAAATCGATGAAAATTTCATTCTGGAAGCCATCAAAAAACTGGTGCTTCTGGAAAAAGACTGGATTCCTCATGGAGCAGGAACATCCATGTATATCCGTCCGACCATGATTGCGACAGAAGCGGCACTGGGCGTTCATCCGGCCAATGAATATCTGTTTTTTATCGTCGTCGGACCGGTGGGCGCGTATTATCCGCAGGGATTTTCTCCGACGAAAATGTATGTTTCAGAGGAATATGTGCGCGCGGTTCGCGGCGGAATAGGTCACGTCAAGGCCGCCGGTAATTACGCCGCCAGTCTCTATGCGAGTAGAATCGCGACAAATTTGGGCTACACGCAGGTTCTCTGGCTGGATTCAGTCGAAAAGAAATATGTGGAAGAAGTGGGTACCAGCAATATCTTTTTCCTTATCGGTGATGAGTTAACCACGCCTCCCCTGGGTGGATCCATTTTGCCGGGTGTTACACGAAATTCGGTTTTGGCTCTGGCCAAACATTTGGGAATAAAAGTCGTGGAAAGGCCAATCTCTATCGACGAGGTTATCGCTTCATCACGGAATGGTTTATTGAAGGAATCGTTTGCTTCCGGAACAGCGGCAATTGTTTCGCCTGTCGGTCAAATTCATTTCCGTGGTAAGGATTACGCGATTAACGGTGGCAAGACTGGAGAAATTGCGGAAAAGTTATACAATGAAATTCTGCAAATTCAATACGGATTGAAGGACGATCCCTTCGGATGGCGGTTAAAAATTGCCAATGGCAAGAAACGCTGAAAAAGATAATTTTTGAGTGATTGCTCCCGAAAATGCGTCCGGGGATTTGTATTCCACAAGACTGTGGAAAACATTGTTGATAAGCGCTGTAAGTATGTAATTGTTGCGATTTTACACCAAATTGCCCAAGGATTGGGCAATTAAAATATCCAATATAATCAAATACTTGCTAACAGGCTTTGCGTCCCAAGCCATTGGTGCCATAAAAGTCAGGATAGATATAAACTGTACAGAAAAAAATATGCCATACAGGGCAGGTTTTTTTATGAAAATGATAAAAAATATTTTCAAAATTAATAAGCTATTTACAGTATCGGGAATCATTCTTTTCTTGATTATATCGTGGTTCGCTGTCCCTTGTTGTGTTTTTTCTGAAGAACTTCCGCCTGTTGGCAATGTCGCGCAAAACCTTCAAAGTGCTTATGAGAAAACAAAAGACCTGAAAGCTGATTTCGTTCAGGAGGCGACTATCAAATCGATCAAGAAAACGGAAAGAGAAGAGGGCAAAGTTTTCTTTAAAAATCCGAAGATGATGCTTTGGGATTACTCAAAACCGAAAGGTAAAAAGCTGGTGATAAACTCCCAGACGGCCTGGCTTTATCTTGCGGGAGAGAAGGTTGTTTACACTCAGAAATCGGACAGTATTTTTCAATCGAAACTGTTAATTAATTTTTTTGCAGGCACCGGAAAATTAAAAGATGAGTTCGTCATAAAATATGCCGAGCCTAAGTCCGTTGACACAGACGGTAATTATTTACTTTTGTTGACCCCGAAGCAAAAGGCGGCCGCCTGCGATTTGGTGAAACTGACAATTGATAAAAATAATTATCTTATGTTGCAGTTGAGTTTTAATGATGCTTTGGGCAATTCCACAACGCTGAAATTTTCCAATATTTCCATCGATACGGGACTTGCGGATAAATTGTTCCGGTTCCAGCCCCCCAAGGGAGTGGAAGTTTTCAACGTTCCCTGAACGTCAGACTCTCCGATAACAGCCATACGTCAACAAAAGCAATCCATTATGGTTTGACGGCGGTGAGCCAGAGAAATGTTTCTGATCCAATATCGCGGTATTGTGATGATTCTATCATGAAGCCGACAGATTCCAGATTAGCGGTCAGTTTATCAGGCGTTGTGTGACTATAAAATAATTGTTCACCCATAAAGTCCTTATAGCCGTTAAAAATTTCCGCGCCTGTATATTCTTTGGTGGCATAGGTGAAAAGAAATTTGCCGCCCGGTTTTAACCAACGATGGATTTTCCGGAAAATTTCTTGATGCTTTTTGTATTCAATGTGAAAAAGACAATAAATGGCTGTGACCGCGTCAAACTGTTCGTCGGGAAAATCAGCGTCGCAAATGTCGGCCTGTATTGTTTTGAGCGAAGGCTGATATTGATGAGCCATTTCCAGCATCTTTTGAGAAAAGTCCACGCCGGTCACCCACCAGCCCTGTTGAATAAAATACGCCGGAAAAGGTTCGCCCGCGCCGCAGCCCAAATCAAGCAAGTGACCCGGCCTGCCGGGTAATCTTTTGTGAAAGTCGGCAATTACATCGGTCATGTCGAATAAACCACGATTTTTATCGTAAGCTTTGGCAAAGTGATCGTAAATTTTTTGTAGGTCGTGGGGCATGATATATCCTCTATTAATCAAACGGATTTTCCCGATCGAAATCCGGCGTCAGTTCGAAGTCATTGACTTCCTGTATAAAAACATTATCGAAGCCCAAATCAAGAGCATAATCCAGAACCTGTTCGTATTCGTTCCTGGTGATTCTGCGTTTTAAAACCGGATGGTTGCGCGCTTTAGCAATAGGCGTGTACTGGGACATCAGACTCAAGAAAACGTTTGCGGAGACTTCCTCTTTTATCAATCTTAAAACTTCTTTGGAATTTTCTATTCTGCCCGGCAAAACGAGGTGACGGATAATGACTCCTCTTTGAGCGACGCCATTTTTCAACTCCAGATCATCGCCAACCTGTTTCACCATTTCCTTCAGGGAATTCAGGGCAAAACGGGGATATCCGGGCGCGGAGGAAAACATAATGCTGTCCTCTTCCAGACCGTATTTAAAATCGGGAAGATAAATATCCACCACCCCGTCCAGCATGCGGATTACGTCAGGATTTTCATAGCCGCCGCAGTTGTAGACAAACGGTACGGTAAGCCCCTGCATGCGCGCCATGCACAGAGCTTCCATAATGAGCGGTGTTTGCGGTGTCGGAGTCACCGGTTCGACATTGTGACAACCTTTTTTTTGGAGATCCAGCATGACCTTTGCCAGTTCCAAAACCGTCAAATGGAGCCCTTTGGCGCTGTGGGAAATTTGATAGTTTTGACAATAGATACAGCGGAGGTTGCACGACGAAAAAAATATCGTACCGGCCCCTCCCATGCCGGAAAGAGGAGGCTCTTCACCGTGATGGGCCAGTGCGCAGTCCATGATGATATCGGCAGGCAGACGGCAATATCCCAGCTCGTTTTTTGTCCGGTCAATCCGGCAGGTGCGCGGACAAAGCGTGCAGGATTTGTACAAATCGAGAAGGGCCTGAATCATCATATTCTTACCATACACGAGGCGTAAGGAGTGAGAAAACGGGAGTGAAAAAAAGAAATGTTAAATCCTTTCTCCGCTTTTTTCAACTTACTCCCTACAATTTTTCCACGACATCTTTTATCTTTCCGCTTTCCACCAGCTCCAGAAAGTCTTCGCCCAGCGGCGCGGACAATTCCACAGATTTGCGCCAGTTGTTTATCCTGGTTATCGGATCATCAATAAAGGTGACCAGGTCAGTGCGGTCGGGCACTTTCCCTCCAGGAAGACTTTCAATAAAGCTTTGTGAGGGAAAAACCATTAAAACATTATTTAAGGTGTGCGCTGCCGGTATGCGGCGCGTGATTTTTTTATCCAGCCAGCCGGGAACAATTCTTTCCTCATGATGAAAGAAAAGCACGATTTCGTTTTCTTTGGTGGCAAATTGGTGCGTCAGATGATAATCAATCAGGCCGCCATCGCGGTAAACGCCGCGGGGAGCGCCAAAAATATCACGTACACCTTCAATGACCAGAGGAATGGCGCCGGAGGCCAGCACGGCGTATTTAAAATTAACCTCATTTAACGGAACATAACTCCCTCTAAATGATGGTTTAAGACAGAATGCCGGCGGTTTGGAAGCGTTATAAAAAACCACTCTGTCAGCGAATTTATAAATATTGTTCCGGCTGAAATAATTAAAAACAAGACATAGGATCAAACCCGTTTTTTGTATCCAGTGATTTTCGAAAGCGATCATGCCGCGCGTTCGGGCGGTAATGATGACGAGACGATATTTTTTATTGGCCAGCGCGAAGGATAGCGCGTCGTCCTCCAGATATTCATTGACAATGCCGGTAACTTTCGCAAGCCCGGTTGCCGGTGTGTCTTTCCGGGTGTAGTACACATTGATGTAGGCATCCAGAAGCTTCTGATAGGATTGCAGGGCCTCCGGCTGGAGCCAGGCAGCAAAGCGAAACGCTCCCGCGGATGCGCCCACCAGTTGAGCCGGTTTGGTACGTCCCAGAAAGCCTCCCTTAAGCAGAGTCAAATCAAATCCGCTGGCGACAAGCCAGCGGGGCCCCACCGCCGGTCCGAAATAAGTGGAAACGGAATTGAAGTTGAAACCGCCATCCTTGATGATTTGATAGATTTTTTTACCGGCTTTTATTTGTATTCTGCTCATGATCTTTTATGTTTGGGCAAAGGTCTTGACACGTAAACTTTTGTCTTGTAGATTGACATCGGTACATCTTATTGCTTGAAGATAAAAACATATAACGTTTACAACATAATTCTTTAAGCGGGGCAGTTTTTATCAATAATATACAAGAAAATGCAAGTGTATTTTTAAGGAATATATCGTGGATATAAAAAATTCTGTGCTGCAAATTGCTAGGGACGCGAAGCTTTCGGCGCAAAAACTTTCCCGCATCAGTGAGACTCAAAAGAACAAGGCTCTTTTGAGCATGGCTGAAGAACTGGAAAAAAAATCGAAATTTCTTTTGGATGAAAATTCCAAAGATGTGGCAGGGGCTAAAAAATCAGGTATTTCACGTGCCATGCTGGATCGTTTGACACTCAAACAATCGACGATTGAACAGATGGCCCAGGGATTGAGAGAAGTGGCTGCACTTCCCGATCCTGTCGGAAAGGTTACTTCCATGTGGCGCAGACCCAACGGACTTTTGGTCGGCAGGATGCGCATCCCTTTGGGAGTTATCGGCATTATTTACGAATCGCGTCCC